>JANMRB010000093.1:0-5624 GCA_031370825.1 Ilumatobacteraceae bacterium
GGCGAGTTCGTTGTGCAGTATCAACCGGTCGTCGACCTCGTGACCGGAGCAATGGTCAGCGCAGAGGCGTTGGTTCGCTGGAGGCATCCCGAGCACGGCCTGGTGACCCCCGGCGATTTCATTGCTCTTGCCGAGGAGACCGGCCTCATCGTTCCAATCGGGCCCGGGTCCTCGAACAGGCATGCCTCGACCTCGCCGAATGGCAGCGACTCGCGAAATCGCTCGACGTGGACGCCGGCTTGTCCATCGCCGTCAACCTCTCCGTTCGTCAGATGCTCTCGCCGGACATCTGCTCGATGATCGACGACGTCCTGGTTCGTACCGGAGTGAACGCGGGTGCGCTGTGTCTCGAACTGACCGAGAGCGTTTTCATGGGTGACGCCGAGTACTTCGGAAAGACCTTGAACAACCTCAAAGCACTCGGTGTCGACGTGTCGATCGATGACTTCGGTACCGGGTACTCGTCTCTGAGCTATCTCAAGCTGTTCCCGGTCGACGCGGTGAAGGTCGACCGAGTGTTCGTTGATGGTCTCGGCACGGACCCGCACGACACCGCGCTGGTTGCCGCGATCGTTGCCATGGCCTCGGCATTGGAGCTGGAAGTGACCGCCGAAGGCGTCGAGACGTACGAGCAGTTGTTGGGTCTCAAGAGCCTCGGTGTCACGAGAGCACAGGGGTTCTACTTCGCGCGGCCGACGACAGCTGACGCGATTTCACGGCTGGTCGCCAAGCAGCACCACTGGAACGTGAGCTAGGTCTCCTCGGTGACCAAATCGAGTGCGAGGCTGTTCATGCAGAAGCGCTGACCCGTCGGTGCAGGCCCGTCGGGGAACAGATGACCGAGATGTGAACCGCATCGGCGGCAGCGAACCTCCGTGCGGATCATCCCGTGGCTCTTGTCCTCGATGAGCTCGACGGCGTCCGCCGCCTTGGTCTGATAGAAGCTCGGCCAGCCGCTGCCGGATTCGAACTTCGCGGTGGAGTCGAACAGCTCCGCCCCGCAGGCCCCGCAGTGGTACGTGCCGTCGCCGTGCTCGTTGACATACTTTCCGCTCCAGGCGCGTTCGGTGCCGGCTCGACGTAGCACGTCGTACTGCTCGGGAGTCAACACCTCACGCCAGTCGGCCTCTGATCGCTCGATTTCGGGCATCGCTTCATCCTCCTGGTCGATGTGACGACAGTTCGGTGTCTCAGTTCTTACCATGTCACTTCGTCGCATCCGTGATGATCATCCGGTTCGATCTGGAGTGTGGCGTGGATGATGCCGTGTCGGTCGGCGAGCAACTCACGGGCCCGATCGAGCACCGCGTGGGAGTCTGCGCCGACGGCAACCATGATGTGCGCAGTCGCAACGTCCATCTCCGAGGTCAAGGTCCAGACGTGGATGTCGTGCACGTCCACAACGCCGGCAATCGTGGCCAGGTCTTGTCGCAGTACGGCGATGTCGAGACGTGCCGGCGCTGCCTGGATCAAAACAAGTAGCGCCTCACGACCGAGACGCCATGCCCGGGGCAGGATGAACACACCGATGACCGCGCCGATCACAGGATCCACCCAGGTCCAGCCGGTGATGCCCCACACAACCGCGGCGATGATCACCCCAACGGATCCGAGGGTGTCCGACAACACTTCCAAGTACGCGCCTCTCATGTTGAGGCTGTCCTTTGCCCCGGCACGCAGCAATTGGAACGCGATCACGTTGACGACGAGCCCGATCACGCCGACGACGAGCACCGGTGTCGAGGCAATGTCTGGGGCGTTACCGATGCGTCCGACGGCTTTGAAGAGCACATACCCAGCGACGCCGAACAGCAGTCCCGCATTCACCAGTGCGGCAAGTATCTCCAGTCGGTACAGCCCGAACGTGCGCTGCGGATGTTCCCGGGCGGTGGCTGCGGCCTGAATGGCCGCGAAGGCCATTCCCAGTCCGAGAGCATCGGTGGCCATGTGCCCGGCGTCCGACAGCAAGGCCAACGAGCCGGTGACAACACCGACGACGACTTGAACGACGAGAAAGGCGACGATCAGCGCGAAGGAGATCACCAATGGCTTGCGATGCCGGGCGCCACCTCTCAGGGCCGCAGCGCCGTGGTCGTGTCCGTGACCGTGGCCGTGATCAGCGCTCATGGCTCTACATGCTTACTCGAATCGCACGCCTTGCCTGTCCAGCTCTTTGTGAACCGCGACGATGTCGCAGTCATCGAGGTCCGTGCCCACATGCACGGAAAGTGCCGCTGCGATACCGGCGCCTTGTCCCAATACCGCACAGCACGACATGTTACGTGTCGAAGCATGCGACACTCGGTCGCCGCCCGACGAGCGGCCGGCCACCAGCAGGTTGCGCACACCTTTCGGCACGAGGTTGCGGTACGGGATCTGGAAGTAGCGACCTGTCGTAGGAAGTATCAAGATGCCATACCCATCGATGAACTCTGGATAGATACCGATCGAATCCTCGAACCGGGCTTGGTGGCGAACGTCGTGTTCGGTCATGTTGTAGCGGGCATCGATCTTGCGCGTGTCGCGGATCCCCAACGTCATGCCGAAGTTACGCAGCCGAGCACCCTGACAACCGGGCGTGTACCGCCGTAACGCCTCGATGGCTTGCATGGCTTGGCGACGACCTTCGATCTCGCCACGAGTCAGATCGTCGGGATCTGTTCCATCGATCCCGTCCATGTGGACCAGGTTCATGTAGGTGAGCTCACCCGTGTCGTGAATGGCACCCCACGTGCCGGCCAGGGTCGACAGACTCGCCGGCAGCAAGCCGTCCTTGATCGCTTTTTCGAAGGGGCGCTTCAGGAAGGGCGAGAACATGTCATCCTCTTTGCCGCCCGTCTCGATGTTCCACTCACCACCGCCGGCCCAATCCTTGTAGCTCTGCGGATCGGCCTTGATGCCTTCGATGAATGCCTTCTTGTCGACGCCTACGAGGTGGAACATGACCGACGCAGCCATCATCTGTTCCCGCGGAGTGTGAAAGGTCGGCGCGCCGCCGCGGTGAGCCACATCGGCGTCGCCGGTTGCGTCGATCACCATGCGGGCGCGGATGGCTTCACGGCCCGCTTTGGACTCGGTGATGATGCCGGTGATGGTGTCGCCGTCCATGATCGGCGCCGCGAACGAGCGGTGCAACATGCCTCGGATCCCGGCCTCTTCGATCATCGTGTCGGCAACCAGCTTGAAGCCCTCGGCGTCGAGCTCGAACGACATCGACTGGCTCTCCGGCACAGCGGCACCCATCTCGTTGGCTCGAGTCTCGAACTCGCGGCCAATGCCATTGGCCTCGACCGTCTCCTCATGGCGGTACCACGCCATACCTTCTACACCGACCGCTGTGATGTTGCCTCCGAAGCAGCCGAACCTTTCGACGAGCGTCACCTCGACGCCCGCCCGCGCTGCGGCGAGGGCGGCTGCGAGACCCGCGGGACCTGATCCGACGACGAGCACGTCGGTCTCGTGGACGACGTCGATCTGTCGCGCTGGCTCCGTGATGGTGCCGAGCGTGCGTCGGCCCGGAGCTGCGGTCATGCCTCGAAGTATTGCTGCTGTGCGACCTGTCGGCGAGCATTCACTCCTCGTTCACTTCCCGTTCATCCGTCCACCCCTTGAGCGTCAACTTCGATCTCTACGGTGACCGTCGTCAGTCATCAAGATCCGACTACAAGGAGACACATACGTGAACGCAGCCAGGCGGCGCCTCGTGATCGCCGGAATCATCTCTCTGTCACTCCTTGCCGCAGCGTGCGGCAGCGACAAGTCCTCGGACAGCACCGTGGCGCCGGGCGCCAGCGATGCTGCAACCAGCTCAGCAGGTCAACCGAGCACGACCGATGGCGCATCCGCAGGTACAACACCCGCGAGCACAGTCGACTTCTCCAAGTTGACAGGCAGTCTGGTTGGTAGCGGGGCGACGTTCCCCAAGGGCTTCTACGACGACTCGATCGCCACGCTCGCCGGAATAGCTCCGGATCTGACCGTCGAGTACGGCGGAGGCGGTTCTGGAAAGGGTCGCAGCGACCTGCAAGAGATGGTCGTCGACTTCGCCGGCACCGACGGCGTGGTGAAAGACGCTGACAAGGCGGCCTATACGGGCGGCGAATTCGTGTACGTACCCACGGTCATCGCGCCGATCACGATGTCGTACAACCTTCCGAGCGTCGACAAGCTGCAACTCTCGCCCGCCAGCATCGCGGCGATCTTTCAACTCGAGGTGACGAAGTGGAACGATCCGGTGATCGCTGCCGACAATCCTGGCGTCACATTGCCCGACGCTGACATCGTGGTAGCCCGCCGCGCCGATGGCTCCGGCACCACGGAGAACTTCTCCAAGTTCCTCAACGCTGCGGCCGGACCCGATGCCGGCGGGACTTGGAAGCTGGGCGGAGCCTCCGAGCTCGAATGGCCCGCAGGAACGCAGGCGGGTGACGGCAACAGTGGAGTCGCCCAGATCGTGTCGTCCACCGAAGGCGCCATTGGATATGTCGACCTGAGCGATGCGAAGGCGAACAACCTGACGTTTGCGTCGGTCAAGAACAAGGCAGGCAAATATGTCGATCCGACCCTCGACGCGACAACTGCTGCGGCTGAGAATGCGAAGATCAACGACGACCTGACGTTCTTCCTCGGTTGGGCCGATGGCGATGCCGCCTACCCGATCGCTGCGCAGACGTGGATCATCGCCTACACCAAGCAGTCGGATCCCGCGAAGGCCGACGCTCTCCGCGGCTTGCTCACCTACCTCCTGACCGACGCCCAGAAGACGGCGCCAGACATCGACTATGCGCCCTTGCCTGCTGCGCTGCAGGCGAGGGCTCTGGCCAACATCGCCAAGATCGGCGCCTGACCAGCCAGGCCCTGACCAGCCAGCACAGTGCCGGCCCACGTTTAGCGAGGCGGCCCAACGGGTACGGGGACGAGCCAAGGAGGAGAATGAACAAATCGCCGGCCGATCTGGCGGAGCTGCGACCGAGACGACAAATTCTCGACCGTATCTTCAAGGGCTCGACCCTTGCTGCCGGGGCCCTGATCTTGATCGTTCTCGTTCTCATCGCCTGGACCATCAGCGGGCGCTCGCTACCGGTCTTCAGGCAGGAGGGCATCCGCTTCTTCACTGAACGCCGGTGGGCACCAAGCAAAGAGGTCTACGGCGCGCTGAGCTTCATATACGGCACGGCCGTCACGTCCCTGATCGCCGTGCTGATCTCCGTTCCGGTCAGCATCGGCATCGCCCTGTTCACGACGCAGATCGCGCCTGCATGGCTGAAGAAGTGGCTGGTCTCGCTCACGGATCTGGTGGCCGTCGTTCCGTCGGTGGTCTTCGGGCTGTGGGGAATCATCTTCCTCGCTCCGAAGCTCGTCGGGTTCTACAAGACGGTCAGCGGATGGTTCAACGGGTGGCCGGTGCTCGGCGACATATTCGGTCGCACGGGCGCCGGCCGAACGTTCATGACGGCCGGTCTGATCCTGTCGGTGATGATCACACCGATCATCACGTCGATCGCTCGTGAGGTGATCGAGACCACTCCTCAAACAGATCGGGACGGAGCATTGGCTCTTGGCGCGACGCGGTGGGAGATGATCACCGGGGCCGTCCTTCCGCACTCGATGAGGGGCATCGTCGG
>JANMRB010000097.1:0-7310 GCA_031370825.1 Ilumatobacteraceae bacterium
CCGCAATCTCGCCCAGCCGATCTACGAGGAGCTCGGAGACTTCGCTGGGCTTGCGTCAGTACTCAACAACCGCGGAATGGACGCGCTCGATACCGGCCGATGGGATGAGTCCTGCGCGTACTTCGAAGAGAGCCTCACGGCGCGCCGCCGCGCCGGGGATGTCGTCGGAATGGCACAGTGCGCACACAACCTCGCCGAAATTCGCACGGAACAGGGCCGGTTCGAGGAGGCCGAGAGGTTGCTGCGCGAAGCACGGCGGATCTGGAGGGCGAGCGGGTTTGCGATGGGCGTCGCCGCAGCCACGAATACCCTCGGCCGCACCCTGGCCCGAACGGGTCGCACCGAAGAGGGCATCGAGCTGCTCCGCGAAGCTCGTCAGCGTTTCGAGGACCTCGCGCATGCACCGTTCCTTGCAGAGACCGAGGCCCGGCTTGCTGAGGCCCTGGTGTTCGCCGGACAGCTCTCCGAGGCAACAGAGCAGTTGGAACATCTCGGCGATCGGGCGGCTGACGGAGGTCCGCCGGTCGCCGCGCTCGCACGACGCATGGAGGGAACTGTCGCGGCGGCTCTGGGAGATGCAACGTCGGCCAGAGTCCTCCTGCACCAGGCACGAGAAATTGCCGACAAGGGCGGTGTCGACTGGGAATCAGCCATGTCGGCATTGGAGATGGCACGGCTGAACGACACCACGGTTGACGAACGCGAACACCTTGTCAAACAAGCCACGGTCGTGCTCGAACGCATGGGAATCAGCGGCGAGCTCGTCATGCCCCCGGACCCCCGAGCAGCTCAGGTGTAGTTGCTCGAAGACGCCGGGACCCGGGGTAGGTCGTCAGCCGCCCGGTGGACGGTACGACGGGGACTTGGCGGCCGCCGCGTCTAGATCCTCTGGCGTCAGCAAAGGCGTCAGCGAGATTGCGACGGCACCGGTCGAGTTGATCAGCAGCGAGATCGCCGCCGCACTGGCTGCATCGGGGAAGTCACAGATCCCGTACACGTCGGTCTTCCCGAACGCGAAGTAGAGACAATCGAGGGACCCACCGACGGACTCGATCGCGGCAGCGGCGGCCTCGCGACGCTTCGAGCCTCCCTCGGCCATCACCCCCTTGATGCCATCCCCGACGTAGTTCCCGCTGATCAAGTATTTAGCCATCTCCAACCCCTTCTTCCATCACAACCGCGTGCGCGGCACAGCGCAAATCTACTACGCCTCCCGCATGGGCTATTTGCGGGAAGCAGAATTTCGCCATCCCTCGCCGGTAATCCAGCCCCTTTCATCATCAACTCCTGTAGGCCTCACGGCCGACGCCTTGAACTGGAATTCCTTGAGCAGCCAACACTTCGGCCTGCAACGCGTACATCGATGCCGCCGCCCGGTCGATGTGGCGGGTGAAGGCCATCGACGCCGCCAGAATTGGCTGCAGGAGAGCCTTGTCCTGCACGCGGGCAGCGCCGTACTCGTGCTCGACGATCAACGGAGTTGTAGTTGGATCGAAGTCGAGCAGCTCACGCGCCGCGAGTTGATGATCGAGCCAATCGACGGTGCGGTTCTGCAGATAGGCAAGCGGGTCATGGCGGGCGGTGCCGGGAAGTTCGTGTTCGCACAGCACTGTCTGCTTCTTCCACGAGTTACCCAGATCGGCTGGGTTGCTCGACACCTCGCCGTCGACCCAGTCGCCGCGCTGCACCGTCTGGCCGCCGTAACCCCAGCCGGCGACGCCCTCAGAGTGGATCACCTGCCCTTTCACGTGCATGCCGGCGATGAGGAAGCCATAACCGGCGTCCCTGAGGTACTGGAAGATCGAGCGCGTGTCTTGACCCATGAGGATTGCGTGCGACGGGTCGTAGTGGATGCGGAACTGGTCGCCGACGCCGTTGCGCTCGGCGATCTGGTGGAGCGCGATCCACATCCCGGGCGCGTACGCGATGTTGTTGTGGAAGTTGTCGCTCGGCGTCCACCCGGGCATCGGGCATTGCTCCACCCGGTACTGGAGTTTGCGGGCCTTGGCCTCTTTGAGAAGCGGCACGAAGCTCTCCTCGAAGTCGATCAGGTTCTGATCCATCGACTTGGCCTGGTTACGCCCGACGAAGCCAGTCACCGCAGGCACGCCGAGCAGTGATGCGGCATTCATGACTGCGATCATGAAGTCGTGCTTCTTGCGCCGAATCACCGGATCCTCATGCAACATGTCGTCGAAGTAGCCGATGTCGGCGATCGCGACACCCGTTGAGTCGATGGCTGCGAGAACACGCTTCGCCCGGACGTCGTCGAAGGGTTCGCGCAGATCAAGCGTGTTCGCGACGGGGTCGAGCATTGCTTCAGCAGGGACGTCGGCGACCGACGGGTGCAACGCGGCGGAGAGCTCGACGCAATCGGCGTCGAGGGTCACCGCGAAATCGAGCCACTCCTCGATGGCCAGATCGGGATCCGGGTCGCGTCGCTGGCGGGACGTGAGCTCCTGCAGCGCGGCGGTGAGCACGCCGATCGGCATGAACTTCGGCTCAAATTGTTTGATCTCGGACATCGGGGCCTCTTTCATCTCGGTCTTGTTTTCTAGATCTCGGCAATCGTGACGGGTGACCGCTGCCGGGCCGACTCGATCGCCGCGTGGAGTACTGACTGGGTGATCAACGCATCGGCGAAATCGGCAAGCGGAACAACCGGGGCGCCGCCGCCGATGACGGTCAGGATGTCGCTCGCCTGATTGACGAAGGCGTGCTCGTAGCCGAGCCCGTGGCTATCGGGCCACCAGGCATCGACATAGGGGTGGCCATCGCCGCCGCGGGTCACGTCGATCGTCGTCCACCCCTGCACGGCCGCGTCGTTGCTCAAGTCGTAGAACTCCAACTCGTTGAGTCGTTCGAAGTTGAAACGCAGGGCTCCCCGATCACCGTGGATCTCGAAGCGGTTTGCGTTGTGATAGCCGGTGGCGAGGCGAGTGGCTTCGAAGCTCGCAACTCCCCCGCCGCTGAGCCGGCCGAGGAATAACACGGCATCGTCGACCGTGCTCGGCGACTTGGTGCCGGTGGTGGTCGCGCCGGCCCCGGCGATCTCACCACCCGTCTGGCCTTCGAGTACGGAGCGCTCCTCGATGAACGTGTGCTCGATCGCCCCCTCGACCGTGACGATCTCCTCACCCGTTACGAATCTGACGGAATCGATGATGTGGGCGTTCAGATCGCCGTGGGCACCGGAGCCGGCGATGTCGCTCTGGAATCGCCACAGCAGCGGCGTGTCCGGACCTCCCCAGCTCTGCAGGTAGGAGGCACGCACGTGGTAGATCCGACCGATCCTGCCCGCGGCGACCAGCTGGTGGGCCAAGGCGACGGCCGGCACCCGTCGATAGTTGAACCACACCGATGTCGTGCCGGGTGCACCAACGGCAGCTGCAGCCATCGCCCGTGCATCGGACAGTGTTCCGGCGAGCGGCTTCTCGCATGCGACGTGCTTGCCGGCCTCGAGGGCGGCGATCGCCTGTTCTGCATGAACGTCGTTGGGTGTGCCGATGTCGACCAGATCGATGTCGTCGGAGGTAGCCGCGGCGTGCCAATCGGTGGTGTGGTGCTGCCAGCCCCAGCGTTCGGCGAACTCGCGTAGGTCGCCTGGGTTACGACCAACCACCGTGTGCATCGTCGGCTGCGGATCGACGGAGAAGAACTTGCCGACGTTCAGCCAAGCGTTCGAGTGGGCCCGACCCATGAACTTCGAACCCAGCAACGCAATGTTGATATTGCCAGTCACGATGTCTCCCTCTTGTGGGCGCGCATCCAGCGATTGGCCGCGTTCCTTGGGCCAGCATTGTCAGGTGCTCGTCGGCAGTCAAGATGGGGCGACGAGCTGATCCGTGGACGCTTGCGGCACGGAATGCAACCATTCGCGCTGGCACGCCCCACGCATGATGAGCATGTCGCCCTCCCCCGGCATCAGGATCACATCGTCGGGAGCGGACCCGGCCGGCACGCGCTCGACCGGTACGCCGCCAGTCGCGCGAGAGCGTAAGACGAACGGCCGTCTAGCGCCGAGCACGACGATCGCGATCACTGTGTCGTCGAGCCAAGGCGTCGCTCGGGCACGTACCTGTCGTAGCGAAGGACGTCTGTCTGTTGCCAGGCCAGCGTGTCGTGCAAAGTGGTGCATTCTGATGCTCGGCGACGAGTCTCATTGTTTATATGTAGATGTCGTTATATAGTTTCGGGATGCGTCTTGCGTTGCCGGCGATGTTGGATGTGTTGTGGGCACTCGACGAGGAGACGCGACTACGGATCGTGGCCTTGTTGCAGCATGGTGAGCTCACCGTCACCGACCTGACCGACATTCTCGGCCAGTCACAGCCGCGGATCTCTCGTCACCTGAAGTTGCTGGCCGACGCCGGCCTCGTCGACAAGCACCGTGAGGGCACGTGGGCGTTCTTCGACCTCGTCAACGACGGTCCGATCGGTCAACTGGTCAGTGAGGTGCTTGCGCTGACCGATTTGCACGACGGTGTGCTGGCAGCCGATCTCGACCGGCTCGCGCTCGTGCGCAACCACCGAACCGCGGCCGCTCACGAATACTTCGCCGGCATCGCGCCGCGCTGGGACGAGGAGCGTTCACTCCACGCTTCCGACGCAACGGTCGAGCAGGCGATCATGGAGACGGTCGGTTCGATCAAGTACAAGTCGATGCTCGATGTAGGCACCGGCACAGGGCGGATGCTGCAACTCCTCGGTCGCGACGTCGAGCGTGCTGTCGGCTTCGACAGCAGCCATTCGATGCTCGCGGTGGCACGCGCCAACCTGGAACGCGCCGAGATCCGCGGCATCGACCTTCGCCAGGGCGACGTCTACAGCCCGCCGTTCGCGAATGACTCGTTCGATCTGATCGTGATCCACCAGGTGCTGCACTTCCTCGACGATCCGGCCCGAGCCGTGCGCGAGGCCGCCCGGCTCCTGTCACCGGGAGGGCGGCTGTTGATCGTCGACTTCGCACCCCACTCGCTGGAGTTCCTCCGCGCCGATCACGCGCACCTGCGCCTCGGGTTCCGCGCCGATACCGTCGAGGGTTGGCTGGAACAGGCAGGGCTCGATGTGCCGACGATCCGCACGATCGCGCCGCCCGCTATCGACGGTGCACAAGCCCCCGAGGGTGAGGGGCTGACCGTGTCATTGTGGCTCGGTCGAGATCGTCGCGATGCCCTCACACCTACACAGGCCAGTCGGCAGTCCCGCGATTCGGTGGCCGCGACATGACCGCCCTCACCTCATTGCGGGCCGCTGCTGCGGAAAGGATCCTCGTCCTCGACGGTGCCACCGGCACCGAGTTCCAGGCCCTGAGAACCACGGAAGACGACCTGCGCGGCGATCGCTTCCGCGATCACCCGTCGTCGCTGGCGGGCAATCATGACCTATCCGTGCTGACCAAACCCGATTCGGTCATCGCCCTTCATCTGTCGTATCTACTGGCGGGCGCTGACATCGTCACGACCAACACGTTCTCGAGCACCACCATCGCCCAACGCGAGTACGGGCTCGACGATCCCGCACTGATCGCCGAGCTCAACCAAACGGCCGCGCAACTCGCTCGCACCGCTGCCGACGAGGCGCAACGGCGCGACGGCCGCCTGCGCTGGACCGCCGGCGCCATCGGACCGACCAACGTCACTCTCTCGATGTCGCCTCGCGTCGAAGACCCTGCCTACCGCACGATGACGTTCCGTCAGCTCGCCGAGTCGTACCTGGGCCAGATCGCCGGCCTCGTTGCCGGCGGGGTTGATCTGCTCCTCGTCGAGACGATCTTCGACACGTTGAACGCCAAGGCCGCGATCTTCGCAGCGCGTCGTCACGCCGCCGACACCGGGATCAACACACCGCTGATGATCTCGGGGACGATCACAGATCGCTCCGGACGCACGCTGTCAGGGCAGACAACCGAGGCGTTCTGGCAGTCGGTCCGACATTCGGATCCCCTGTCAGTCGGCTTGAACTGTGCATTGGGTGGTGCTGAGATGCGGCCTTACATCGAGGACCTGGCCAATGTCGCCGACACCCTCGTCTGCGCCTACCCCAACGCCGGCCTGCCGAACGCGCTCGGCTGCTACGACGAGACACCCGACCAGACCGCTGCGATCCTCGCCGAGTTCGCCGACGCGGGTTTCGTCAACATCGTCGGCGGCTGCTGTGGCACAACGCCGTCGCACATCTCGGCAATCGCCGACGCGGTCGCCGGCAAGCCTCCTCGCGTACCGGTCGAGAGGCGCCGCACCCTGCAACTCTCGGGCCTCGAAGTGTTCACGCTCACCGATGACATTCCGTTCGTCAACGTCGGCGAACGCACCAACGTCACCGGCTCGGCAAAGTTCCGCCGCCTGGTCACCAATGGCGACTTTGCCGAAGCGTTAGCTGTCGCCCGCGACCAAGTCGACAACGGTGCGCAGATCATCGACGTCAACATGGACGAAGGCTTGCTCGACTCGAAACAGGCGATGGTCACGTTTCTCAATCTGATCGCTGCCGAGCCCGACATCGCCCGTGTCCCGGTGATGATCGATTCGTCGAAGTTCGGCGTGATCGAAGCCGGGTTGGAATGCGTTCAGGGCAAGGCGGTCGTCAACTCGATCTCGATGAAAGAGGGTGTCGACCAGTTCCTTGCTCAGGCGAGGGTTTGCCGCGACCATGGCGCAGCGGTGATAGTGATGGCGTTCGACGAGGACGGCCAAGCCGACAGCGCTGCCCGCAAGGTCGAGATCTGCGCGCGGGCCTTTGAGCTGCTGACCACCGAACTCGACTTCCCGGCTGAGGACATCATCTTCGACCCCAACATCTTCGCCATCGCAACCGGAATCGCAGAGCACGACCGCTACGGGCTCGACTACATCGAAGCCACCCGCGAACTCCGGCGGCGCTTCCCGAGCTCGAACGTGTCGGGCGGCGTCTCGAACCTTTCCTTCGCGTTCCGCGGCAACGATCAAGTCCGTGAGGCAATGCACTCGGTCTTCCTCTATCACGCGATCGCCAACGGGATGCGCATGGGAATCGTCAACGCGGGCCAGCTCGCCGTCTACGACCAGATCGATCACGAACTCCGCGGCCTGTGCGAGGACGTCGTGCTCGCTCGGCGCACCGACGCCGCCGAACGCCTGCTCGAAGCGGCGACTCGATATCAGGAAGGCGGATCGAGCCCCGTCGAACGAGCAGGCCAGGAATGGCGGGACTGGGACACCGACAAGCGCATCGAACACGCTCTCGTCAACGGCATCACGGAATTCATCGAGGAAGACGTCGAGGAGGCGAGGCTGCGTTTGCAGTCGCCGGTCTCGGTGATCGAGGGCCCG
>JANMRB010000122.1:0-18781 GCA_031370825.1 Ilumatobacteraceae bacterium
ACCGAACGCGGTCACCTTGTGCGCGCGGCGATCGAGGGAATCACCGCGCAGGTCGCCCTGCTCGCCCACGCGGCGGGGCGCGATCTCGGCTCACAGTTGACACGGCTCCGCGTCGATGGTGGCCTCACCCGCAGTCACCTCCTGCTGCAGATCCAAGCCGACCTGCTGCAAGCACCCGTCGAGGTGTACCCCTCACCGCACGCAACGGCCCTCGGGGTCGCAGCATTCGCCGATCTGGGCGCCAACCCGAGCTCACCGACGCGGCCCGCGGCACCAGCGTGGCGCACCGATGCGGTGGTGGAACCGCGGATCGGCGCGGATGAGGCTGCCGAGCGGTTGGCCGACTGGCAACGCGTGGCCGCGGCGACGATGGACCTGTGAGTACCGCCAGGGCAGACGCGACGGTATACGACGTCGCTGTCGTGGGAGGCGGAGTCGTGGGCTGCGCGGTAGCTCGGCTGCTGTCGCACCACGACCTCGTCGTCGCCGTTGTCGAGGCGGGGCCCGACATCGGCGCCGGGACGAGCAAGGCCAACACGGCGATCCTGCACACCGGGTTCGATGCCACGCCAGGGTCACTCGAAGCGCGCCTCGTCGCTCGCGGCTACTCGCTTCTCCGCGACTACGCGCCGACCGTCGGCATCTCGATCGAGCAGGTTGGCGCGTTGCTCGTCGCGTGGGACGACGAGCAGGCCGGGACACTCGCCAACCTCGCAGCCAAGGCGGCGGCCAACGGATACGAGCGAACCGAGGTCGTCGATCGAGATGCGGTGTACGACAGCGAACCACACTTGGGTGAAGGGGCGACCGGCGGGATGGTCGTGCCCGACGAGCACATCATCGATCCATGGTCCACGCCACTGGCATTCGCGTACGAGGCCGTCGCCAACGGAGCCTCGGTACTGGTGAACCACCGCGTCGAGCAGTGCCACGTTTTCGACGAGGCGACCACCCTCATCATGACCACCGGGCAACGCATCCACACCAGGTTCGTCGTCAACGCCGCGGGCTTGCATGGCGACGAGCTGCATCGGTCGCTGGGCCTCGATGGTTTCACGATCAGGCCGCGACGAGGTGAGCTGATCGTCTTCGACAAGCTCGCCAGGCCGCTACTGAATCGCACCGTCTTGCCTGTGCCGACGGCGAAGACCAAGGGCGTTCTCGTTGCTCCGACCGTCTTCGGCAACCTGATGCTCGGACCGACTGCGGAGGACATCGACGACAAGGCAGCGACCGGCTCGACACGGGCCGGCATCGACAGCCTCCTCGACAAGGGCCGTCGAATCTTGCCGGCGCTTCTCGACGAAGAGGTCACCTCGGTGTACGCCGGACTGCGCGCCGCAACCGAGCACAGTGACTATCAAGTCAGCCACGAGCGCGAACTTCGCTATGTCTGTCTCGGTGGGATCCGGTCGACGGGACTCACGGCGTCGATGGCGCTGGCGGAAGAAGCGTTGGATCGGCTCATCGATTGCGGGCTCGTGGCGCGGCCCAAGGAAGCCGTCGAGTCGATCCACATGACGCCACTCGGCGAGATCGACGAGCGGCCGTACCAACGAGGCGGCCAGATCGTCTGCCACTGCGAGCGCGTGACCGTGGGTGAAGTTGCCAGAGCCTGCGTGGCTCCGGTCCCGGCTGTTGACTTCGACGGCCTTCGCCGCCGGACCAGGGCGTTGGCCGGACGCTGCCAAGGTTTCTACTGCCTGGCGGAGTTGTGCAGCCTGACCGGCTGGAGCGTCACGACATGACGTCGACGACCAGTCGCCGTGTCGTGATCGTCGGTGCCGGGCCATCTGGATTGTCTGCAGCCACGGAGCTCCGCCGGTTGGGTGTTCAGCACGTGATGGTCTACGAGCGTGAGCAGCAGGCGGGTGGAGTTCCCCGGCACACTGGCCACCTCGGCTTTGGGATCCGTGATCTTCACCGGGTGACGTCCGGCCCGCGCTACGCACGCGCGCTGACCGAGCGGGCAACTGCCGCCGGTGTCGAGCTACGACTCGGCAAGGCAGTGTTCTCGCTCGACGACATCGACGCTGACGCGATCGTCCTGGCGACAGGCGCTCGGGAGCGACCTCGCGCTGCACGACTTGTGCCCGGCGACCGACCGGTCGGGATATTGACGACCGGCTCGCTGCAGCAACTGGCAATGAAAGGGCAACGCGTCGGCACACGAGCGGTGATCGTCGGAGCGGAACACGTCAGCTTCTCGGCCATCCTCACTCTGGCTCATGTCGGCTGCCGAGCCGTCGCCATGGTGACTCCGCTCCCCCGCCATCAGTCGTATGGAGTTCTCAAGCTCGCGGCCGCTACGGTGCGACGCGTTCGCGTTCTCACCGGCGTCGACATCGCCGAGATCACCGGCCATCGCCGGGTCGACAGCGTCGTGTTGACCGACGGTCTGCGGATCGAATGTGACACCGTCGTCTTCACCGGGAGTTGGATCCCCGACCACGAGCTGGCTCGACGCAGTGGGCTGACGATGGACCCGGCGATCAAGGGTCCTGCCGTCGACGATTCGTTCCGCACCTCGCGTGAGAACGTTTTCGCCATCGGCAACCTCGTCCACAGCGTCGCCGCAGCGGATCGCTGTGCGCTCGACGGAAAAGCAGTGGCGGCAGTGGTGGCCAGGCATCTTCGAGATTGATCGCACGAGCAACTGGCCGGCGAATCTTCGTATGCTCTGTCGAAATTGCCACGCACAGACCGAGACGTGGTGCACGCACAAGCCGACGTAGCCCAATGGCAGAGGCACAGCGCTTAGGACGCTGCAAGTGAGAGTTCGAATCTCTCCGTCGGCACCACAGCGTTGGGCTCCGTCGCGGCGGCCGCGCGACACTTCTCCTCCGAAGTGAAGATCGACATCCAATACAGTCCCGGCACCAACGACTGGCCCGTGCTCCGCGACGCCATCTTGCGCGCCGAGGACGAGGGCTATGACACGACGTGGGTCTTCGATCACTTCGATGGGGCGATGCTCCAAGGCGATCGCCCGATGCTCGAGTGCTTCACGCTGCTCGGTGCACTAGCCGCGGCGACCACCACCATCGGCCTTGGCACGCTCGTCGCCAACGTTGCCAATCGTCACCCCGCAGTCCTCGCTGCTGCAGCGTCCAGCGTCCAGCGAATCAGCGACGGTCGGTTGACGTTGGGTCTCGGTGCAGGGACGTCGCCGAACAGCAAGTGGAGTGGAGAGCACGCTGCGCGGGGCATCGAGTTGAAGCCCGACATTGCGGATCGCCACGCCGCAGTCGTCGAGCAGATTCGGTGGGTACGCGATCTTCCCGAGGCCATTCCCGTCATCGTCGGTGTCAACAGCGTCCGCCTGGCAACGATGGCGGGACGAGTCGCGGATGGAATCAACGTGAGACTGACGAATGAACGCGCCGCCGAGTTCGTTCGCGCGGCGAGAGAAGCAGCCGGGAGCCGACCATTCGAAATCAGCGGCTGGACCTTCGAGCAGGTCGATGACGTGCGCGAGCAGGCACTGGAGCTCGCGTTGGACCGCCTCGTGCTGACTCGTCTCGGACGCGTCACGTCAAAGTCGGTCACATCAAAGTCGGTCACATGAAGATCGGTGACCTGTCGACACCCGCACTGCTGATCGATGGCGACGCGCTCGAGCACAACCTGTCAACGATGGCGGCAGCGCTGCCCGGCAGCCGCTTGCGACCGCACGTCAAGGCTCACAAATGCACGTCGCTCGCCGCCGCACAACGTGCCCACGGCCACCGCTCGTTCACCTGCGCGACGCCACGCGAGGTGATCGGAATGGCCGAGGCCGGCCTCGGCGACGACCTGTTGCTGGCCAACGAGGTCATCGATCCCAAGCGCTTGTCGGCGATGGCCGAGCTCCAGGACCGGGCAGTGATCACGGTGGCGGTCGACTCGCACGAGACGGTCGATGCAGCGGCAACCGCTGGGCTCAAGTACGTCCTCATCGACGTCAACGTCGGCCTGCCCCGTTGCGGATGCAGGCCGAGCGACGCCGGGCATCTCGCGGATCTGGCTCGCAGCAGAGGACTCGTCGTGCGCGGCGTCATGGGCTACGAAGGGCACCTGATGGCGCTACCCGATCGCGTCGAGCAACGTCGCAAAGTCGGCGAGGCCATGGAGAAGCTCATCGTGGCAAGCCTGCTGGTCGGTGGCGACATCATCAGTGCCGGTGGCACCGACACATTCGATCTGCACGATCAGGTGACCGAGGTCCAAGCGGGCACGTACGCGCTGATGGACACGTACTACGGCAACCGCGGCCATCCGTTCCGGCAGGCGTGCTCCGTGCTGGCGACGGTGATCTCAGCGAACGATCGCTACGCAGTCGCCGACGCCGGCTTGAAGACCCAAGGCATGGATCACGGCAAGCCGGCGATCGACGGGTCCGATGTGCTGTTCCTTTCCGACGAGCACATCACGTTCGCATCACCAACCCGATTGGCCGTTGCGGACCGAGTCAGCGTCATACCCGCGCACATCGACCCGACCATGGCGATGCACGAAGTGGCCTGGCTGGTACAAGGCGACGACGTGATCGATCGCTGGCCGATCGACCTGCGCGGTTGGTAGGTGTTCAGTCGTCGTGCTCGTCGAGGCTGAGCAGCACGAGCTCCGACTCGGGATCGATCGGCGCACCGCCGAACTGCGAGTTGACGGCAACCAGGACGTCACCGCTGCGCGCCAGCGTCGTCGAGGTTTCGAACAACGGACTGGTGAGAGTGTCGACAACGCGGCCCTGCGTCAGGTGATGGCGAAGGCGGATCACCACGATCTGGTTCGGGGTTGGCGTCGGGCTGAGGCCGTTCTGTAGGACGAACAACGTGTTGCCGTGCAGCAGAATGCCGTCCGCCGTCGGGAACGTCATCCCATCCACATCGATCATCGCACTATCGCCGGTCCGGGCGTCGACGGTGAAGAGCTTGCCCCTGGCTGTGTTGACGACGATCAGCGTGCGTCCGTCAGACGTTGCCTCGATGCCGTTCAGGTTGAAACCGGCAACAGTCTCGGCAGCGGGACCGGTCAGCGCAATGGTCTCGGGTTTGCCCACCACTCCATCTCGCGAGACCGGGACCTTGTAGATCTCCGGAGCAAAGCTGTTGGTGAAGTACGCGGCGTGGCGAGTGACGATGACGTCGTTGATGAACGAGGGCGCCGTCGTCAACGTCAACGCAACGACTGGCGCACCGGTCTCGAGGTCGTAGACGGCGGCCTGGCCTGTGCCGGCACCGGAGACCCACAGCAAGTTGTGCCGCCGGTCAACCTTCAAACCGGTCGCGGCAGCGACGATCGGGTCAGAGACGAAGACCTCACTGACCCCATCGCGCAGGTCGCCACGAGCAACCCGGCCATCGGCAACGAACCCGCGTAGAACGTGTCGTGCGCACCGACCGCCACACCCTCACCCACGAAGCCTGCCGGTAGATCGATCGTGTCAGGGAGGTCATGGTGATCGCGGCCGGACGACGCACTGGCTGTGGTTGCCGGCACCACCAACGCGGTGACGATTCCGGCAAGGGCGAGACGCTTGTACATGAGGTCCTCCTCGTTTTCAGTCGGTGCTAACAGGATCCCCCCACACGGACCAATGTGAAATTGTTTTTCTGTCTTAGTACCCGGGTGTCAACGCCTTCAACAGGGCGTGCAGGGCCCGGGCGCGGTGCGAGATCTGGTTCTTCTCGCTGTCGCTCATCTGTGAGAACGAGCGGCCGCCACCGTCGTCGGGAACGAAGATGGGGTCGTAACCGAACCCGCGATCACCCAGCTCACTTGCGGCGATCGTTCCCTGGCAAACACCCTCGACCGCTATCTCGCGACCATCCGGCCACATCACCACAACGGCAGAGACGAAGCTGGCACGCCGATCGTCGGAGCCCTCCAACGCATCGAGCAACTTGGCGCGGTTGTCGGCGTACGTTGCCTCTGGTCCGGCGAAGCGAGCCGCGTAGACCCCCGGCGCTCCCCCGAGTGCATCGACGAAAAGGCCTGTGTCGTCGCTGACTGCAGAGAGGTTGGCCGCGGCGCAGATGGCGGCAGCCTTCAGCCTGGCGTTGCCGATCAACGTGTCGGCATCCTCCACGACATCCGCAACGCCGGGTGGACGCGGCAGCAGGTCTACGACGCCTTCGAGGATCGCTTCGATCTCGATCACCTTGTCGGGGTTTGCGGACGCGCAAACCAGCTGCAGGCGCGCCACCGTCACCTTCCGAGCGGGCGCGGTTGCGGCGGCACAGAGACCATCTCAGCCTGCAATGCCATGATCTCGCCGAGCCCGACCTCGGCCAATTGCAACAGCGAGTCGAGCTCGCCGCGCGAAAACGCCGCGCCTTCGGCCGTTCCCTGCACTTCCACGAACAAAGGATCGCCACCCGCCTTGCCGAGCATCACGACGTTCATGTCGACCTCGGCAGTCGAGTCCTCGACGTACGGGAGATCGAGCACCGGCAGACCGTCGACGATGCCGACGCTGATGGCCGCGCAGAACGAGTGCAGCGGGTGCTGCTTGATCGCCTGGTTCTGCACCAGCCGGGAGAGGGCATCGTGCAGGGCCAGGTATCCGCCGCAGATGCTGGCCGTGCGAGTGCCGCCGTCGGCTTGCAGCACATCGCAGTCGACCACGACCTGTCGCTCGCCAAGCAGTTGCATGTCGCAAGCAGCACGCAACGACCGGCCGATGAGGCGTTGGATCTCAACCGTGCGCCCACTCTGCTTGCCCTTGGCAGCCTCGCGATCAATCCGCTCCGGGGAGGCGCCGGGCAGCATCGAATACTCGGCCGTGACCCAACCCTTTCCCGTGTTCTTCATCCACCGCGGCACGTTCTCATCGATGGACGCGGTGCACAGCACACGCGTTTTGCCGAAGGTGACGAGCACGCTGCCGGCGGCCATCTCTGTGTAGTCCCGCTCGAACGTGATGGGACGAAGTTCGTCGTCGGCGCGGCCGTCGAAGCGGGTCATTGGATTGCTCCTTGATCTGGGCGGATACCTGAACGAGTCATCCCGATGGATGCCACTGTGCAGCGGCGCCGAGCTCGGGACCCAGCAAGCGGCCGCCGAGGTCGGCAAACCAAGAGATGTCGCCACTCGAGTAGAACCGATGCTCGGCATCGGGCCCTCGCGAATCGGTGCGCAGCAGATCGAGCCGCTGCAGCACCTCGCGAGTCGCGAACGCCGTCTCATCGGCACTCGACACCAGAGTCACCTCGGGACCCATGACATCGCCGATGACCCTGGCCAAGAATGGATAGTGCGTGCAGCCGAGCAGCAACGCATCGACGCGTGCAGCCTTGACAGGAGCCAGAAGGCGCTCGGCGAGGATCATGATCTCGTCCCCGGTTGTCTGGTCTCGCTCGACGAACTCGACGAAGCCGGGGCACGATGCTGACGTCAGTTCGACGTCGGCACCCGTTGAAGCGACTGCGCGTTCATAAGCCCCGGATCCGATCGCACCCACTGTGCCGATCACGGCGACCCGGCCCGAACGGCTGGCCTTCACCAGCGCTCGCGCACCGGGCTCGACCACGTCGACGACGAGCACCGGAAGCTCCTGCTGCAAAACATCGAGTGCTGCAGCCGAGGCCGTGTTGCAGGCGACGACGACTGCCTTCACGTCGTGTTGCTTGACCAAGCTCCACGCCAGTTGCCTGGCGAACTCGCGCACCTCGCTCTGCGGACGCGGCCCGTATGGATATCGGCCCGTGTCGCCGATGTAGACCAGGTGCTCGGCGGGCAACAGGTCGATGACGGCACGGGCCACGGTGAGCCCGCCGAAGCCACTGTCGAACATCCCGATCGGTCGGTCCACGTCGGCGCACATATTGATGGGCCAGGCTACGGCAGCGGCGGCGTTCTACGCTCGAACACCACATGCTGACAGCAACGGTTCTGGCGCTCGTGGCTGCGGTGCTGCATGCCGCGTGGAACCTCTCGGTCAAGCAGTCGGTCAGTGATCGGTTCATCGCGCTGTGGGGACAGTTCTTCTTCGCCGGGGTGCTGGCGGCCGTGATCTTGATCATCGGCGGCGGTATTCCGGCACGGGGATACCCGTGGGCGTTGATGTCGGGACTCACCCATGTTCCCTATTGCCTGTTCTTGGCCAAGGCCTACAACATCGGCGACTTCTCGCGGGCATACCCAATCGCCCGAGGAGGAGGGGCGTTGCTCGCCGGTCTGGGCGGCATTGCCCTGCTTGGCGACACGTTCTCACCGACGGGCGTCATCGGAATGGTGGTCGTTGCGATCGGGCTCATCACCCTCGCCGGGCGGGGTGCGTCTGCGCAGGTCGCTGTCGCTCTCGCCGTGGCCGCGACGATCGGCGTCTACTCCGTCGTCGATGCCAAGGGCATCCGCAGCATCGACACGCCGATGTACGCGGCCGCGTCGTTCACCTTCACCATGCTTACGACGACCACGTACGCGCTGGCGACCGGTCGATCCAGCGAGATGGTCGACGCTGTTCGCAGCTATTGGCGTCGCTTCATGATCATGGGAATCGCCTCAGGCGTGACCTACTCGCTTGTCCAAATCGCGTTTGAACGTGCCCCGGTCGGCTACGTCACTTGCTTGCGCGAATCGAGCGTGGTCATCGCGGCGTTCGTCGGCGCTCGATACCTGGGCGAGGGACAAGCGTTGAAACGCAGCATCGCTGCGATCGTCGTTGTTGCCGGGCTGCTTCTGCTGGTCCTGGGCCAGTAGCAACGGGCGAACCTAGGTGACGCTGATCAAGCGGGCCGTGGTGACCAGGCGGAATGCGACCGAGTGAGGTGGCGTGCATGCCACCAGCTGGACGGTGGCCAGGCCGGACCGGAGACCGATGTTGTTGATGATGTTGTAGTTCGGGATCGTCACGTCGATTCGTACGACCATGTAGTTGTAGGAATGGCCGTCCGTGCCGATGAGGCTGACGATGCTGCCCGGGTCCAGCAAGTTGATGTTGAGGAACGGAGCCCCATGTGTTGTGCGGTGCCCGAACAGGACGATGTTCGCGGGGGTGGCCACTTGAGCCGCACCGTTCCAGGTGGCAGCAATCCCGAGGTTGGCGACGGCATCGAGGTTGGTACCTGTACCAATCGGAAGCGCCATGCCGATACGACCGGCGTCGACCTCTAGCGCCTGGTTTGGCTGGTACGACGGGTTCGTCGGTGGAGGGAGCACCGCGCCAGTCGGCGACCCGAGGTACCAACCATTGAGATCGGCGATCAAGCTCAAGCCGTTCTGCGTGAACAAACTGACGCCGCGATTGCTGGCCCTGACGATGGCATGGTTGGCGATCGTCTCGTCCCACGTGTCGACATTGAGGTTCGACGCCTTGGGTCTGGTCACCCCGGCGGGGAAGGCGGTCACGAAACCGCTGTACAGCGATTCGGTACCGGTGATGTTGATGGCGACAGCGGACACCTGGCCAGCCGGTCCGCCGACGGCAAACTCGAGGGTGCTTCCGCCCCACGTCGGCATGCCAGAAGGTCCGCGGGAGTCGAGCAGACGCGTCGGGTTGGTAGGAACGAAGAGCCCGTCGGTGTTCGGCGCCGCCGACTTACCGGTGAACCATCCGGCGACGTCGACGATGAGGTGGCCGCCGCCTTGGCTGAACACGTTGAAGGCGGGCACACCGGACAGCAACACGATGGCCTGCCCGGCGCGGGTCTGGCCGAAGTGGTCGATGTTGAGGTTGCTGGCGGTTGGTCGAGCCTGGTCGATCGGGTAGGCGGTCCAGTACCCGATACCGGTTTCCGTAGCGGTCAGGTTGACGACGACGGCAACTGCATCCGCGGGAACACCTGCTGCGCTGACATCGACTCGCTCGGACGACAGGCCACCGACGCCGACGCCGCGGTCGCGGGTGTCGAGAACTCGGAACGCTCCATCGGGTCGTGTGACCAGGCGGCCACTCGCTACTTCACCGGTGACCGGTAGATATGCGCCGGAGACGTCGACGGCGACGTCCATCTTTCGTTGCATGTAGATATCGACCGCTCCGCCCGTACCGAGCATGACGGTGACCATGTTGGCCAGCACCTGACCGGGCCCGTCGAAGTTGACGTTGGATGCCGTGGGAATGTCCGTTCCCGACGGGTAGACCGTGACGAAGCCCGGGGCGGTGGTGTTGACGCCCGTGACGTTGAGGACTGCTGCGGTGGCGTTAGCGGGCACACCGCCGCGGCCGGCCACCTGCACCCGAATGACGTTGGCAGACTCCCGACTGAACCCGAATGCTCCCTGGTCGGGGCGTGTGTCGGCCAGCCTGGAGGGCGGAACCGCCTGGTATTGCGACGAGCCGGGTGGAAGATTGGCTGCCTGGACGGACGGCACCGCGGCACCGAGAGCGGGGCTGAGCACGTGGCCAGCTGTAACGAGCAGGCTGAATGCAAGCAGCCTGGGGCCGGTCAACTTCATTCGTTACAGCCTAATTACAATTCGCCTGCTGTCACGGTGATCAGAAGTAAATGGTTCGTTCGGCCTGCTTTTCCGCCGAATCGAGGTCGTCGGTATACGCGCCGGTAGAGAGGTACTTCCAACCACCGTCACTGACGATGAAGACAATGACACCCTCAGTGATCTCGGTTGCGACTTTTGCCGCCCCGGCCAGAGCAGCACCGGAGGAGATCCCGGCAAACACTCCACACTCACTGACCAGCCGGCGAGTCCATTCCAGACTCTCCCGAGGGCGAACCACACGCTTGCGATCGAGCAGGTCGAAGCCGTACCACTGCTCGAAAACCGGTGGGATGTATCCGTCATCGATGTTGCGGAGACCCTCGACGCGTTCGCCGAGTGGTGGCTCGATCGCGATCACCTTGATGGCCGGGTTCTGCTCTTTCAAGTACCTGCCGGTGCCCATCAGCGTGCCGCTGGTTCCCAGGCCGGCAACGAAATGGGTGATCTCGGGGCAGTCGCGCCAGATCTCGGGACCCGTTCCCTCATAGTGCGCGAGCGGGTTGGCGTCGTTGCCGTATTGGTAGAGGAAGCACCAG
This sequence comes from Ilumatobacteraceae bacterium, assembly GCA_031370825.1. GTDB lineage: Bacteria > Actinomycetota > Acidimicrobiia > Acidimicrobiales > Ilumatobacteraceae > JAENVT01. The sequence goes on from JANMRB010000122.1 coordinate 10,962, forward strand.
TCCGGATTGGCTGCGGCCATCTCCTGGGCACGGCGTACCGCGCCGTTGCTACCTTCCTCGCCTGGCGTCAGGATCACCTCGGCGCCGAACACCTCCAGCATCTGCCGGCGCTCGATCGACACGCTGGACGGCATCAGGATCTTGATCGGGTAGCCCTTCATCTGGGCGATCGCCGCAAGCGCGATTCCGGTGTTGCCGCTCGAGGGCTCGAGGATCGTCTGGCCCGGCTGAAGCCGGCCGCTCTTCTCGGCATGTTCGATCATCGACTTGGCGATGCGATCCTTGACCGAACCGAACGGGTTCTGGCCTTCGAGCTTGGCGACGATGCGCACATCGGGGTTCGGCGACAGCCGGCTGACGTCGACCATCGGAGTGTTGCCGATCATGTCGAGCACGTTTTCGAATGGAACCATCACCACCCCCAACCACCGGTGGTTGATCGTCTATTCCGATCAACCTGATCAATCCTGTCGGGATTCTATCTCAGCCGACGGCAACGCGCTCTTCGGAGATCGATCCGTCGACGATGCGGTAGCTCCGGGTTTCCGGCGCCTCCCGCTTGAGGCCGACGATCACGTAGTGCCAGCCGGGATCGGGCGCCTGTTCCACATCTGTTGGGCTGGGGTACGCGTCGGAGTGGGTGTGGCTGTGGAACACGCCGATGATCTCGGCGCCGGCTTCCTCCGCCGAACGCTCGGCGCGCAGCAGCTCCTTCGCGGGGATCGAGTAGATGCGCGCCGACGCAGCCTCGTTGGTGCAGCTGACAAACCGGTCGACGCGATCTCTGCGACCGATCAGCAGCCCGCATGCCTCCAACGGGTAGCCATCGTAGGCGTGGCCGATCATCTCGGCGAAGGCTCGGTTGGCGAACACCAGCATCGGCCGAAGGGTAGCCAGGCGCTCGTCGACCGGGCGACCGGTACCCTCACCTGCCATGTCGCCCGCCGCGTCCGATGATCGCAAGCTGATCGCCAGCAATCGCAAGGCGCGGCACGACTACGCCATCCTCGACACCATCGAGACCGGAATCGTCCTGCAGGGCAGCGAAGTGAAGAGCCTCCGACTGGGCCATCTGCAAATGGCCGACGCATATGCGCGCGTTCTCAACGGGGCCATCTGGCTCGACGGCATCCACATACCGCCTTACCAGTTCGCCCATGGAGTCGGCGCTCACAACCCAGATCGATCACGCAAGTTGCTCTTGCACAGCCGGGAGATCGAGCGCATCGCTGCAGAGGTTGCCCAGGAACGGCTGTCGCTCGTGCCCTTGTCCTTCTACTTCAAGGACGGCAAGGTCAAAGTCGAGTTGGCGCTGGCCCGCGGCCGCCGAAAGGCCGACAAGCGCAACGCGATGGCCGAACGCGATGCGCAACGCGACATGCAGCGAGCGATGGGCCGACAGGCGAAGGGCCGCACCGACTGACGTCGATCACAGCGCGATCACCTCGAGCGTGGCTGCAGCGTGTAGCGCGACCATCTCCGGGGTGACCGCGTCGTTGCCCGGAAGTTCGACGATGAAGGCAGTGCCGCCTTTGACCTCGTGATTGACGTACTGGGTCGCTGTGCCAGTGCAGCCGGCAGTACACGGCGTCGACGCGGTCGACAGTCCGACGATCGAGGCGAACGTGTTGGGGATCTCCAGGCGTGCTCCACTCGGTGACACACGGTCGGCGTCTTGGTGCCAGAAGATCGTGACCTTCGGCTGGATCTCGGCGACGAAGGCTTCGAGAGCTTGTGTCTCTGGCTGGTCCGCGGGTGCCTCGCCTGAGTACTGCCCGTTGTCGGCGGACTTCGGGATGTAGCTCCACTTGTACGAGACGTTGCGGTTGAGGTCGACACCGTTGGCGTTTTGTCGAGTGTTCGCCGCCTGACCATCGGGGTTGATGCTGTCGATGATCCAGAGGTCGATGCCGGGGGGTGTCGGCATCGTCCGAATCAGTTGTGTGATGCCATAGCCCTTGGCCTCATCGCCGTGGATAACACCGATCAAGAGGACTTGCCGGCCGTCCGGTGTGCCCATTCGGTACACCGTGATGTCGCGCCCCTGCACCGACTGGCCGATCACGCGGGTTTCAGCGACTAACGAAGGTGCCACCGTCGTAGTCGTGCTCGAGGTGGTTGTGGCTGCGGTGGTTGTCGTAGGTGCCGTCGTTGTCGTCGTCGTGGTGGGCGCGGACGAAGACGTGGATGGTTCGGCGGTGGACGTCGAAACCGCTTCCAATGTCAGCGACGACGAGGTGGTTCGCTCGTCGGACGAGCATGCCAGGACGAGTTGCGACGCGACCAGCAGCACGGGCCACCACGAGCGGGGGGTCACTGCGACTATGCGTTCGGCGTGATCACGACACCGCGATCGCCGTACGGGATCCTCTTGCGTTTCACGATTCCGCCCACCTTGGCCAAGAACTTGGTGATGGAGCAGATGAATCCGTACTTTGCTCTGATCTTGGTACGGATCCCTTCGAGCTGGGGGCCGGTGACCAACACTGCGGTCGCCAGCGTCGGCGACGTACCGGGCTTGACGCGACCTCTGGCGTCGGACGGCTGCACGATCACCTTCGGCGTGTGAGCAAGACGCTTGGCCTTTCCCGAGCCCGACGACGTCCAGAAGCCGATCTTGCCGTCGTCGATCGGCGCTGCCCAGACAGGTGTCGTGACGGGCGAGCCGTCGCGCTTGAAGGTGGTCAGTGCGAGGTACTTCTCATCGGCGAGGCTCATAGCGCAGAGGCTAACGCCGTCGTTCACTCTCCTTCGCGGCGGTTCGGGGCCCGGGCGAGCACGCGCAATGCGCCCGGTCGCGTGCGAAAACTCAATGGCACCCGAAGGTCCGTCGGCTCACCATCGAGAGCAACGGCGAGCGATGGCTCATCCGAATCGACGATCAGGTGCTCGCCGGAGTGTCGCATCATCAAGGGGGCCGCGTTGACACCACCGAAGCGCGCCTGAATTGCATTGACGACCAACCGCCAACGACTCGCGGTAGCGATCACGTAGGCGCAGAGCCGGTGATCCTCGAGCGAGGTCCTTCGGCCCACCCGAACGCCGTGCTCATCGAACGAGCCGTTTCCGACGAACAGCAACGGAGTGTCGATCGCCAGACGTCGAGAATCGTCGATGGTCAACCGCAGGTGATGCACTGGAAGACGTCGCAGTGTGCGCACGATTGCCACCGGCGCGGCGCGGATCTTCCCCCATCCCCGTCGCTTGCGGATCTCGTCACGGTTGGCGACCATCTCCGGGTACACACCGATCGAAGCGTTGTTGACGAAGATCCTCCCGTTGACCTCACCCACGTCGACCGCTGTGACTTCGGCTGCGGCCAAGAACTTCACCGCCTCTTCGAGATCGGAAGTCAGGCCGAGATCTTTGGCGAAGTGGTTGAACGTCCCCATCGGCAACACGCCGAGGACCATCTTGTCGGCCACGGCGACATCGGCCGCGCAGTTCGTCGTGCCGTCCCCTCCCCCAACGACGACCGCGTCGATCCCGGATCGCCACGCCTCGCGCATCGCGTCTGGAAGATGCTCGGCGTCGACATCGATGACGGTTGCATCCACTCCCACTTGCCGAAACGCTTCGGCGAGATCCTTCGCGCTGACGTCGCCTTCGCCTGCGGTGCCGGCCGCATCGTTGATGAACACGTGGTACCGGCGACTCACCGCCAGACGGTACCCCGCCACGTTGACGGTCCACCGGCAGAACTGCTAACCTACAACCATATGGTTGTAGATGGGGCGCGAGCAGCGAACGCGGAGCGAACAGACCTCCTGTTCCATGCGCTTTCCGATGGGACCCGCCGGGACATCGTCCGGCTGGTGTTGCAAGGTGAGCACTCCGTCTCCGACCTGGCTCGCAGGTACCCGATGAGCTTTGCCGCGGTGCAAAAGCACGTGGCCGTCCTCGAGCGGGCCGACCTCATCTCCAAGCACCCGCGAGGTCGCGAGCGAATAGTGCGCGGGCGGATCGACGCCGTACGCGACGTCAACCGCTTGCTCGACGAGCTCGAGACCGACTGGCGTGAGCGCATGCACCGATTCGGCGACGTGCTCGCCGGACCCGACGAAGGAGGACATCCATGACCGTGACCGACGTCCGCAAGGACCCGACTGCCCTCAGCCTGAGCGTCGAGAGCGAGTGGGATGCCCCGATCGCCCGCGTCTGGCAACTCTGGGCGGACCCGCGCAAGCTCGAGCGGTGGTGGGGCCCACCCACGTACCCGGCGACCGTCGTCACGCACGAATTGCGCCCGGGCGGGAACGTCAGCTACTTCATGACCGGTCCCGGCGGCGACCGGCAACACGGATGGTGGAAGGTCACCGAGGTCGAGGAGCCTCACCGCCTCGACTTCGACGACGGCTTCGCCGACAGCGAGGGCAATCCCGACGCCAGGATGCCGACAATGCAGTTCGCCGTCACCCTCGCCGAACTGCCGACGGGCGCCACACGCATGGTCATCGAGACGCGGTTCCCTTCGCGCGAGGCGATGGACCAGATGCTCGAAATGGGCATGGAGGAGGGCATGGCCGCCGCCAACGGCCAAATCGCCGACATTCTCGCCACCGGCTAACAGCCTGGGAGGCTCTGTTCCCAGGTAGTCTGGCCGGACAATCAATCATGGGGCTGACAGGTTTCGACATCAGTATCTGTGGGCGAGCGTGCGACCCGAGTTGCTCAGACTCGTTAAACGGGGCAAAAAATAGAATTGCCAACGAGCAGTTCGCTCTCGCCGCCTGATTTTTAGGTGAGCGAAGAGACATCGTGACCAGAAATGGCGCACGGGGCCGATCCACCGCAGCCCGGCAACAGAAGCGGGGGATGACGGCGAGAAAGACCGCTGACTGTAGGAAAGTCTGCTGACACTCGGCAAAGACCGAGCGTGGACCGCCGCTTGCGACGGTCAGCCGACCCGCCGGTCTCGCTGCGTTAGCGAGTGAGTCGGGAATGGCCGTATCACGAACGTTCATTGCCTGATGGACGGGGGTTCGATTCCCCCCAGCTCCACAATGTGCAACCGACATACCGGTCACGTAGTGACCGGTATGGCACGACAGGACTGATCGATCGGGACGGCGCGCCCACCTCGCATCCCGTCGGTGCTTCTCCCGACGATCACGCCGTCGGAGGGTGGTGACCCCAGAAGCTGGGCTTCGTGATCTGGGTGACGGTCCAGGTCGGTTCGTCCACCAGGAGCCCGCCGAAACCGAATTCCACATCGAACCCCGACGGTGACCGGCTGTAGAACGAGATCATGCGATCGTTGGTGTGTTTCCCGATTCCCATCGAGATCGGGGTGCCGGTGTCGTGGTGGCGGTCGAGCGCGTAGCCGACGTCATCGAGGGTGCGCGCTTCGAGCATGAAGTGGTCGAGGGCCGCATCGGTCGCGGCGACGAGTGCCAGGCTGTGATGGCGTGGGTTGCATCGCATGAACACGACATCGTCGTCTTCTGGTTTCCAGTAGTCGCTCACTCGGAAACCGAGCTGGTTTGTGTAGAAGTCGACGCTGTCGGCCAGGTGTGGGGTGCCGAGGACGATGTGTCCCATCCCGTTGGGTCCGGTCACGAACCCGCTGACTCCTGTCGGCGACACGAACAGCTCGTGGTCAAGGATCGGGCCGTGGAAGAACTCGATGACGAATCCGCTGGGATCCGTCGTGCGGATCAGGCCTCGCACCCGACGGTCGGCGCATTCGGTCGCCGACCCTTCTTCGATGGTGCATCCGGCCTTGTCGAGTTCAGCTGCGGACGCTGCCAGCGCGGCTGCGTCGGGTAGCTCCCATCCCACGAAGGCCAGCCCCTCGCTGCCGTCGGCGTCCCGGACCACGACCCGGAACGGCCGCTCGTCGATCCGCATGCGGAACCCGTCGTCATCCTCGATGACCATCGTTCCAAGGGTCCTCGCGTACTCGTGCCAGCTATCGACATCAGCAACGTCGATCCCGATGTAGCCCAACCCTCGAATGTCCATGCCTGTTCTCCTCGTTTGCTGCCTGCACCGAGTGTGGACCCACAGACCCCTGCCAACGAGGTGAGAACACCTCTCCTGATGGTAAGAATCGGACATGATCGTCAATGCAACGCGTGTGCAGTACCGGCCACACGACGCCGCCTACCGCCTCGATGTCGAGGTGATCCGGGCCAAGGCGCTTCGAGACCGGGTGGCGTCAGACCCACAACGAGGCTTCGAGCGTGTCGACTTCCATTGCCTGCTGTTCGTGCGATCAGGGAGCTACACGCACACCATCGACTTCGAGACCCATCAATGCACCGCCGGGTCGTGCCTGTTGATCGGACCCGGGCAGGTTCACCGCTTCGGCCCGCCGAGCGACTGGGACGGCTGGATCTTGATTGTGGCGCCACACCACGTCCCCCACGAGATCGAACGCCTTCCACCCCACATCCGTGCCACCGATGGGGTTGTCACCGCGATCGTGGAGCTGTTCAAACGTATGACCGCCGATGCGTCGTCGGCGACCGATCCCACCCAGCTCAACAAGCTGCTCGCGATACAGGCCCAACTGTTGGTGAAGCGGCTCGTCCTCTGCCATCCCATTCAGCACGCTGCACACCTCATCGATCCGGTGACGATCGGACGCTACCGGGACTACCGAGCTGCCGTCGACCAGCACTTCCGACAGTGGCACCTCGTCACCCCATACGCACGCCACCTCGGGTACTCGACGAAGAGCCTGGACCGCGCCTGCCAAGCCACGAGCGATTCCAACGCCAAGGGGATGATCGTCGAGCGCATCATCCTCGAAGCGAAACGTGTCCTCGCTCACAGCTCGGAGCCAGTGGCAAGGATCAGCGACGACCTCGGCTTCGATGAGCCAACCAACTTCGTCAAATACTTCAAGCGAGTCACCAACCTCACCCCCACACAGTTCCGCGACAGCCTTCTCACGACGGCTGAGCACTCCGGAGCTTGAACAACTCGCGCGTTTGTGGCTACACTTGTGGGCACAAAGGAGCATGAGCCTGTGAGAGCGATCGGTGTCAGGGAGTTCAGGGATCAAGCGAGCTCCATCCTCGCGGGTGGCGAGACGTTGGTCATCGAACGACACGGAGAGCCGATCGGGTTCTTCGTGCCGATCACGGCCAAAGACCGCCGTGCCGGACGCGACGCTCTCGGCCGGCTTGGCGGGCTCGTCGATGACATCGTCACTCGCTCGGGCCTCGACGAGGACGAACTCGTGCGGGAGATCTCGCCCAAACGCCGCACGCGCTGATGCGGCTCGTGGTCGACACGAGCGTGCTCGTCGGCGAGCTGCTCCGTGCCGCGGGCCGAATCCGCCTCGGCGATGAACGGCTCGAACTGTTCCTCCCCGAGCAGATGTGGGGCGAGACGCAAGTGGAACTCCCCCGACGAATCACCGCGTTCGTTCGGCGGCGCGGCCTCGAACCCAGTCTCGGCGACGAGCTGGCCACCGCCTGCTTGGCGGCGGTCGAGGCGAACATCGTCATCTTGGACGAGGGCATCTACGCCGCCCTCGAAGAGGAGGCACGAGAGCGTTCCTCACGCGATCTCAGGGACTGGCCCGTGGTTGCGAGCGCGCTCGCTCTCAGCGCTGGGATCTGGACCAACGACAACGTCTTCCTCGGCACGGGCGTCGCCACCTGGACCACGGACACCCTCCAACGCTGGCTCGAACGGCAGCCCCAGCCATAGACCCGGAGGGCGGCATGAGGGCGGACGGGGCGGCAAATGTCAAGTCCCGGTACCCGTGTTCCTTTTCGTATCCGGTACCTGTGTTCCACTGGGTGGCGGGTTAGACGGCGCGTGCCTTTCGGGGTCGGCCGGTGGGGTTGGCGAAGGCGCCGTGT
>JANMRB010000183.1:0-11576 GCA_031370825.1 Ilumatobacteraceae bacterium
AAACCAGTACAGCGGCGCGTGCACTGCGTCGATCGCCCACACCGCAGGCGCATGAGTCGGATTGGTTCGCGGCACATGAGGCTCGAACCTGGTGAGATGCGGATCCTCGCTGAAGTGGTAGAGCACGGTGGGTTTCATGGGAGTGGTGGAGCGCGTGTGCGTGCGGGCGTGCCTGCCTGACGTTAGAGCGCAACGTTGTCGCTGCGAACACGTTTGCGGCCGTCGCCAGCGACAAGGTTCGATCATCTACGCACTCCACAGAGCGCCCGATGTGGAAATGTACAAACCAATGGCCGCCGACTCTCCTGACGCCCGAGTGCTGCTGCAAGCGTCACCCGATGATTACGTCGCCGAGCGGACCCGATTGGTCAAAGAGGCCCGGGCTGACAAGAACCGATCACTGGCCGGCTTCTACCAATCCCTGAAGCGCCCTTCGCTGTCGCTGTGGGCAGTGCTCGCCGCAGGCGAGGACGCCAATGCTGTCAACGACGTCGTCAAAGTCACGAGCCAACTTGGCGAGACTCAGGCCGTGGGTGGAACCGCTGGAACGCTTTCGGCCGCGACGAAGACCAGACGCAAGGCACTCGAAGGACTCGTCGACAAGGCCGTGGCAGCGTTGGGCAAAGTCAGCGGCGCGGAGGCGCGGCGGCCGGAGATCCGCAGCATCATCGACCAGCTCTCCCGCCATCCGGAGCTGGTCGGCAGTTGGATCGACGGCACGTTGCGCGAGCTGCCCGAGGACGATTTCGGGTTCGGGGCATTCGCCGACATGCAGGTTCCCGAGACAGCGGATGCGGCCAAGCCTGCCAAGAGCAAACAGTCCCGTCACGCCGAGGACGCGCCCGTCGGCCGGAGCAAGCACGCTACGTCGAAGCCACGGGCGGATGCAGCGGCGCGGGCTGCGCGCGCCGAAGAAGCGCGTGCGGCGCGCAAGGACGTTTCAGCGGCCGCTCGGGAATTGGCAGTCGCCGAACGCGAGGTCAACGCCGCCGAGACGGCGGTACGAAGAGCGCAGACGGACCTCAAGGTCGCCGAAGACGCCCGAGCAACTGCGGAGAAGCGCCATCAGCGAGCGACTGCGCGTCTCGAATTCGCCAAGCTGGGGTGAGCGCCCAGATCGACTACGACTTGCGCGCCGCCAGGACTCGGCCGAGGATCTCACCGACAACTTCGGACTTGGCATCTGCGTAGTCCTGCACAGTGCCCCATTCACGGTCACCGAGCGCCAACTTGGTGGACTCGTACAGATTGCGATCGGCCTCGTTGACGCGGAGGTGGTCGCGGAAGGCGATCATCCGATCGATCTCTGGTGATCCAATGGAGAAGACGTGGAGGTTGACTCTTGGGTCGAGGTGTTTGAACAGGCGGTGCTCGAACCACTCCGGTTCGCGCAGGACGAATTCGTAGCCAGCGCCAACGAGAGCCGACAGGTACGCCGCCTCGTCGGTCGAATCAGGAACACCCAAGTCGATATCGATGATTGGCTTCGCACGCAGCCCGCGTACTGATGTCGAGCCGACGTGGTGCACCTCGATGCCGAGGTCTGCGAGTGCTGCTTCGATGCGTCGTGCCTCTCCTTCGAAGGTCGCGGCCCAACCGGGCGAGTGTGGATCAAACGAAACCCTGACCATGCGCAGATCATCGCGCGGGCTTGCACGGGCCCGGCCAATCACGTAGGAGTAGTGCATGAACGCGTTCACCGATCTCGTCGGCAGCAAGTGGCCGCTGCAGCAGGCGGGCATGAGTGGCACCGCCACGTCCACCCTCGCAGCAGCAGTCGCCAACGCAGGTGGATTGGGGATGATCGGCGTCGGCCGGCAGCAGTTCGCTGTCGTCGAGCGCTATCTCGACGAAGTCGCCACGCTCACCGACTCCCCGGTGGGATCCACGTGCATCGCCCACTTCGTGCAGCCGGACGTCGTCGAGTTGCTGGCGTCGCGCCTGCCTATCGTCGAGTTCTTCTACGAGTGGCCCGATCCGTCTCGAGTTCCGCCGAACGTGATCTGCGGCTGGCAAGTCGGTTCGGTCGACGAGGCCAGGGCTGCTGTCGACGCCGGCTGCCGTTATGTGATCGCCCAGGGAATGGAGGCAGGCGGTCACGTGCGAGGTCATGTACCCCTGGCCGTGTTGCTGCCTGCGGTTCGCGCAGCCGTCGAAGTACCGGTGGTGGCCGCAGGCGGGATCGGCAATGTCGCGGCCATTCGTTCCGCACTCGCGCTCGGCGCGGATGCCGTGCGTGTCGGTACCCGGTTCGTCGCGACCCGGGAGTCATACGCCCACCCTGCGTACATCGATGCCCTCGTCTCCGCGACCTCCGAGGACTCGGTGTTGACGGAAGCGTTCGGGGTCGGTTGGCCCGCCGCGCCGCACCGCGTCCTGCAGTCGGCGATCGATGCCGCTGGTTCGGCTCCCGACGATGTCGTGGGTCGGACGGCGCTGGCCGACGGAAAGGCCGTGCCGGTGCCGCGGTTCGGTGTCAGTTCCCCGACTCGAGACACGACGGGCGACATCAGCGCCATGGCGCTGTACGCCGGACGTTCCGTCGGCTCGGTCGAGCGGGTGATGACTGCTGCCGAGGTGGTCGCCGAACTGTCCGCTGCTTTCACATGATCCCGGGCTGTGCATCGGCGTTCCGTACGCAGGAACGCGGGCCCTTCCTCCGCGAGGGTTGATGGAGCAAAGTAGGTGACATGGCCAAGCTGACCGCAGCAATCGTCGGTTCCGGGAACATCGGTACCGACCTGATGTACAAGCTGATGCGTTCGGATGTGATCGAACCGCGCTACATGATCGGTATCGACCCGCGAAGCGATGGACTGGAGCGCGCTCGAAAGGCCGGTCTGGAAGCATCCGCCGAAGGTGTCGACTGGCTGCTCGGGCGAACCGAACTGCCCGACTTCGTGTTCGAGGCGACCAGCGCATACGTCCACATCGCCAACGCGCCCCGCTACCTCGAATTGGAGATTCGCGCGATCGACTTGACCCCGGCGGCGGTCGGACCGTTCGTCGTACCGAGCGCCAACCTCGATGAGCACCTCGACGCGATGAACATCAACATGGTCACGTGCGCCGGTCAGGCCACGATTCCCATCGTTCACGCCGTCGCAGCGGTGACTGAGGTCGAGTACGCCGAGATCGTCGCAACCGTTGCCTCCGTGTCGGCGGGCCCGGGCACGCGCGCGAACATCGACGAGTTCACCCGAACGACCTCGCGCGCCATCGCCGAAGTCGGTCGTGCAGGTCGAGGCAAAGCCATCATCGTCCTCAACCCGGCCGACCCCCCGCTGATCATGCGTGACACCATCTTCTGCCAGTTGCCGCGCGATGCCGACGAGGTGCTGATCACCAAGGCCGTCGAAGATGCGGTTGCCAACGTCGCCCAGTACGTGCCCGGCTACCGGCTGAAATCAGCACCGCAGTTCGGCGAATCGCGAGACGGCACACCACGCGTCGCCGTGCTCGTCGAGGTCGAGGGCGCCGGCGACTACTTCCCCCCGTACGCAGGCAACCTCGACATCATGACCGCAGCCGCGGCTGCTGCAGGCAACCGCATCGCCAAGCACCTTGCCGGCGCAACCGCCCGTTCGAACGGAGCCAACTGATGCCTTACTCGAGCTCACTCGACGTGCGCATGACCGACACGTGCCTTCGCGACGGTTCGCACGCGAAGAACCACCAATTCATCGAGCAACAGGTACGCGACATCGTTGCGGCGCTCGACGCAGCCGGCATGCCGGTGATCGAGGTCACCCATGGCGACGGCCTCGGAGGCTCCTCGTTCAACTACGGCTTCTCGTTGACGGACGAACGGCTGCTGATGAAGGCCGCAGTGGAAACGGCCAAGAACGCCAAGATCGCCGCGCTGATGGTTCCCGGCATCGGCACGATGGACGACATCCGTTACATCAATGACATCGGCCTGTCGATCGTGCGCGTGGCAACGCATTGCACCGAGGCCGACGTGTCGATCCAACATTTCGGCTTGGCCAGATCGCTCGGCCTGGAGACGGTCGGCTTCTTGATGATGGCGCACGGGCAGCCACCGGAATTGATCGCCAAGCAAGCACGGATCATGGCCGACGCCGGCTGCCAGTGCGTGTACGTGGTGGACTCGGCCGGGGCGATGATCCTCGAGGACGTGCAGCATCGTGTCGAGGCCGTCGTTGCCGAACTCGGCAACGACGCTATGGTCGGCTTTCACGGACACGACAACCTCGGCATAGCCGTCGCCAACTCGGTCATCGCGGTTCGCGCGGGTGCGGTTCAGATCGACGGCTCGGTGCGCGGCTTCGGTGCAGGTGCCGGCAACACGCGCAACGAGGTCTTTGCGGCTGTCGCCGATCGCCTTGGCATCAAGACGGGCATCGACGTCCTGGCGCTGATGGATGCCGCCGAGGACGTGGTTCGTCCGGTGATGGACGGCGAATGCATCATCGATCGTCTTGCGCTGGTGATGGGCTATGCCGGCGTGTACTCGAGCTTCTTGAAGCACGCCTTCCGCGCGGCAGAGCAATACGGCGTTAGTGGCGCTGACGTGCTGATGAAGTGCGGCGAGCAGAAGCTTGTCGGGGGCCAGGAGGACCAGATCATCTTCATCGCCGCCGAGTTGGCCGAGCAGTTGGCGGCTGCCGACACCTGAATTCAGGGTTGTTTCGGCCCGTTGCGCATGTGCTGCAGCGTCAGCTGACTTCGGGCCCTCGCGACCAACTGGTCGCAGTCGGACATTCGATCGAGAACAGCCTGCAGGTGTGCTGCAGCCGGCTTGCGGCGAACCGGCACAGCATCGAGTTCGAGAAGTGCCTGGATCTCGTGCACACCCGCTCGTCGAAGGTCGTCTTCCAAGGCGCGTACCTGTTCGTTGTCAGGAAAGGCCGTGTGCAGCTCTGTCATGTGCTCTAGTCCCGCGCTCCAGTGCTCACGTGCACGCCCGAGGTTTTCGCGGAGGTAATGCACTGCGAGGCTGGCGGCAAAACCGTCATTGGTGCGAATCACCGCATCGAATCGACGGCGAAAACCTGTCGAGCGGTGAACGAGTCCGGCATGCGAGAGTCGCACCAACTCTTGCGACTCGCGATTTTCGTCGAGGACATATGTCAGCAACGTGACGATCTCCGAGACCGTCGTATCTTCAGTCATCGTGAAGCCATTGGCCGATGGCGAGAACGGGCACGTCGTAGCACCACGCGTGACGCGTCAGGCCGATTGACGAGTCGCCCTCCCACGGGTACTTCTGCCCCATCAGGTCACCGACCCTGCGACGTTCTTCCGGATCGGTGACGTCGCGCGCTGTTCCGGTGTGGACTTCACCGGACAGGCGCACCCATACCTGCGAGTTCGCCAACGCGTTGCGATACCAATCGGCCGACGGCCCGTTGCCGGAGATGATGTACAGCGTGTCATCGATGACGCCGAACCAGATCTCGATCGCGTGAGGGTTGCCACTACGGCGACCGACCGTGGTGATGTCACAACAATCGTCGGCGGCGTGCCGTGTCAACCAGCTCGTCATCAGAACCGCTGAGCCCAGATCGCCATCTGTCAGCCCGCCCCATATCTACCGAACACGCTCCGCAACGCGTCGCTGACCTCGCCGAGGGTGGCCTCGGCTCGCAGCGCTTCTTTCATCGGATAGAGCAGGTTCTGGGTGCCGCGTGCTGCCGCCGTCACATCGGCGAGGCGGGCCTCGACCAGACTCGCGTCGCGAGCCGCCTTGAAGTCGGCGAGCGAGGCCAACTGAGCGCGCTCCAGCTCGGGGTCGGTGGGGAATATGGGCGGATCTCCGGCAGCGGGAACAGCGAACTTGTTGAGCCCGACGATGATCCGCTCGTTGTCGTCGATCGACTTGGCGTACTCGTACGCAGCCTGGTCGATCTCACCCTGTTGGAAGCCGGCTTCGATCCCCGTTACCGCACCACCCATCTCGTCGATCCGCTCGATGTATTCCCACGCCAGGCGCTCGACCTCGTCGGTCAACGATTCGACGAAGTACGAGCCGGCGAGTGGATCGGGTGTGTCGACTATCCCACTTTCGTAACCGATGATCTGCTGCGTGCGCAGAGCAATCCGCGCGGCTTGCTGCGATGGCAGGCTGAGTGCCTCGTCGTAGCCGTTCGTGTGCAGACTTTGCGTTCCACCCATCACTGCTGCCATCGACTGGATCGCGACACGGACCACGTTGTTCTCCGGTTGCTGCGCCGTCAATGTTGACCCGCCGGTCTGAGCGTGGAAGCGCAAGAGCTTGCTCGACTCTCGCTTGGCGCCGAAACGCTCGTTCATCAACCGGTACCAGATGCGACGGGCAGCGCGGAACTTGGCGACCTCTTCGAAGAAGTTGTTGTGCGCGTTCCAGAAGAAGCTGAGTCGCGGAGCAAACGCGTCGATGTCCATGCCTGCCGCCAGCGCAGCCTCGACATAGGCGATGCCGTTGGCGATGGTGAAGGCGATCTCTTGCACAGCCGTGCTGCCTGCCTCGCGGATGTGATACCCGGAGATCGAGATCGTGTTCCACTTCGGCACGTTGGCGGCGCAGTACTCGAAGCTGTCCGTGATGATCCGCATGCTCGGCCGGGGCGGATAGATGTACGTACCGCGGGCGATGTATTCCTTGAGGATGTCGTTCTGGATGGTGCCGCTGATCTCGCTGGCCGGCACCCCTTGCTCATCAGCGACCAGTTCGTACAGCAGCAGCAGGATCGCCCCCGTGGAGTTGATCGTCATGCTCATCGACGCCGTGTCCAGGGGTATGTCGGCCAGCAACATGCGCATGTCGGCAATCGAATCGATCGCAACACCCACCTTGCCGACCTCGCCCTCCGCCCGCGGATGGTCGCTGTCGTAGCCCATCTGGGTCGGAAGGTCGAAGGCGCACGACAGGCCGGTCTGACCCGCCCCGAGCAAGAACTTGAAACGCTCGTTGGTCGACGTCGCCGTGCCGAACCCGGCGTATTGGCGCATCGTCCACAACTTGCCGCGATACATCGTCCGGTACACGCCACGGGTGTAGGGCGGCGAGCCTGGCTCGCCCAATCGCTCTGCAGGATCCCAGCCGGTCAGATCCGCGGGCCCGTACAGGGGCTTGATCTCGATACCGGAATCAGTGCGCTTGTCGTCACTCATCACCGATGAGCGTACGACTCCGGCGTAGTGACTGCTAGCGGGCGGCGACGACGGCCACCTCCATCTTCCACGCCGGCCGTGCGAGCGCCGGCACGGTCACGAGCGTGCTGGCGGCGCGATGGCCGACGAGCGCCTGGTCGCGGGCGGCCATCACCTCGGGCAAGCAGGCCATGAAGTCGACGACGACATATGTCGTGATGCTGACGATGTCGTTGAGATTCATCTCGGCCTCACCGAGGATGGAAGCAATGTTCGACCAGATCACTGCGGCCTGGTCGGCTACATCGTCGGGAATGGTCCCATCGGGACGAGCGGCCACCTGGCCACTGATGTGAAGGGTCCTGCCGGGATTCTCGGTGAGCACGGCATGGGCATAGTTGGCCGCCGGTGGCGCAATCGTCGAAGGCATGATCTCGCGGTTCATCTTGCGACTCTACGGACGTATCGTGGTTGCCTATGACCATTACCGAATCTGGCGTTCGATCGATCGACGGCGTGGAGTTGACACCAAAGGCAGTCGCCCTGGATGGCCCGCCCACGTTCGCGAACGTCGAGGACGAGCGCCTGCACCGCAAGCAGAAGTTGGCCGGTGCACTGCGGATCTTCGGGCGCGTCGGCTTCGGAGAAGGCGTGGCCGGGCACATCACCGTCCGCGACCCTGAGTTCCCGGACCACTTCTGGGTCAACCCCTTCGGCATGAGCTTCCGCCATGTCCGGGTCAGCGACCTGCTGTTGGTCAACCACATCGGAGAGGTGGTCTACGGCACGAGGCCCGTCAACCGTGCGGCGTTCGTGATCCACTCGGCCATCCACCAGGCCCGTCCCGATGTGATCTCGGCTGCCCACAGTCACAGCGTGCACGGCAAGGCATTCGCTTCGCTGGGCATCCCACTCGACCCCATCACCCAGGATGCGTGCGCGTTCTACGGCGATCACCGGGTGATCACTGAGCAGGGTGGAGCGGTCGTGTTCGACCTGGGCGCCGGCAAGGAGTTGGCCGCCGCGTTCCCCACCGGCAAGGCGGCGATCCATCAGAACCACGGTCTCTTCACCGTCGGAACGACCGTCGACGAGGCCTGCTTCTGGTTCCCGAGCATGGACCGCTCGTGTCATGCACAACTGCTGGCGATGGCAGCCGGCACACCCAAGCTCATCGAGCACAGCATGGCCCAGTACACGTTCGAGCAGACCGGCTTCCCGACAGCCGGCTGGTTCAGCTTCCAGCCGTTGTGGCAGGAGATCTGCCGGACGGACCCCGACCTGTTCGACTGAGGCCGCTACGAGGTCGGCGTGATGCCCAGCGATGCGGCCACGGCGGGGCGGCGCAGCTTCCACACGAAGCCGTCGTAGAGGATGTGCAGCGCACCGAAGAACAACACCGCGAACGCATACAGCCGACCGTCGAGTCGAGTCTTGGTGAAGTACACCACCGTGCCGATGGCCAAGAAGTACAGGACGTACGCGGCTGCCCGCCGTGTCGTCGTCCGCGTTGCCGTCGCCACCGGCGACGCATCGGTGCGCTTGCGCAGCGAACTGTGTACCACGGCGAAGTACTCGATCGCGTGCGCTGCGACGTAACCGGCGACTCCGGCGATCGGGTCGATCATGACGGCGAGCACGAGCCCGGCCGTGCCGAGGGCATACCAGTGCTTGGGACGGCTGGCCGCAGTTCCGAGACGACGTTCAGCCTGCCACCATCGAGCGACGAGGACGGTCCCAACGATCGCGGCGACCCAGAAGAGGATGCGTGCATACGAACTGAGGTCGGCGAGCAGTCGAACGCTGCGCGCGTTCGTACCGCCGAAACCGAGTTTGTGGACCAGGTGCTGCAGATCGACATACCCGCCGATGTAGGAGATCCCGGCGACGAGCCAGACGATCAACATGGGCTTCTCGAGCCGGCCGTGGTCGTCGCCGACCTTGCGACCGTAGATGCGCATCACGCCGTACCGCTGCATCAACGTGTGCTCGGCATTCCACAAGCCGGCCATCAACGCGACCGCGGACAGGCTGACGTTGAGCCCTACGACGATCAATCCGAATGCGACCCACGGCGCCCACCTGTAGAGGCGACGATGAGCGCCACGCTGCGCCGGGTCGCCATACACCAGACCGAGTGTCAACGGTTGATGGGCGAAAGAGATCAGGAAGATGACGCCCATGATCGACTGCACGGCTGTGAGGTGTGGCTCGGCCAGGTGCACCATCACGGCGATGGGCAGCCAGCACCATCCCAACGCGATATCGGCGAACGGGCCATGGACCCACAGCCTTCTGGTCGTCTCCCGCTGCCCCGTCGCTACCAGCACGACGCGAACTGTAGTGCGTCAGTCGTGAAGCCCCGGAGCGCAGAGCCCCTCGAGCTCACTGATGATGATCCGGTCACGATTCTCGTACGTGACTTGGTTTGCGGGGTCCTTGCGGAGGTTGAAGGTGCGGAAGCTCATATCAGTCGTGTCGACCGACAGGATCCGGCCGATCAACGGCTCGCCGAGCCCCAGCAACACCTTGATGACCTCGAGCGCCTGGATCGAACCGACGATGCCGGGCAGCACACCAAGCACTCCCGCCTCGGCGCAACTCGGGGCCAACTCAGCGGGCGGCGGCTCTGGAACCATGTCGCGATAGGTAGGGCCGAGCCGCGGATGGAAGACGCTGACCATTCCCTCGAAGCGGAAGATCGAACCGTGCACGACAGGGATGCCGAGCTTGACGCTGGCGTCGTTGAGTAGGTAACGGCTGGGGAAGTTGTCGGCGCCGTCGACAATCACGTCGTACCCGGCGATGATGTCCATGATGTTGCTGGCATCGAGACGCGTGTCGTACGTGACCACGTTGACGTCGGGGTTCAGCAGGGTCAGGGTCTTCTTCGCCGAATCGACCTTGCGATCGCCGACCCGATCGAGGTTGTGCAGGATCTGACGCTGCAGGTTGCTGGCGTCGACTTCGTCCATGTCGACGATGCCAATCGTTCCCACCCCGGCGGCGGCGAGGTACAGCGCTGACGGCGAACCGAGGCCACCCGCGCCGAGCATCAGCACCTTGCTGTCGAGCAGCTTGACCTGCCCCGCAACCCCGACCTCAGGAAGCAACAGGTGACGCTGGTATCGGTTGCGTTGGTCTGGTGTGAGCACGACCGGTGTCTTCCACGGGCGACCCTCGTCCTTCCACTTGCCGAAGCCACCGACAACGGAGGACACGTCGGTGTACCCGAGCTCCTGCAAGGTCTTGGCGGCGAAGGCGCTGCGCACGCCACCGGCGCAATAGATCACGACCTCTGCGTTCTTGTCGAGCAGCCTGCCCTCGACCTGGGACTCGAGATGACCGCGCGGGATGTGGATCGCATCCGGTAGAGCACCCTGGTCGTATTCGTCCGGTTCGCGCACGTCGAGCACGATCGCGCCAGCCTCGATCCGATCGGCGGCGGTAGCGGTGTCGACCTCTTTGATCTCTTTCTTGGCGGCGGTCAGGAGGTCTCGAAAGGTAGCCATACGGGAAAGACTACCTAATTGGTCGGGATTTGACTACGGGCTGGTCAATGACGGCAGCAGGTCGCCGAGGGAGCCGATCAGAACAACGTCGGCAAACCTGTCCATAGCTGTCGGTTCGCCGTTGACGATCACGACCAGGGCGCCACTTGCCCGCGCCCTCGGCACGACGTTTGCCGCCGGGAAGACCGACAGCATCGAGCCGGCCGCCAGCAGCAGGTCACACTCGTCCGCGGCGCGCATCGCTGCGTCGATCACCTCAGGAACCAGCGACTGGCCGAACGAGACGGTGTCGCTCTTCAGCACCCCTACCCTGCCGTTCTCGGCGCACACCAGGCAGTGCGGATCGTCTTGGCCGGCCCGAACGCGCTCAAGGGTTTCGGCCATCGGGCGACGGTCATCGCAGGTCCAGCATCGACTCCATCGCATCGTGCCATGCACTTCGATCACGTTGTCCGGCCGATGCCCGGCGCGCTGGTGCAACTCGTCGATGTTCTGGGTCACGACTGCCCGCAACCGGCCCTGGCGTTCCAACTCGTAGATGGCCATGTGTCCTTTGTTGGGCACAGCATCCCAAGCCGGTGAGTGCAGCCGGTTCTGCCAGGCGAACCGGCGAACGTCGGCGTCAGCGAGGTAGTTCTGCAACGTCGATGCCTTCTCCGCAGCGGGATTCTTCGTCCACACCCCGTTTGGACCCCGAAAGTCGGGGATGCCTGATTCGGTGGAGATCCCCGCTCCCGTCAAGACAGTGATCAGCGACGCCGCGCGAACCAGTTCGCGGGCCCGGGTGAATTCGTCAGCGAACCCCGCCGCATCTCGGCTCATTCGCACATCATGGCGCACGCTTTCCACCTGCGACGTCTCGCCGTGCATCTCTTCGGTGACTCCCCCGTATCGCTCCCGTATCCCACCCCAGGCACCCTCGAGGGAGGCATTGATGGCAATCGCCCCGATGGACATTCCGGTGACCGA
>JANMRB010000200.1:0-2729 GCA_031370825.1 Ilumatobacteraceae bacterium
GTCAGTGGTGGTCTTGGATGGTGGGCATGGTGGCTCCTCAGCGTCGTCACGCGATCAACGAACGATCCCCGCTCAGATGTGATCTCCCCCCCCCTGAATTTGTCCGAGATTCCTTCACGAACTGCGTCACACGTCGGAGCCTTGCGTTCGTTCTTGTTGAAGAGATGGCAAGACGTGGACGGGAGCACACCTCGTGCACTCACTGGTGATGGCCGGCAGACGAGTAGGCATCACGGCCATGAGTCATGCAGCCATCGACAATCTGCTTCGGCAGGTACGGGAAGTGTTCGAGGGCCAAGGCGATCTCGAGTCGTTGCGATGTGCGCGACGTGGGGCAACGGATTCCACCCCGGAGAGCCCGAGCATCGCCACACCGTCGTCGCCGAAGGCCTGTGCCAACCCGAAGTACAACCTGGTCGCCGGCACCACGTGGTTCTTCGCAAACAAGGAGATGCAGGCCCAGCCTGTCGACGTGTTGATCATCGACGAGGCCGGGCAGCTCGCCCTCGCGGACGCGCTCGCGACAACGGGTGCGGCGCACAACCTTGTGCTCCTAGGCGACCCGTCGCAGTTGGCGCAGGTCGCCGCCGCATCACATCCGGAAGGGTCGGGAGCGAGCGTGCTCGAGCACGTGTTGGGCGAGCACAGCACCGTGCCCGATGATCGTGGCGTGTTCCTGTCGGTGACCCGACGGATGCACCCCGATCTGTGCACGTTCATCTCCGAGCAGATCTACGACGGTCGGCTCACCTCGTTCGCCGACTGTGCCGTGCAGACGACCGCGCACGGCACAGGCCTTCGCTGGCTGAAGGCACACCACACCGGGCGGTCGAAGGAGTCACCTGAGGAGGCCGAACTCGTTGCCCTCGCCATCGCCGACATGATCGGGTCGAGCTGGACCGACCGTGAGGGCGTCAGTCGCCCGTTGACGGTTAACGACTTCATGGTGGTCGCTCCGTACAACGATCAGGTTCGGTTGCTGCGACGCACCCTGGACGCCGACCATCGGACACACGGCGTGCGCGTCGGGACAGTCGACAAGTTCCAGGGCCAGGAAGCGCCCGTTGTGTTCTTCACGATGACCACCTCGACGGCAGCGGAGATGCCCAGGGACCCTCGCTTCTTGTTCTCGCGCAACCGCTTGAACGTTGCGTTGAGCCGGGCTCGGTGTCTCGCCTACGTGGTGTGCACTGACGAGCTGCTCAACAGCCGGGCTCGCGACCTCGATGAGATGAAACTCATCGCCACACTGTGCGCAGCCGTTGACTACGCCGAGGCGACCGGCAAGCGCTGATCGACGGCGCTCGGAGCCGGCCGAGATCAGCTCGGACGACGCTGCTTGGGCGCTAGCGACGGCTCGGGCTGTTGTGGACGCCGTCGAACAGCTCTTGGCGATCGATCCTCCTGACCTGTTCTCGTGACAGGCAGCGGAACAGGCACCATCGGCCGACCAACGACGGTGTCATGGAACGAGCCGCTCCCTTCGGCCAGCCAGTTGGTCGATCGGATGGTGACTTGCACGGCGCGGCCCAGCCTGCGCTCGGCCCTGCTGGCGGCTGCATAGACCTCATCTCGGTCAGGGCCACCCAGCACGAGCAGGTCGACGTCGCCGACTGGTCGGTCGCCTTCCTCGCCTGAGAATCGCGCCGCCCACGACCCGTAGATGTATGCGGCGTCGATCCCGTCGATCGCGTCGAGAGCCTGGCCCAGCACCCAGGGCACGCCGAAGGCTTTGACCAGCACGTCCGACAATCCGTCGAAGTACGGGCTCGATACGTCGGCCCGAACGAGCCGCGTCCGTCCGACGAGTCGGCTCGTCAAAAGGCCGGCTACCTGACCACGTTCGACCTCGCGATGAACCGAGGCGTACGGGATCTCTGTCCGCTCGGTGAGTTCGGCCAGGGTGTGTTCGATCGTCGGGTCACCCAGGACGAGGGCGAGCAGTTCCCCCTGCTGCTGGGATCGGAAGATTGGCAGGAGCGACGGCGTTGGCTTTCTATCCACGAATTGGATGATATCTCTCAACTTGCAAGAAGTTGAACCGAATGCTGTCCCGTCATCCAAGCCATCTACGCAAGGTCGCGCTTGACCCTGGCGATGTCGTAGTCGAGTTGATCGGCAACATCGTCACCCATCGTGGGTCGCAATCGACGAAGCGAATCGACCAGTTCTCGCGCCGACTTGGCGAGTGTCGGTGTCGCGCTGCCGAGACCGATCGCTTAGCCCGGCAGGTTCTGGCGAGCCTGACGGCGGATCAGGCCGAGGTTCTGATGCTGGTCGACGGCCTCGGCTACACCGTCACACGCGCTTCGGGACTACCCAGCCTTCGCCGCGAGACCCTGGCGCGGGGCTGCGAGTCTTCTCGCCGACCATGGTGTTCTGGTGGTCGTCACCACGGACATGCTCGGGCACACGACCCCGCATATGTTGGAGGGACCTACCGAAAGACGGTCCGGCCCGAGATAGACGCGATCTGTCATCGCTATAGCCAAGCTCTTCGGAACTGGTGCGGCGGACTGAAAGTGTTCGCAGGAGCGATGCCCTCCCCTCGGCCACACGACCTCGTAGTCGAATCGAACGCCTACCTAAGCCTGGATACACCGACCGGGGTCAGGGCTCGTGGTGAATGGTGTTCGTGTGGGGTGAACGGCTGTGTTGTGATGCCCGGGCCGGTTGCGGTGCGCGCTGAAGCGGGTTTCTTGCGGGTCTGGTTGTCAGCGCTTGGTTTT
>JANMRB010000240.1:0-1730 GCA_031370825.1 Ilumatobacteraceae bacterium
GTTGCGCAGCGACCAGTACCAGTGGATCGTGTGACAGTTCTCGGGCCAGCACCACTCGCTGCTGATTGCCACCGCTGAGTGACCACATCGGGGCGCGAGGTCCGGTGCAGATGATGTCGAACTTCGAGATCAGTTCCGAGGCACGCGCGTTCATGACCGTCTGTTCCATCAGACCGTGTCGGGACACACGTTGTGGGTCGGCGATGAAGATGTTCTCGGCAACGGTGAAGTCGAGCACGCACCCACTGTCGTGGCGATCCTCGGGGATCACGGCGATGCCGGCGGCGGCCATCGCTCCGGCTGCGCCGGTGGGCACGCGCTGACCGTTGACCTCGACATGTCCTTTGTCAAGCGTGCACAGGCTGGACAACACGTCACCCAACGGTCGTTGCCCGTTCCCCTCGACGCCGGCGACGCCCACGATCTCTCCCGCGTGCACCTCGAGGTCGAGATGATCGAGCAGCACCCGCCCGTCCCGGCCGGCGACCGTAGCTCCGTGGACGCTGAGCACGGGCCGCCCCGATCTCATATTGGTCACAGTGACGGGTGCGGACTCATCGACCACCCCGAAGGCAGCGTGTTCGCGACGCAACACGACTTCACGGCCGACCATGGCCCGGGCCAGGCCGGCGGGATCGCTGCCGGCCGTCGGCCGAGAATCGACCACCCTCCCATCGCGCATGATCGTGATCTCGTCGCTTGCCGAGATCACCTCGGCGAGCTTGTGGCTGACCAGCGCCACAGCCTTGCCCTCGTCCTCGACGACCCGTCGCAATGCGGCGAAGAGGAACTCGGATTCGGCGGGGGAGAGCACTGAGGTCGGCTCGTCGAAGACGAGGATCTGTGGATCGCGGCGCAGACACTTGATGATCTCGACCCGCTGACGCATCCCCGGCGTCAGATCACGAATGCGATCGTCCGCGTCGATCTCGAGGCCGTACTGCTCGCTGATCTCGGCAACGCGCCGGCGGGTGCGAACGGGATCGAGCCTGCCGTTGTCGCCGAGCGCGACGTTCTCCCAAACCGTCAGTTGCTCAACGAGACTGAAGTGCTGGTGGACCATCGCGATGCCGAGGCGCGCTGCCTCGATCGGATCCGAGATATTCACGGTGTTCCCATGCACACGGATCTCGCCGGAGTCGGGGAGGACCAGTCCGATGAGCATCTTCATCAGTGTCGACTTGCCCGCGCCATTCTCGCCGAGGATGCCGTGGACCCTGCCCCGGTGCAATGCAAGGTTGACGCGGTCGCAGGCGATGACTCGCCCGAATCGCTTGGAGATGTCGATGAACTCCGCAGCAGGTGCCGAGGTCACAGGTAGCGGTCAGCCCTGTGCAAACGCGGCAGCATCGATCTTGTCGAACTCCGCGGTGAGGTCACCGGCCGCGATCGACTTGTAGACCGCGTCCATCGCTGCCTTTTGGTCCGACGTGGCGTTGCAGATGAGCGCGCCTGGCTCCGGGTCGACACCGACCCTGAAGGTCTTGGTGTCGCCTTCGTGGAACGAGCCGGCGATGATCTCTTTCATCACGGCCTTCACGTAGTCACCAGCGTCGAACTTCACGGCGATGTCGTACTTCAAGTCCTGACCGGCATCGCAGACCTTCGACGAACCCGCGCTCATCGTGATGATGCCGGCGGTGTTGGCCGCCTGGACCACCGGCCGAAGTGCGCCGCCGAGGTACGGGTAGACCGCGTCGACACCGTTGTCGATGGCAGTTTGCAATGCA
>JANMRB010000257.1:0-7490 GCA_031370825.1 Ilumatobacteraceae bacterium
TCCTTGGATTCGAGCATCGACTGTTCGAGAGCTTCCGCGGCCACCGGCCACCTGCTTTCTGGGGAACGACAGTGGGCTCGGCGTGTCAATGTGCACACGACCGGCGGCCACACCACCGAGATGATTCGCCCTCTCCGCACCACCGCACGGACATGTCGACCAGAGCGGTTGCAGCGAGATGTTCGGGATTCCGAACGAGCAAACTGTAGCGAACGGGTGCGCGATGCGCAACGTGATCCCCAGATCAGGCCGTTCGGAGCCCCGTGCAGCCATAGTCGACCAATGCCTGGCAGCTGCGATGACCGAGGCAGTCGAGCAACCGCTTCCCACGTTCGTTGGCCGGGTCGAGGTTGGCGGCACTGATCACCGGAATCGACATCTGCAACATCACCGAATCAAGGAAATCCTCTTGGGCCTCGTCCCACGAATACCCGCTGACGCCACGGTCGACGAGGCCTTGGTGCCATCGACGCACCAGCGCCTCGCCGTGTTCGCGGCGCATCTCCGTCGTCAGGCTCTGAACGACGAAGTAGCCGATGTCGAACGCACCGACCGAGCGGACACTGAGCTGCCAGTCGATCACGGTCACCGGCGCACCGGGACGACCGAAGAAGAAGTTGTCGAGGCGGAAATCAGTGTGTGCCAACGTGGTCGGTCGGTTGGCCATCAGCCAGTCATAGGACAACGGCAACTGCGCGCCGAGTCGCTCACCGACCTCGAGAGCGCCAGACGGAGCGGAGGCAAACATGTCTGCGAACACAGGCCACGATTGGTTGTATTGATCGCCGACTCCCATGTAGGCGGGATTGTTCAACGGTCGCAGCCAAGTCAGCTCGGTCAGCCGAGGCGAGTTCCACCAGGCAGCGTGGAGTTGCGCGCCGACGTCGATCACGGCCTGGGCATCGGCCAGGTCCGCACCGGCGACCTGGTCGGCCATACGGGCGTCGCCCAAGTCCTCCATCAGGATCAGCGTGCCGGCGTCGTCGTCGCTGACCTCGCTGAGGTAGATCGCCGGTGTCGGCACCCCGAGGCCGATCGAAGCCGCCTGCCGGTAGCACTCGGCCTCGGTTCGATAGAAGCCGAACAGCTGGGCAAGGTACTTCGCCATCGGATCGTCGATCGGGAACTTGGCGATCATCACCTCGGGCAACGCACCGCGATCGCCTTCATACGTCAGCTCCAACCGCGCCAGTTGACCGACGAAGCCGACGCCGGCACCCAGCGGCCCGGCGACCACGGAGCACACCTCACCATCAACGAGGTGGCCACCCCGCCGTAGTGCGCGCGTTAGATACGGCGCGGTCAGTTCGGCGATATCGGTCGGCAGCGCAAAGTTGTCCCCCATGGATGAACGGTAGCGCTCGCGATCGGAGCGTCCGTACGGAACGCCGTCAGCGGCGAACTCGCTGCTCGATGAACTGCTGCACGACCTCGAGGTGGTTGGGAAGCTCGGTGATGAACTCGGGTCGAACCATCAGGTCCGACAGGTGTTCCGGGAGCTGTGGCCGGATCCCGGTCGCCCGTTCGACCGCATCCGGGAACTTGGCGGGATGGGCCGTTGCCATCGTCACGATCGGTCCGCCGATTGAGGGTTGCACACGCCGTGCAGCGCCCACGCCAACCGCCGTGTGTGGATCGATCAGCATTCCTGTCAACTCGTAGGTGCTGCGGATCACGTCGAGGGTTTCCGTGTCATCGAGACGCTCGGCGACGAACACTCCGTCGACGTATTCGGCCCACTGGTCTGGTTCGACCGACAGCGATCCGGCAGCGCGGAAACGCTGCAGCTGCTCCGCGGTCTGCCCACCATCGCGGCCGTTGATCTCGAACAACAAACGCTCGAAGTTCGACGACACTTGGATGTCCATCGATGGGCTCAGCGATGGCACGACTGGGCGGGTGCTCATGTCGTTCTCCGCGAAGAACCTCGTGAGGATGTCGTTGGCGTTGGAGGCGACGACGAGCCGGCCGATCGGTGCGCCCATCTGCTTCGCGATCCATCCCGAGAACACGTTGCCGAAGTTGCCGCTCGGGACACAGAAGTTGACCTCACCTCGAAGATGGTCGGTGGCGGTGACGTAGTAGACGACCTGGGCCATGACGCGGGCCCAGTTGATCGAGTTGACGGCGCTGAGGCTGACACGATCGCGGAACTGGGCATCGTTGAACATCGCCTTGACGAGGTCCTGGCAGTCGTCGAACGAACCGTCGATTGCGACAACATGGACGTTGGGTGAGTTGACGGTCGTCATCTGCCTGCGCTGCACCTCACTGGTGCGGCCATTGGGGAAGAGGATGACGATGTCTGCGTGCGCACAGCTCTTCACGCCATCGATTGCCGCCGAACCCGTGTCGCCGGAGGTTGCACCGACGATCGTCACGCGGCGGCCTTGGCGCGACAGGACGTGCTCGAACAACCGTCCGACGAGCTGCAGGGCGACGTCCTTGAACGCCAGGGTCGGACCGTGGAACAGCTCCTCGAGGAAGAGCTCGTCATCGATCTGCACGAGCGGTACGACGGCCGGGTGCGTGAAGGTCGCGTACGCATCGGCGCACATCGCCGCAAGCGTGTCCGCGGAGATGTCGTCGCCGACGAACAGCTGCATGATCTGTGCCGCGCGTGCCGCGTAATCCATCCCCGCAGCAGGTTGCGGAAGGCATGGCCACTCGGAAGGTACGTACAGCCCGCCGTCGGCCGCCAGACCGGCCAGCAACACCTCGGTGAACCCGAGCTCCGCGGCCCGACCCCGCGTCGAGACGTAGCGCACGTCAGCCACCGATCACACGAAGCAATCCGCCGATGTTGCGGACCACATCGAGATCGCGCAACTCGCGAACGGTCGCCTGCACCGCGGATTCTCGCGCCTCATGGGTGATGAAGACCAGCCGCGCCTCCGGCCCGTTGCCCTCTTGCTCCGCAGCTCGGATGCTGACATCGTGCCGGGCGAACACGCCCGTAACCGCGTGCAGCACACCCGGTTTGTCGGCGACATCGAGGCTCAACAGGTACTCCGCCGAGGTCTCGTCGATGGCTCTGATGTGGGCCCGGCCGAAGGATCCGATCGATCCGTGCGTGCCCTTCGAGAGGTTGACGGCCGCATCGATCACATCGCCGAGCACCGCGCTGGCGGTCGGCAAGCCACCTGCACCCCGTCCATAGAACATCAACGAGCCGACCGCCGCACCCTCCACGAAAACAGCGTTGTAGCTGCCGTTGACGCTGGCGAGCGGATGGGCGAAGGAAACCATTGCCGGGTGCACGCGAACCGCGATGTCGCCAGTTGCCGCGTCGATCTCGGCGATCCCCAGAAGCTTGACCACGTAGCCGAGACGCTTCGCCATTGCAATGTCGGCCGAGGTGATGCTGCTGATGCCCTCGTGGTACACATCACCGGCGACGACCTTGGAACCGAAGGCGATCGTGGCCATGATGGCCGCCTTCGCTCCAGCATCGAAGCCCTCGACATCGGCCGTGGGGTCACGTTCGGCGAAGCCGAGGGCCTGCGCCTCGGCCAGTGCAACGCTGTACTCGGCGCCCTCCTCGGTCATCTTGGTGAGGATGAAGTTGGTCGTTCCGTTGATGATGCCCATCACACGGGTGATGGGCTCTCCGCGCAAGCTCTCGCGCAGAACGCGGATGATGGGAATGCCGCCGGCGACCGCGGCCTCGAAGAGGAGGTCGACGCCCGCGTCGTCGCTGACTGCGAAGAGCTCGGTGCCGACGTTGGCGAGCAGTTCCTTGTTGGCGGTGACGACCGGTTTGCCGGCCCGCAACGCCGTGGTGATCAGCTCGCGTGCGGGTTCGATACCGCCGATCACCTCGACCACGAGGTCAACCGATGGATCCCCGACAATCGAGTGGGCGTCGCGGGTGAGCACACCTTCGGCGAGGTGCACGTCGCGCTCGCGGCTGAGGTTGCGCACCGCCACTGCACCCAGTTCGAGACGCACTCCGGTGCGAGCTTCGATGGTTGCCTGCTGCGCAGCCACCAAATTGACGAAGGCGGAGCCGACGTTGCCGCACCCCAGTACACCGATCCGCACGAGCTTGGTCACGCCGGAAGGCTACGAGGTGGGGTGTCGCAGCCGAAACCCTTTGTGCCCAGGTCAGGGCCGTGAGGAGTCAGAACTTCTGGCGGGTCGGTGCTTGCGGCGGCTGAGG
The DNA here is from genome assembly GCA_031370825.1 of Ilumatobacteraceae bacterium. GTDB lineage: Bacteria > Actinomycetota > Acidimicrobiia > Acidimicrobiales > Ilumatobacteraceae > JAENVT01. The sequence goes on from JANMRB010000257.1 coordinate 4,163, forward strand.
AGCGAAGCGATCGATCCGCTGCCGACCAGGATCGCGGCGATCACGAGGCCACCAGTTCCAGCGCCTGTCTTGGGCAGTTGAGCCGGGCTGGTCGTGGGAGTCGAAGTCGGTTTCGGAACGAGTGTGGCCTTGTCAGGATTCGCCGGCGGGGCGAGTGCGGGGGCATCGGCGGCCGAGTCGACGCATGCCTGGTGCCGCACACCATTGTCATCGATGACGACGGTGGGCACACCTTGGGCACAAGCCAGGGGATCGCACGAGATGACGGTGCTGACACTGGCATCGTTTCCATTGAACTGAACGGGAACGATGACAGATCCGTCGGACAAGCCGGCGACCGTGACGACATGGGAGGCACCTGGGTCCAGGTCGATCACGGACGCCACGAAGGTTTCAGGGTTGGTCACCACGAACTCGGCCATGGCGCTGGCGGGATTGTGGATGGCCAGATCCATCACGCCATCACCGTTGACGCAGGCAACCGCGGCGGAGCTGGCCGTCGGTGCTGCGACGGCTACACCTCCGAAACCGGCAAGGCCGGCAGCAGCTACTCCCGCCGCCACGATGAGTTGAGAGATCTTCAATTTGCCCATTCCCGCCATCTGGCCCCACGATCGGGGTGATCAATACGGTATTCGTCAAGAACGGCTACGTACAGAGATAGTGGCCCGATTGGGCCGTTCGGCCCACAGCCTGGAAAAGGGTCTCTCACGGACGGCGGTGCGCCCGCCGCACTCCGGCCACGACGTCGTCGAAATGTTGACGTTCGAGCACGGCACCCTCGCGCCGAACCTGCTGCGGGTCGACCAGCAACAGCCGTTTCACCTTCGCGTAGCTCCTGCGACCGTCGTGGTCCCATGGGCCAGGACCCACCGAGACCTGCAGCTCGTTGGCGTGGGATTTGGAGGTCAGTGCAACCCCGAGCAGGTTGTCGCCTTGTCGACCGATGATGACGACCGGTCGATCTTTGCCCTGAGCCGGGTCATCCTCGTATGGGACCCAAGTCCAGACGATCTCGCCCGGGTCAGGATCGCCATCGAGGCACGGCGAATATTCGATGTGCAGCTCGGCGTCCGAGGCATCGATGCTGGCCGGCCGCCCGCTACTGATCCGCCTGACCAGACCGCGGATGCCACCGATCAGTCGAGATCGCATCGGACCAGATCTTCCATCGTCTCGCGGCGGATGACCGCACGGGCGCGGCCGTCGCCGACGAAGACCACCGGTGGGCGGGTCAGCATGTTGTAGTTGCTGGCCATGCTGCGACCGTACGCGCCGGTCACGGGTGTGGCGAGAATGTCACCAACAGTGGTTTCGGCGGGGAGGAGGGCGTCGAAGATCAACACATCTCCGCTCTCGCAATGCTTCCCGACGAGCCGAGCGTGAAGTGTGCGCGGCGCCCCGACGTTGGCCGGCAGGAAGGCTTCGTAGCCGCTGCCGTAGAGCACCGGCCGCGGGTTGTCGCTCATCCCACCGTCGACGGCAACATACGTGCGCACGTCGGGGATGAGCTTGATGGTGCCGACCGTGTAGACGGTCAGCGCGGCGTCGGCAACGATCGCTCGGCCGGGTTCGACACTGACCCGGCTGCGCACCCCGAGCGCCGAGCACGCATCGAGCAACACATTGCCCCACTGAGCAATGGACGGTGCCTCCTCACCCTCGACGTACGCAACGCCCAGGCCTCCGCCGAGCACGAGCTCCGGCAGGTCGAGCGGAACCGCGAAGCCGGCCATGACCTCGGCAGCCTTGGCGAAGTTGGATGCTGCGAAGACGTTGGAGCCGATGTGGCAGTGCACCCCAACAAGATCGACGCTGTCCGATCGGCGCATGCGCTCGACAGCGCGAGCCGCATCGCCGTTGCCGAGGTTGAAGCCGAACTTGGAATCGTCCTGGCCGGTGGCGATGAACTCGTGCGTGTGGGCATGCACGCCTGGTGTGATCCGAGCCAGCACGGCTGGTCTGGGCAAGCCCGCAGCGTGCAATGCATCGAGCCGGTCGAGCTCGTCGAAGCTGTCGACGACGATGTTGCGTACCCCCGCCGTGATCGCTGCACGAAGTTCGTCGACGCCCTTGTTGTTGCCGTGGAACGTGAGCGCGTTGGCCGGCACACCGGCAGACAAAGCCACATACATCTCGCCGCCGCTGGCTACGTCGAGCAACATGCCCTCGTCATAGGCGAGGCGAGCCATCGCCTTGCACAGGAATGCCTTGGTCGCGTACACCGCCCGTCCGGGCCCGAATGCCGCAACAGCCTCTCGGCACCTTGCCCGGAGATGCGCCTCGTCGTAGATGAACACCGGCGTGCCGAACTCGGCCACGACGTCGAGCACTCGGCATCCGCCGATCGACAACGAACCGTCGGGCAAGACCGTGGCGGTATCCGGCAACAGCGACAGGGGTATCGCGGTCACATGCGCTCCGGGGCCTCGATGCCGAGGAGACCGAGTCCCGTATCGAGCACCCGTGCGGTCTGCTCCAACAGTCGGAGTCGGAACGCTCGTGTTTGCGGATCCGCCTTCAACACCGGGCATGCCTCGTAGAACGACGTGAAGCTCTGCGCCAGTTCGAACAGATACGTGGCCAGGCGATGCGGGCTGTACTTCTCGAGCGTGTCGTGAATGGCCGCGTCGAATTGCAGGAGCTGCAGGACCAGATCACGCTCTTCGGCCACCAGGATCGGATCGGACCCTTCGCTGGTTACGGGTTCTCCCGCCTTGCGAAGGATGGAGCGGATGCGGGCGTGCGCGTATTGGAGGTACGGCGCCGTGTTCCCTTCGAACGCCAGCATGCGATCCCAGTCGAAGACGTAGTCCTTGATCCGATCGGTCGAAAGATCCGCGTACTTCAGTGCACCAACGCCAACCAGGCGACCGATGTCGATCTGCTCATCGAGCGGCAGGTTCGGGTTCTTCTCACGGACGCTTGCGGTCGCCCGCTCGATGGCCTCGTCCAACACATCGACGAACCTGACAGGTTCGCCGTCGCGACTCTTCAGCATCTTGCGATCGCTCCCCAGCACGTTCCCGAAGGCCACATGCACAGCCCTCGCAGGCGGTCGCAGCCAGCCGGCCATCGCAGCGACATCGAAGACCATCGACAGGTGCTGCGACTGCGGAGCTCCGACGACGTAGAGCAGAAGCGTGGCCTTGACCCGCTCGACGCGGTCGAGCACGCAGGCGAGATCGCTGGTTCCGTAATTGAAACCACCAACCCTGTTCCTGACGATCAGCGGCAGCGGCTCGCCCTCGCGATTGGTGTAGCCGGGAGGGAACACGACCTCGGCACCGTCGCTGACCTGCAACAAGCCGGCGGTTCGGAGCCGCTC
>JANMRB010000314.1:0-2172 GCA_031370825.1 Ilumatobacteraceae bacterium
AGCCACCCTCTCATCGCCCCAGTGCAACTCCTCTTTGAACATCTGACGGGATCAGCAGCCGACAACGACCAGCCTCGGTCGACTCGGGCAGCCCCAGAAGGCTACGTAGTGAAAAGGGGCTGCCCAGTTCCTCGCTAGCTACTTGCCCCGGAAGAAGTAGGCGTGTGGCTAGCTCTGGTTGGCGGGTGTGAGGCTCAGATGTGGGACGGGTCCGGCCGGTGGCGGGCGTGGTCGAGTCGCTCGGTGTGCGAGCGCGAGGATCCAGCGGTAGTGGCCTTCGAGCATCCAATTCGGGTCTTCGGTCCGGTGGTCATTGTTGGAGGTGGATGAGCTTGACGAGGTTGTGGGCGAACACGCCGTGGGCGCACCAGATGCGGACACCGTTGTGACCGCGCATGCGGGTGCGACGCCAGGCCCAGTCGCGTTTGAGGTGTGAGATCCGTCCCTCGCATCCGGTGCGCCACTTGACTGCGGCGATGAAGGTGTCGGCGTGTTCAATCGCCGCTCGTGCTTGGGATGCTTTGCCTGTCCGCGGGATCACCACGGTGGCGACACCGGCGACGGTGAGATCTGCTTCGATGGTCGAGTCCCAGTAGCCGCGATCGGCGGTCACCAACACCGGTGCAATCCCGAATTGTGCAGCGACGCGTTCGATCGCTGGACGGAGCAGGCCGGTGTCGGACGGGTTGCCGATGTGCACGGAATAGTCGAGGACGATCCCGGCGGCGTTGTCCATCACCTGTGCTTTGAAACCGAACTCGACGGGCTTGCCGAGCCGGCCTTTGCGGATCGGACGAGCGTCTGGTTCATGCAACGAGACCAGTCGTGTCGCGCCGTCAGGCTGGTGGCCGTTGACCCGGCAGCGGGCCTGGGCGATGACCCGGTTGGTGCGCTCCACAAGGACCGCGAGATCGTCGAGCATGCGACGCACACGACGGCTCCGAGCCTTATGTTTCAACGCCTTTGTCGCTTCAGCCACGGACAGTTCGGCGAGATCAGCGAGCAGACCGGTGATCGTCAACACCTCTGCTTTGGCCTCGTCGGTGCGGCGCCGCAGCCACGCTCCGATCGAATGCTGATGCGCCCGAGCGGTGCCGGTGCGGTCGATGTAGGCGACTCTCACGCCGGCGTTGGCGAGCCGTCGAAGCCGTGACGAGATCCGACACGTCGCAGCGGTCAACAAACCCGAATCGGTCGGATACTTGACGTCCGCCTCGACGACGGTGGTGTCGACCCGAACCTGTTCCAAACTCACCTCACCGCGTTGGTGGGCTGCCTCCAACAACTCGACGTTCAACGCGTCGATCAACTCCGGGCCGCAACGACGAGTGATCTTGCGGATCGTCGACTCGTCCGGAACCGACGCTTCCAAACCGATCCGACAGAACCGGCGCCACGACAACGAATCCGCCACCTGCACACACAACCGCTCGTAGCCGAGGTTGAACCGGCACTTCAAAAACATCAGACGCAGATATGTCTCGATCGGGATCGACGGCCGACCCTCGGCCGGGTCGAAGAACTGGCGGAACGGTTTGAAGTACCGCTCGTCATCCAACAACCGGTCGATCTCGGCGAGCTCACCGGACAGCACCCGCATCCCCGCTGGCAACAACAACTCGAACAGCGAGCCCTGCGGACCTACAGTTCTCAACACGGTGGCCTCCACCCTTGTACCAGAAGGGACGGAGGCCATCGTACCGAACACACGCGCGACCAAAGTGGATGCTAAATACCTGAACAGAGGCTATTTCCGGGGCAAGTAGCTTAGCCACCTTGGTCCCAGCGGCTCGGGAAAATACGGACTATCGCGACGAGGGTGAACCGACGAGGTCACTCTGGCCACGTCGATCGAGCTTGACCGAGACACGCGTATTAACAGTCATCCCACTTCCACACGCCGTCCTCGTGGCGCCAGGGTCGTTGAACGTAGGGACCGATGGTCGCGACGCCGGTCTCGTAGGTAGCGCGTCCTTGGTCGCCGTCGATTTCGACGGTCACGTTGTCGGCCTTCATTTCAGGATTGCGTTGCCCTGACGATGCGACGGCTGCCTTGTATTGGCGCTCTGGCACTACGGCTTGGCAACGCTCGGACACCGTGGCCCATGCACCTTCGGTGTCGCCGGTGGCGAACACGTGGACGTACGCCACAACTGCTGCCTCAAAGTCGGC
>JANMRB010000037.1:0-4185 GCA_031370825.1 Ilumatobacteraceae bacterium
GACGGCGATGATCGCGACGAATCCGTAGAAGGCGTGGAACTTCGGAAAGAGGAACTTGTACTTGTTCACCAGGATCACACCGAGTGTCACCTGCACGAACACCGTGAGCTCGGCGACTGCTACGAACCACCACAACGCCCGGGTGCGAATCTGCGGCAACCAGTTGGCGGCCAATGCCCAAACGCCCGCCAAGGCGTTGCCGATGATCACGAACCAGGCGAAGTTCTCGTGGAAGTCGCGTACCGCTACAGCACTCAGATCGATCAGCCCTGTGTGGCCAGTTCGGCTCGTGATGCTTGCTGCGATTGCGCTTCCTGAAAGGCCGTCGCGGCGATCTCGACCAACTCGGTGATCTCCTCTTCGGAGAACCCTGCCAGACGGCGGAAGTTGCGGGCCAGATGCACCGGGTTCTCTTCCCGCTCGCCGCGGAAGCCGCCGAAGCTGAACAGCTTGTCGACGGCCTTCTGGAAGTCGAGCGCCTCTTTCTGACGTTCCGGATCCTGTGCGGTCAACCGTCGAAGCCAATCGCTGCCCATCTTCACGTGGGTGACCTCGTCTGCCAGCATCCAGTCCTCGGCGAACTCGAGCACCGGATCGCCCAGCGCGGTACCGAAGTCGCGCATGGTCTTGAAGACGTCGATCGCCAGCCCCTCGAGCGCCCGGTTGACCCCGGTCAGCCGCAGCACCGGATCGGGGTTGCACGCAGCTTCGTAGAGCAGCGTCTGCTCCCCGAACTCGCCGATCTGCGATCCCATGTGATCACCAAGCTTGATGCTGATCTCGACGTGACGAGCTTCGTCCCAGCACTGCCTGGCCATGTCGAGCTTCAGCCCGAGCGGCGCCTGGTCGCGGGCCTCACCGAGGTCGAAATCGAAACAGGTTCGACCCGCACCCTCGAGCGCCTGGATCTCACCAACGAAGATTCCGTGCATCAACCCGCGGGCGTTGTCGGTTGCGTTCTCGTACGAAGGCGCCAACGTGTTTCGCTGCGCACTGGGTGAGAGGTTCCTCGGATCGAAGACGGCGTCTTCGATGCGCATGCGCGAGAACCGCTCGTCGCGGGCCAATTCGGAGACCGGCAACATTCGCTTCATCTCACAGCCTCCCGACTAGCAACTGTTCACCACAACTGTTCACCACAACTATTCACCACAACTATTCACCACAACTATTCACCACAACCTTGGCCGCCCAGCACCGACGTCACGGTGTCGGTTGGATTCACACCTGTGAGGAATCCTGCAAGGCCATCGTTGATGAAGAAGTTCGGGCCACCGAAATCGTCGCCGGGGTTGATGACCACAGTCGGATACGTACCCGTGAGCTCGGCGACCGTCGAGCCGACGCCGATGCCAGCGTCGGTCTTCAGGCCGGCCGGAGCGATCTGGGGTCCAAAGGTCGGGCCATATTGGTAGGTGAAGAAGTGACGACGGCCGCTGGTGACAGCGCTCTGATCGGTGAACTGCAGAACCAGATCCGCCCACGACACCTGTCGTAGCTCGGTGCCGGAACAGGCCCCGACCGACAACGGATCGACCCAGTCCGTGTCGACGGTCGGCTTGCCGATGATCGACGAGACGTAGGCGATGACGCCGTCAGGATCTGCACCGAATGCCGCATCGCCGAGGCCGTTGGGGCGCAAGACGAGCTCCGCACCCGGCGCGACTGTGGTCGATGTCGTGGTCGACGAAGTTGTCGTGGTGGTCGACGATGTGGTCGAGGTCGGCGCCGCCGTTGTGACCGGGATGGTCGTCGTCGTCGTGGCCAGCGGGGCTGTGGTGGTGGTGTCAGCCACGAGGACCGACGATGTCGAGCCACTGTCGGTTGTCGATGGATTGTCGTCGCTGCAGCCGACGACCGTCGCGGTGAGGAGGAGCAAAGGAAGAAGGCGTGTCGTCTTCACACCCGAAGTCTGGCACGCGAGGTGCCAATTACCTGATCAAGGTGTCGGCCTCGTGTCCACTTTCAACAAGTTGCAATGAACCCGACATCACGTCGACGACCGTCACAGAACAGTTGTCGAGGCTACGGACCACCAGACGATCATCGCTGATTGCCGCACCGATGGCCGCGTTGATCGCAACAAAATGGCTGAACACGACCGCATCCGCTTCCTGCCCCACCAGAAATCGGACTACTTGATCGCGGAACGCGACGTAGCGAGGTGCGAGGTCGTCCCAGGACCCGCGCATCGCGACCCGCAGCCAGTCGATCCGATCCGCCATCGCCACGCCGTCGGGAGAGGGGATCTCCGCAACGTCGTCCTCGACGCGAGGTTCGATGTGCCACGCATGAGCGAGTGGAGCGGCGGTCTGTCGGCACCGAAGCAACGGACTGGTCAGGACCGGCAGCGGCCCGAGAGGCTGCAAGCGGGCCGCAACGGCGGTTGCCTGGCGTTGCCCGACCTCATCGAGACCTGGGTCGGGATCGGTGTCCCAACCCGCCGAGGCCCGGCCATGCCGAACGAGGTACATCCTGGTCATTCGAAGAGCCAGCCCGGCTTCAGTCCCGGTTCTGCGCCTTTGAGGATGAACCACTCAGTCCCGAAGCCCGTCTCGAATGCCTCGTCGGACATGGTCAAGAAGAACGTGGTGTCGGTCACCTGGCTGCGGTGGGCACGCAGAGATTCGCGCTTTGCCTTCAGGTACTCCGACACGTCGACAGCGTGGGTGAGCTCCGCCTCGGCCATCCCGAACGGATTGCCGTCGTCGGCCCCGGCGTTCGGATCGAACTCATCGGGGCCGAGGGAAACCCCGGCCTCCCGAGCCGCCACCACCATGCGAACGAGGTGGTCGCGATTCATCGTCACCTCGAAGACCCGCTCGACACCAACCATTTCGGCGGCACGATGACCGACCGTGTTGACCTTGATGTGGTCAGGGTGCCCGTAGTTCCCGTGCCAGTCGTAGACGATCAGCACATCGGCGTGCTCCTCGCGCAAGATCTTCGCCAACTTCTCCGCCGCTTCGTCGAGCGGTGCCTGCAAGAACGACGCAGGGTCGCTGTTCTGCTCCCAGCCCGTCATGCCGCTGTCCTTGTATCCGAGCCAGTCGAGGCGATGTACCCCGAGCACAGCGGCCGACTGCTCGGTCTCGGTGCGGCGCCGGTGGACGAGGGACTCACCCTCGGCGAGGTCTTCTGGCACCTCGCCGTAGTCGCCATTGGTCGCGATCACCAGCACGACGCGATGGCCTTCCGCGCTCGCTCTGGCGAGAGTGCCACCGGTGTTGATGGATTCGTCGTCAGGATGAGCATGAAAGCTCACAAGCGTTCCCATCAGGGCTCCTTTCGATGCGATGACGTCACGCGGGTCACCCGGCGACAACTGCGCGGCTAGCGATCAACGCATCAATTCTGGCGGCCTCGAAGCCCCAATCGAGCAGAATCTCGACCGAGTGCTGGCCGGGATGGGCCGGAGGCATCGCTATCTCCGGCGCGGTTCGCGAGAAGCGCGGCGCCGGTGCCGGCTGTGTGGTGCCGGCCACGTCGACAAACGTTCCCCGTTCCACGTTGTGCCGGTGTCGGGCGGCTTCACCCATCGTCAGGACGGGAGCGAAGCACACGTCAGTGGTCTCCATCAGCGCGCACCACTCGTCGCGGGTCTTCGTCACGAACACTTCGGCGAGTCGTTGTTTCAGTCGGGGCCAGGCCGACCTGTCCATCTGCTTCGAAAAGTCAGGATCGCTGTCGAGGCCGGTCAACCGCAGTAGCTCGGCGTAGAACTTCGGCTCGATCGATCCGATCGAGATGTAGCCATCGTCGGCGCATTGGTAGACGTCGTAGAAGTGCGCACCCGTGTCCAGCAAGTTCGTGCCGCGGTGGTCTTCGTCGAACAGGCCGATGCTCTTGAACGCCCAGAACATGCTCATCAACACCGCTGCACCATCGACCATTGCGGCGTCGACGACCTGCCCCTGCCCACTGCGCTGTGCCTCGAGCAGTGCGCAGACAACGCCGAACGCAAGGAACATCCCTCCGCCGCCGAAGTCCCCCACCATGTTGAGAGGAGGAACCGGGGCTTCACCCTGACGACCGAAATGGGCGAGTGCGCCGGCCAACGAGATGTAGTTGATGTCGTGCCCGGACGCGTCGGCATACATGCCCGATTGCCCCCAACCGGTCATCCGTCCGAAAACCAATCTGGGGTTCCGCGCGAGGCAGACATCGGGACCGAGCCCAAGACGT
>JANMRB010000039.1:0-13628 GCA_031370825.1 Ilumatobacteraceae bacterium
CGCGCTCGGCAGGATGGCCGCTGATCATCACCTGCTCGCCATTGGCCGCTGTCAACACCGGGTACACGCCGGGCCCGAAGCTGCGTATCCACTGGGGGTCCACGTCACCGTCCCACAACTGGTCGTGGGCGTGCTCATTGACGTACAGCATGGTCTCGGCCATCGACACCTCGAGGCGATCCCCACGACCCGTGCGCTCGCGGCTGAACAGCGCGGCGAGAATGGCAGAAGCAGTCTCGAGCGACGTGTAGACGTCGGCGTGGCTGAACGGGTCGTTCGCGAATTGGCCGCCGCGCGCATCGCCCTGCTCCTTGGTGATGCCGGTCTCGGCGCCGACCACTGGCGCGTACGCTCGACGCGATGACCAAGGCCCCGTCGAGCCGTAGCCATTGATCGAGGCGTAGATGATGCGCGGATTGTGGGCGGCGACAACGTCGTACCCGAGTCCCATCCGATCCATGACACCGGGTCGAAAGTTCTCGATGACGACGTCGCACTTCGCCGCAAGCCGCAGCAGCAGGTCGACCGCCTCGGGCTTGTGGATGTCGAGGCTGATGTTGCGCTTGCCGACGTTCTGTTGCACGAAATACGTGGCAAGGCCGTTGACGCGCGGATTGGTCATTCGGGTGAGGTCCCCCTCGGGAGGTTCGACCTTGATCACCTCGGCACCGAGGTCGCACAGCATGCGCGTTGCATGTGGCCCGCTGAGCACGCGCGTGAAGTCGAGCACACGTATGCCATCCAGCGGCCGTTGGGTCATGTGGCCAGGGTAATTGCCGCGCTCACTAGCCTCGCATCGTGCACAACGACCTCAACCTCGTGGAAGCTCGCATTGAACGCGAGTTGCACGAGCGAGTGCTGCCAGCTGTGTACAGCTGCGCGATCCCGTTGACGGTTTCCGCTTGGGATGTGCCCGGTGAGCCGGTGCCGTTCGATGAAGCCATGCGGGGGGACTACAAGCCGTTCACGGTCGGCGATCACTGGAGCAGGCCGTGGGGCACCACGTGGTTCCGCTTCAACGTCGACGTGCCGCCCACGATGGTCGGCGCGAACCTCGAAGCGGTCATCGACCTCGGGTTTCACCCGGACGCGGCGGGATTTCAATCCGAGGGTCTGCTGTGGATGGACGGCCGGCCGTTTCAGGGAATTCATCCTCGCCGCACGGGGGTCCCGTTGCCGCAAGTCAGTCCGGGCCCGCTCGAGTTCTTCGTCGAAGCGGCGTCGAATCCGGCGTTCCCGGGGTACAGACCCTCTGCGCTCGGCTCGCTGGCCACAGCAGGCGACAAGCCGCTGTACCGCTTGCGGCAGGCCGCGTTGGCAATCCGCGACGACACCACGTTGGCACTGCTTCTCGACGGCGACGTGCTGTTGGGACTGGCGCGAGCTCTACCCGTCGACGACCCTCGACGTATCCGCGTGCTCCGCGGATTGGAGACCGCCTTCAACGTCCTCGACCTTGGTGATGTGACAACTACAGCAGCTGCCGCGCGCCGACTGCTGCAGCCCGTGCTCGGTCTGACCGCCCGCGCCGGGGCTCATCGCGTCGTCGCTGTGGGCCACGCTCACATCGACTCCGCCTGGCTCTGGCCGATTCGCGAGACGCAACGAAAATGTGCGCGCACCTTCGCGTCGGCCGTTCGACTGATGGACGACTATCCGGATTACCAGTTCACCTGTTCGCAGGCTGCGCAGTACGACTGGATCGAACGCGGTCACCCGACGCTGTTCCAAGCCATCCGCGACAAGGTCGCTGCCGGCCAATGGCATCCGGTGGGTGGCATGTGGGTCGAGCCCGACATGAACCTGCCGAGCGGCGAGAGCATCGTGCGGCAACTGGTCTATGGGCAGCGGTACTTCGAGTCACGCTTCGGGATGCGCAGCACGGTGATCTGGATACCCGACGTCTTCGGCTACCCAGCAACGCTGCCGCAGATCTTCCAACAAGGTGGCTGCTCGCGGTTCGTCACCCAGAAGCTGAGCTGGAACAAGCAGAACGTGTTTCCGCACTCGACATTCTGGTGGGAGGGGCTCGACGGATCGCGAGTGCTCACCCACTTCCCACCGGTCGACACGTACAACGCGGAGATCACGCCCGCCGAAGTTGTCCACGCAGAACGCAACTTCAAAGAGCACGGCTGGAGCTCGTGGTCGTTGATGCCGTTCGGTCACGGAAACGGCGGAGGTGGACCGACGCGCGAGATGATGGAACGCGCTAGGCGCATGGCTGACCTCGACGGCGTTTCGCGAATCTCAGTCGGAACTGCGGAGGAGTTCTTCGGTCGCGTCGAGGCCGAGGCGACCGCCGGCGCGCCTGTTCCGGTGTGGACCGGCGAGCTCTACTTCGAGATGCATCGGGGCACCTTGACATCGCAATCCGCGACCAAGGTCGGGAACCGGCTGTGCGAGAGGCTGTTTCGCGAGGCCGAGTTGTGGTGGGTGGCCGCTGGTGGCGCATCGCATGAGCTCGCAGGCGAGATAGAAGGTCTGTGGAAAGACGTGTTGTTGCAGCAGTTCCACGACATCATTCCTGGCTCGTCGATTGCCTGGGTGGCCGCCGATGCCGAAGCTACCCACGCTCGGGTCGCCGGGCGGCTAGAGGAGATCATCTCCGATGCCGTCACCGCGATCGCGCCCGTCGGCTTGTCCGTGGCCAACGCTGCGACGCACGACCGACGGGAGGTCATCGTCGTCGCCGGCGAGCCCGCGATGGTCGAGGTGCCGGGTTGCGGAATCGCTGCGTTCACCCCGGTGCCCGTCGAGCGCGCTGTCGTCGTCACGGACCACTCGATGAACAACGGCCTCATTGCCATGTCATGGAACCTCGACGGCGAGATCACGTCCATCATCGACGTCGTGCGCAGTCGTCAGCTGCTGCCCGATGGTCGACGGATCACCCTCGAACTGGCTCCCGATCATCCGGTCGTCTATGACGCATGGGATCTCGAATCGTGGACGCGTTCGCTCGGGTCGTCGATCACGTCCGCCGTGTCGGTCGAGCTCGTTGCCCAAGATCGCCTGCTCACTGAACTGGTCGTACGTCGTGAGTTCGGGCGTTCAACGCTCACCCAGACATACAGGATGCGCGCCTGTTCGGCGCGCCTCGACATCACCTTCGACATCGACTGGCACGAGGACGAAAAGCTGCTGTCGCTGACGGTACCCATCGACGTGACTGCCCGAGATGCGACCTGCGACATCCAGTTCGGCCACGTCAAGCGCCCCACCTACATCAGCAGCTCGTGGGACGCCGCCAAGTTCGAGGTGTGCGCCCATCGGTTCGTCGACATCAGCGAGCCGTCGTTTGGCGTGGCGGTCCTCAACGACGGCCGCTACGGCCACGGCGTGCAGGGCGGCGGCATCAGCGTGTCGCTGCTGCGCGCGGCGAAGTATCCGGATCCCGACGCCGACCACGGGCAGCACCACGTGACCATCAGCGTGTTGCCGCACGGACCCGGCTTGCACGAGGTGTTGCACGAGGCGGAGGCGCTGAACATGCCGCTTCGCGTCGTCACCGGCCAGTCCTCGTCGGCACCAGGGCCTGTCGTCACACTCGACCATCGGGGTGTGCAGATCAGCAGCGTGAAGCACGCCGACGACGGTTCGGGAGACCTGATCGTGCGGCTCTACGAAGCGTGCGGTGACCGCGCTCTTGTGACCCTGCGGGCGCCGGAACCAGTTCGTGGAGCCCTTCGCTGCAACCTCTTGGAAGAGCCGACAACAGCCATCGAGTGCAGCGACGGGATCGTCTCGCTCACGCTGCGACCCTTCGAACTCGTCACCTTGCGGCTTGCTCGCGGAATTCACGAGACTCGCCCGGTGTAGGGCTCCAACCGATCAAGCTCCCAGGTGGTTCAGCGCCATCGCGGCGTACATGGCGGTGCCGGTGACCATTGCATCCTCGTCGAACACGACACGGTTGGAGTGGTTCGGCGCCGCCGTGGCGAGATTGCGATCGGTGTGGGTACCACCGAGGAACACCATCGCTCCGGGTATCTGTTCCAACACGTAGCTGAAGTCTTCTGCCCCCATGATCGGATTCGGCAGTCGCATGACCTTGTCGGTGCCGACCAGCTCACCCGCCAGTCCCAGCACGACATCGGCTTGGGCCTTGTCGTTGACCGTCACCGGATAACCGTCGACGACCTCTACCGAGACCTCGGCGTCGTGGGCCGCGGCGATCCCTTCTGCCACGCGTCGAATTCCGTCGTGGACCAGGCGGCGGGTGTGCTCACTGACCGCACGGATCGTGCCTTCGATCTCAGCCGTCTCAGGGATGATGTTGTTGACCGTGCCGGCGACGATCTTGCCGACGGTCACGACGGCAGGGTCGAAAACATCGATGCGCCGGGTGATCATCGTCTGCAAGGCCTGAACGATCTCACACGCGATCGGAATGGGATCGAGCGCTCGATATGGCTCGCTGGCATGGCCGCCGCGTCCTTTGACAGTGATGAACAACGTGTCGGCCGCTGCCATGATCGATCCGCCGCGGCTGCTCAACCACCCTGTCGGCAACGACGACGTGATGTGCAGTGCGAACGCGCCTGTCACCGGTGATTCGGAACCGTCGGCACGCGCCGGTAGCTCGAGCAACCCTTCTTCGAGCATGAACCTGGCGCCGTGGTTGCCCTCCTCCCCCGGCTGGAACATGAACAGAACCCGCCCGGCGATGTCGTCTCGCTGCGCACTCAGGAGTTTGGCGGCCCCGACCAACATGGACGTATGAGTGTCGTGTCCGCAGGCGTGCATCGACCCATCGCTGCGCGAAACGAAGTCGAGCCCGGTGTCTTCGGTCAGTGGCAATGCATCCATGTCGCCGCGCAACAGCACCGTCGGACCGGGCTTTCCGCCATCGAGCAAAGCAGCGATTCCACTGGTGGTTTCGTGAAGCGTCACATCGACGGGGAGCCCATCCAGCGCCTCTAACACGGTCTCGCGAGTGATCGGCAAGTCGTTACCGATCTCCGGCCACTGATGCAGAGTGCGACGAAGCGCGACCATGTCCGGCAGCAGGTCGTTGGCGGCGTCGCGCAGGGTTTCGAGTTCCATGACCGAATGGTAGACCTGCATCAGTGACCGTCGAACTGGTGGAGATCATCGATGACGACGGCCAGGTGATTGCCACCGTCACGCGCTCCGAGATGCGCGCCAAGCGACTTCGGCACAGGTCCGTCGGCATCGCAGTGATGTCGGCAGATGGGCGCCTGTTGATCCATCGTCGCAGTCCAGACAAGGACATCTGGCCTGGATGGTGGGACATCGCCGCCGGTGGAGTCGTAGCTGCGGGAGAGAGCTTCGAGGTTGCGGCGCGACGTGAGCTCGCCGAAGAGTTCGGCATCGTCGACATCGAGGTCCAATACCTCGGCGAAGGGGAGTACATCGACGGGCACGTGGCCGAGATCGGCCGCTGCTACTTGGTCGTTCACGATGGCCCGTTCACGTTCGATGATGGCGAGGTGGTCGAGGCCCGCTGGGTGTCTCTGCACCAGCTGGAGGCGATGCGCGCCGACCACGACTTCGTGCCCGACAGCCTCGCCTTGTTGCTCCCCCTCATCACCCCCTGAGTTCGACAGCAAGGTGCAATGAATGGGGCGAATTGACCACTACATGCTCGACTCAGCGCTTGAAGGCTGCGGCCCCGTATAGGGGCGCGAGTTTTCAAACGCAGTGGACCGAGCGCAACGCGGCGCGTAGCTGCCGCTCGGCGCTAGTGGCGAGGAATCGGGAAGCCCCTATTCGGTACGTGGCAACCGTACGCAGTGTTCTGGGCGTTCCCAGTTCGATGGAGGTGACTCGCCGACGATCGATCGCGCCATATCTGCTGACCTGGGCGCGGGGACCGAGAGCGACGTCGCCCACACGACCGGCCGCACCTGTCGAGCCAGAAATTGGTTAGGCATGGCCGAGAGTTCGGTCCACACGTTCCGTTCTCCGCGCTTCGCTGTGCCTCTCTGTTCTGAGCAACCCTGCTCTCGAGGAGGAAATCATGACCATGTACGGGGCCAATCCCGAGCAGTTGAACGGCCTCGGCCGGTCGATGAAGCAGCAGAAAGTGGCGATCGACGCGGTGATCGGTGCGGTCAGCTCGTCCTTGGCCGGCACCGTGTGGGAGGGTCCGGCGCGCCAGCAGTTCGAGAGTGACTGGAACACGACGTTCAAGGGTGCGCTCAACCGGCTCACCGAGGCCTTCGAGGTTGCCGGAACCGACTGCATCAACCGCAGTGCCGATCTGCAGCGGGTGATGGGAGTCCGCTGACGGTCACAGCGCGCCGGTCTGGCCTCCCTACCCGTCCCCGGGCCGGCGCCGCTGCATCGTTCGCTACAGTTCATCCGCGTGCTGCTGCTCGAGTTCACAATCGAACCGTTCGTCGAAGGCGAACCGGGCCCCCACGTCCTATCCGCCATCGAGGCTGCCCAGGACCTGGGATTCGAGATCGACTTCGGGCCGTTCGGTTCCAGCTGCAGCGTGCCTGCATCGGAGGCGGGCGAGGTTGTCAAAGCTGTGGTCGACGCGGCCTTCGCCAACGGTGCGACCCACGTCAGCCTTCACGCCGAGCGCCTCGCGGAGGCTTCATGAGTGGCCTGCCCCGCCATCCGTTCGTGCTGGCGGTGAAACCCGTGGTCGAGGCACTCGGCGCCTCACTCGTGCCGGCCGACGAACGCGAGCCCGGTGACATGCCGTTGAAGTGGGAGGGCTCCATCATCGCCGCGGTGCGCATGGCACCGCTGCACGGAGCGCTGGACCGTCTGATCGATGCCGTGGAGCGCGAGTTCGGTGCGTCACTTCCGTCGTTGGCGCGCGAAGACAAGCAACGCGCGATTCGGCTGCTCGACGAGCGGGGTGCGTTCACACTTCGGCGAGCGGTCGAAGATGTCGCCGATGCGATGGGCGTCAGCCGCATCACCGTGTACAACTACCTCAACGCTCTGCACCGATGACCGATTCGATCATCACGGTCGAGCACCACCTGTGAGCCAGTTCGACGTGATCGGCTTCGACGCCGACGACACCTTGTGGCACAGCGAGGACGGCTTTCGCGCCAACGAGGAACGGTTCGTCGAGTTGATCGCGCCATACGCGCCGGAGGGCGTGGGTGTGAAGGCAGCACTGACCGCGACGGAGCGCAAGAACCTCGCCGCCTTCGGGTACGGCGTCAAATCGTTCGGCTTGTCGATGGTCGAAGCTGCCGTGACGATCAGTGGTGGTCGCGTTCCTTCGACCGTTGTGGCCGAAATGGTCGAACTGGTCAGGACGCAGCTGGAGGAGCCGGTGCGCCTGCTCGAACACGTTCCCGAAGTTCTGGCCGAGGTCGGCGCGGGCCGGCGGCTGATCCTGATCACCAAGGGCGATCTCATCCACCAGACGCACAAGGTCACGACCAGTGGATTGGCGCACCACTTCGAACACGTCGAGATCGTGTTGGAGAAAGATCCCGAGACGTATGCCGCCGTGCTGTCGAAGTTGAACGTCGATCCGACTCGGTTTTGCATGGTCGGCAACAGCGTTCGCAGCGACATCCTGCCCGTGCTGGCTCTGGGTGGGCACGGGGTGCACGTGCCGTACCCCATCCTGTGGGATCTCGAGCAGGTCGACCACGACCAGCACTTCGTCGAACTGGCCTCTCTTGCCGACCTACCGGCGTGGCTCGAGGGCCGCTGACCTCACCGCGCCTCAACTAGAGACGGCGCAAGGAGACCTCGGTGACGCGGTGATCTGGTCCCTTGCGCAACAGCAAGGCTGCGCGCGCCTTCGTCGGGGCGATGTTCTCGCGAAGGTTCTTGCCGTTGATCTCGCGCCAGATGAACTTCGCAGTGTCGACTGCCTCGTCATGTGAGAGGTCGGCATAGTGCCGGAAGAAGCTGTCGGGTTCTTGGAACACCGTTTCACGCAGCTTCAGGAAACGCTGTACGTACCACTCCTCGATGTGAGGTTCGTCCGCATCGATGTAGATGCTGAAGTCGAAGTAGTCGCTGACGAACTCAGTCGCAGTATCGAGCGGACCGCCAACCTGCAACACGTTGAGACCCTCGAGGATGAGGATGTCGGGATGACTGACTTCGACCGTCTCGCCGGGGATGATGTCGTACACCACATGGCTGTACACCGGTGCGTGGGTCGTCGCGGCGCCACTCTTCAACTCTCGGAGGAACTGCAGCAGCCGACGCGTGTCGTAGCTCTCGGGGAAACCCTTGCGATTCATGATGCCGCGTTCATCGAGGATCTTGTTCGGGTAGAGGAACCCATCGGTCGTCACCAGATCCACCTTGGGATGATCTGGCCAACGCGCCAGCACTGCCTGCAGGACACGGGCGAACGTGCTCTTGCCGACCGCAACGCTGCCGGCGATGCCGATGATGTAGGGAACCTTCGGCGACGACGTGCCGAGGAACTCTCCTGACACCTTGTGCAACTTCTGCGTTGCCGAGACATACAGGTTCAACAACCGGGTCAGCGGCAGGTAGATCGCGGCGACTTCATCGAGCTGGATGTCCTCGTTGATGCCGCGAAGTGAGTGCAGGTCCTGTGCACTCAACGTCAGCGGTGTGGCCGCACGAAGCTCGGCCCACTCGTCGCGCCCAAAGTTGAGATGGCGGCCTGCCGCGTTGGTCACGGAGTGGGACCCTACGCTCGGGCGATGCCGGTGTCACAACGAAAGCTCCTGGGCGCGTGGTACACCCCCCAGCAGTTGGTCGACACAATCGTCGCCGAGGTACGGCGCGACTTCGCGCCGCGCACCGTTCTCGATCCGGCATGTGGCGATGGGCGATTCCTTGCTCCGTTCACGGACACAGCGACGGTCACAGGCATCGACATCGATCCGACGACTTCATGGACGCAGGGCGACGCCCTGTCGATCGACTGGGGCGAGCGTCAGTTCGACGCTGTAGTCGGCAATCCCCCGTTCCTGAACCAGCTCAACACCTCGACATCGAGACGAGGACGGTCAAAGTTCGGCGGAGGTCCGTATGCCGACAGCGCCGCCGAGTTCTTGGCGTTGGCCATTCGTCTGGCTCGCCCCGGCGGTCGCGTCGGGCTGGTCCTACCTCTTTCGATGTTGTCGACCCGCGACGTGGCAACGATTCGCGCCGACGTGTCCCATCGTGCTGCGTTGCGGTGGATGTGGTGGTCGACGACGCTGATGTTCGACGCCAACGTGCGCGTGTGGGCCGGGGTTTGGGAGGTGGCCGGTGCACAGGGTGAAGTTCGTCGGGCGTTCGGGCCACGTTTCGAGTCGAGGCCGGCCATCGTCATGCCGTCGAAATGGACCGGCCTGATCGCCGACACCGTCGAGACGGTGCACGACGGACCCGTGCTCGGCGACATCGCCGCCTTCACTGCTGACTTCCGCGACCAGTACTACGGCCTTGTGGGCTCTGTCAGTGATGCGGCTGAGGGCCCGCCACTGATCACGTCCGGGTTGATCGAACCCAACGAGTGCTGGTGGGGACGCAGGCCTGTTCGTTTCGCCAAGCAGCACTACGCCGCGCCGCGCGTCGACGTGTCGTTGCTTTCTCCCGCCCTGCAGCGCTGGGCCGGTCAACGGTTGGTGCCGAAGATCCTGATTGCCAACCAAACGCGACGGATCGAGGCCGTGATAGATCGCGATGGTACGTGGCTACCGAGCGTGCCCGTGATCACCTGCACCACCGATCGCCTGGACGAGGTTGCCGAGGTGTTGCACTCCGACGCGGCTACCGAATGGGTCAGATATCACGCCGCGGGCAGCGGGTTGAGCGCAACATCGGTGCGTCTCACAGCGCGGTTGCTGGCGTCGATTCCGTTGCCCGCAACCACGGCCGCGATTCCCATCGCCGCCAGTTGACGAAGGCGCGAAGCGTCATCCAGGACAGCTGCGCGCCCCAGAGCCCGGCGAGACCGAGCCGTGGTACGAGCAGGGTGGCGATCGCCAAGGGCGCAAAGCCGAGGAGGTTGATCACGGCCTGTCGGGCCAGCCATCGTTCGTCGTGAGCTCCGATCAAGGCACCGTCGAACGCAAACGCGATGGCCCCCGGGAACTGCATCACCGCCAGGATCAGCAAGCCCGCGGTCAACCGCGAATGCACCGCGGGATCGCCACTGAACACATGCGGCAGAAGCGGGCTCAACGCGGCTAGCACCACCGCAAGGAGCACCGCGCACCATAGCGACAGTCTGTTGCTTGTTCGCCCGACGAGCAATGCCTGGTTGGTGTCGTCCGCGCCGAGCGCACCGGCGACCAGCGACTGCGCCGGGATGGCGAGTGCGTCCAACATCAGAGCCAAGAACATGAAGAGCTGCGTCAGGACCTGGTGCGCAGCCAGTGTCGGCGTGTCGACATGCGCCGCGACAGCCGTGGCCGTGTTCCACACCGCGAACATCGCGATGGACCGCACGGCAAAGTGCAAGCCGCTGCGCAGCAACCGCTTCATCCGCTCACTGCTCGGGCGGCCGCGGCCGCGGTGCGGTCGGAGCACCCGCAGGAACATCAACGCTGCACCCGCTTGTACGAGCACCGTGCTCCACGCCGACCCTGCCACTCCGAGGTCGAGCCAGTACACCGCCACGATCTCCAGGAACACGTTGACGACGTTTGCCACGATCACGATCTGCAACGGTTTGCGCAAGTCATTGACGCCGCGCATGACACCGTGGCCGACATAGGTGATGAGCACGAACGGAAGCCCGACGCAGCTGATCCGCAGGTAGGTCACCGCGTATCCCAAGACGTCGCCGCGACCTCCCAACAACCATGCCAGCGGATGTGCCGCAGCTGCGACGGCCGCGCCCATCGGTAGACCGATCATCAATGCCAATCGCAGCGCTGCGTTTGCAGCGGCCCGCGCATCGTCGGACCGGCCGGCTCCATGCGCGAAGGCAACGTCCGGAGTGATGCCGTACTCGAGCGACGCCGTCATCGAGATGACCGTCAACAAGATGGTCGATGCGATCGCCAGCCCGCCGAGCTGCGGTGTGCCCAACCGCCCGACGATCGCCGTATCGACGAGCACGTAGATGGGCTCGATGGCCAGCGTCCCGAGCGCGGGGATTGCCAAGGCAATGATTCGCCGGTCGAGCTCGCGACGAGTGCTGAGCTCCGGCGACCGCATGACCTGTTGTGTCAGTTCCTCAAACGACTCAACGACTCCATGGCGCCGACGGAGAAACGGCGCCGGGCGCAGTCAACACATCGAATCCGTCCTCGGTGACGAGAATGGTGTGCTCGTACTGAGCCGTGCGCTTGCCATCGGAGGTGATGGCCGTCCAGTTGTCGTCGAACACCATCTTGTGCTGCCACGATCCCATCGTGATCATCGGCTCGATCGTAAACGTCATGCCGGGACGCATGATGGTGTTGGCCCGCTCGTCGTAGTAGTGCAGCACCTGGATGTCGGTGTGGAACTGCTCGCCGATGCCGTGACCGATGAACGCCTTCACGACACCGTAGCGGTACTTCTTGGCGTGGGTTTCGATCGCCCTGCCGATGTCGCTGATCGGGCGACCCGAGCGCACTGCCTCGATCCCGTGCCACATGCATTCCTCGGTGACGCGTACGAGTTGTTGACTGGCTGGATCGACGTTGCCCACGAAGAAAGTCGCGTTGGTGTCGCCGTGCACGCCACCGATGTAGGTCGTGATGTCGATGTTGATGATGTCGCCGTCCTGCAACGCGCGGGTGTCGGGGATGCCGTGGCAGATGACCTCGTTGACGCTCGTGCAGACACTCTTCGGAAAGTGGTTGTAGTTGAGCGGGCTCGGATACGCGTTGCGCTCGATGCACAAGTCGTGCACGTACACGTCGATCTCGTCGGTGGTGACGCCGACTGCGACCATGTCGCCGGCCAGCCGAAGAACTTCGGCAGCAACCTTGCCGGCGTGGCGCATGCGCTCGATGATCTCGGGCGACTTCACGCGCGGCTCGGCCCACCTGACGGGCACACCGGTCTCGGCATACGGCGGGCGGGCGATGTGCGCCGGAACGTCGCGGCGGGCGCTGACGACGCCCTGCAGAACCCTGCCTTCCAGCGGCTTGTGGCAGCGCTTGTACTTGCGTCCGCTACCGCACCAACACGCATCGTTGGCCTGCGGCAACGTGGCCGGAGCTTGAGCTTTCTGCAACATCCGACTCAGTGTAACTGGTCGACAATCTGCGGTCACCGTGACATAGCGTGAGCGGCCAGGTATGGGATCGATCCAGGTCAGCCATGTTGGATGGCGGCGTCCGGGAGGCGCTGAGCTGCTGCGCGACGTCAACTTCAACGTCGGCAACGGCGACCGCGTCGCGCTGGTGGGTGCAAACGGCGTGGGCAAGACCACGCTGCTTCGGTTGATCTCGGGAGAGGCCTCGGCGACCAGCGGAACCATCTCCGTCGATGGACGGCTCGGCGTGATGCGCCAACTCGTCGGCGACACCGACCTGACGGTGCGCGATCTGATGGTCTCGCTGGCCCCGCAACGTCTGCAGGATGCCGCGGCTCGCCTGGACGGCGCCGAATCAGCCGCAGCCGATGATCCCATGCGGTATGCCACTGCCCTGGCCGAGTGGGGTGACGCCGGTGGATACGAGGCCGAGGTGTTCTGGGATGCGTGCTGCACCAAAGCGATCGGTGAACCATTCGCCGACCTCGAACGCCGCCCGTTGCGCACTTTCAGCGGCGGCGAGCAGAAGCGCTTGGCGCTCGAGGCATTGTTGCGCAGCGACTACGACGTGTTGCTACTCGACGAGCCCGACAACTTCCTCGACGTGCCGGGCAAACGGTGGTTGGAGTCCGAGCTGCGCGCCAGCCGCAAGACGATGTTGTTCGTCAGCCACGATCGTGAGCTGCTGGCTGCATCCGCGACCAAGATCGTCACCGTCGAAGCCAGCGGAGCGTGGACGCATGGAAGTGGGTTCGCGGGTTATCACGAAGCGCGCCAGGCGCGCCTCGAGAACCGTGAACACGCATTGGCCCTCTTCGAGGACGAACGCAAGCGGCTCGAAGAGATGGCGATCGAGATGCGCCAACGAGCCAAGATCAGCGACAAGTTCGCCCCACGGCTCAAGGCCGCGGAGAGTCGCCTGCGGCAGTTCCTCGAACGCAACGAAGCACCCAAGCTCGTGCGCGAGCAACGAATCGACATGCGACTCGGAGGCGCTCGAACGGGCAAGCGTGCGCTAGCCGTACGACAGCTGGAACTTCACGGCCTGACAGATCCCTTCGACCTCGAGCTTTGGTACGGCGAGCGCGTCGCCGTGCTGGGCGGCAACGGCGCAGGCAAGAGCCACTTCCTACGCGTGCTCGGCGGCGACACGTCCGTGCCACACAGCGGCGAGGTTCGCCTTGGAGCCGGCGTCGTGCCGGGCCTGTTCAACCAGACGCACGAGCATCCGGAGTGGAGCGGCCGAACGCTTCTGAAGATCCTCCACGACAACGACGTCGTTCGCGGCCCGGCCATGGGCATGCTGCGGCGCTACGAGATGCAGGGCTGCGCCGAACAGAACTTCGACACGTTGAGCGGCGGGCAGCAAGCCCGCTTCCAGATCCTGCTCCTCGAGCTCAGCGGTGCGACCTTGCTGCTGCTCGACGAGCCCACCGACAACCTCGATCTTGTGTCAGCCGAGGCATTGGAGGCAGGCCTCACCGAATTTCAGGGCACGGTCATCGCCGTG
>JANMRB010000065.1:0-4400 GCA_031370825.1 Ilumatobacteraceae bacterium
CCAAGGCTTCGACCAAGTGCTCGGCAATTTCCCTCATGTAGACGTTGCCGCGCCCGCTCACGAACACTCGGCACATCGGCCGTCACAGTACCAGTGGTCGTTAGCATCGACGACCATCACTCCCCGATTCTCGATCATCACGCCCGTCTACAACCCTCCGCTCGGCGCGTTCTGGGCATGCGCCGACAGCGTGCGGTCGCAGTCGTTTAGTGATTGGGAATGGTGCGTTGTCGACGACTGCTCGACCCGGCCCGAGGTCCGCGTTGCACTCGAGACCCTCGAACGCGAGGACCAGCGCATCCGAGTCATGCACCGATCGACCAACGGCGGGATCGTCGCCGCCTCGAACGATGCCATGTCGATGGCCCGCGGTGAGTTCATCGCCATGCTCGATCACGACGACCGGCTGGTCACCACTGCGCTCGAGCAGATGGCTTCGACCATCGACGCTGCCGGCGACGTGGACTACGTGTACAGCGACGAGGCGCACGTCCTCGTCGACGGCCGCGAATCGGTCCACTTCCTCAAGCCCGATTGGTCGCCGGAACGGTTCCGTGCATCGATGTACACGTGCCACCTCTCGGTCCTCCGCCGCGACGTGGTATCCGATGTCGGCGGCTTTCGGACCGGCTTCGACGGATCACAGGATCACGACCTGATCCTTCGCTCCACGGAGTTGATCGAGGCGCGCGGTCGACGGGTCGTGCATCTTCCGCACATGCTCTACCACTGGCGCGATGTCTCCAGTTCTGTGTCGCGCGAGACCTCGACCCTCGGCAACGCAGTGGCGCGCGGGCGACAGGCGGTGCAGGAGCAGTGCGATCGGCTCGGCTTGGACGCGACCGTTGTTCATGGGCCGCTGGAGGGCACGTATCGACTGCTGCGAAATGTTCCGCCGGACATGCCGATCACCGTCGTCGTACCAACTCGAGCAGAGGGAGGCGCGTCCCGGCCCTATCGGTTGGCCGCGGCTGCGACACTCGACGCGCTGCGCACGACCCATCCCGCCGCTCGCCTCGTCGTCGCCTACCCGTCATCGCTGCCCACCGAGTTGGTCTCCTTGCTGGAAGAGGCGGCCGGCGAGCGTTGGCACATGCTGCCGGTGCCAGGTGATTGGTCGATCGCCGTCGCGCTGGATCAGGCCTTCAACCACTACCCGTGCGAGGTGTTGGTGTCGGTTGCACCCGGGCTCGTTCCGCGGTCGGACCTCACACCCGATTGGTTGGAGACGCTGGCCGGGCTGGCCCGTTCGCCGGGCACCGGCTTGGCCGGTTCACTGATCGCCGACGAGAACGATGTGGTCGTGCACGCCGGCTGGGACGTGCCCAACTATCGGTGGTACGAGCTGGCCGGCTTACGTGTGTCGACGCCCAGCGCCGGAAACGACCTGCTGATCGAGCGCGAGTGCACACAGGTCACCCTCGGCGCGGCAGCAATATCGGCGGCCCATTGGAGAGAATGCCGCGATCGCGCCAACGGCGGATTCGATGCAGCGGGCCGCGCCCTGTCGCAGGCGCTCGCCGCATCGGGAGCACGAACCGTGTGGACCCCATACGCCAGGTTCGATCGGGTCGTGGCGATCGACGGCTAGGAGACTGCTGAGCACGTCGCCTCTTCGGGTGTGGGGGGTAGGGCATGACCGACCGCAGTGGCGATGATGAAAGGCGTGGCCCAGTTGCAGCCGGCGACAGCGTTTGGAGTGTGCGGACCGCATACGGGTCCTTCGGCTCCAAACGCTCCCAAGTTGAGGCGGCGACCCGACCGGAACTGAACAAAACACTTGCTCAGCAGTCTCCTAACTCAGACCGAAGCGGGGGTGAAGGGGTCGTCGACGAGATGGGTCAACCAACGCCCTTGGATCACTTCGATGTCCTCGGGCTTGATGCCGGCGACCCGCGAGCGGGATTCGAAGTGGTACAGCACCGCCGCAGGCTCGTAGACGATCGACCATCCGGCGACCCTCAGCTTCATGCAGTAGTCGACATCGTTGTAGTTGCCCGGCAACTGCACCGTGAACCCGCCGACCGCATCGAAGACCGAGTAGGGCGTCAGCATGCAGGCCGCCGTGACCCCAGCGACCTCGCGGCGGCGGAGCAACAAGCCGTTGCGGCCCGCGCTGTTGCCGGGCAGTCCGAAGCCGACGTGTCCGGCAGCGGTGCGATACGTGTGGCCGGCATGCTGCAACGTTCCGTCTTCGAACAACAACTTGGCGCCGACAGCGCCGACACCCGCGCTGCAAGCGTCGAGCATCTGCACCAGCCAATTGGCGCCGATCACCTCCGTGTCGTCGTTCAACAACAGCAGGTTCTTCCCACGAGCATGGGCTGCGCCGAGATTGACCACGGCGGAGAAGTTGAACTGCTGCTGATAATCGACGATCCGTACTTGCGGGCCGAGTGCCCGGAGCCGCTCCACGACTTCAGGCGGCATCTCGCGTCCGGCGACGACGATCACCTCGATGTCGACCCCAGCGGTGGCCAGCACCGAACGGACCGCGTCGACGACGAAGGTGCGGACCTTGCCACCGACCTCTCCGCTCGTGCCGATGGACGGCACGATGGCGCTGACCAGTGTCATCGCGGCAGGCGTTTGGCCGCGGCGGATCGGCCTCGGCGATAGACACGCCGGGCCAGGACGGTCAGCGGAACTCGGCCTGCCGTGCGACGCAGCTCGGCGTTCTGTGCTTCGAGCTGGGCGACCCGGCTGGTGAGCTGGGCGAGCCGCGCCCTGAGGTCCTCGAGTTCGACGACCTTCTCGCTGAGCCGGGCACGCAACTGCTCGGCCTCGGCAGCAATTCCGATCGCCGCGTCGACGTCGGTCCAACGCGCCAGTCGCTGCGCGGGAGAGTCGTCGGTGCTCACGACTTCTCGATCTGCTGACGGAGCGCTGCGACCCTGGCCATTAGGTCATCGGTGGCGTCGGCCACTGCGACGCGCACCTTGTCGAACTCGTCGAGCTGGCGGGCCTCGATGGCCGTGACCTTCGGCTGCAGTGCTTCGACCTTGAGCTGCAATGCCTGAAGGTCGGCTGTCAACGACTCGAGCGTCGACTGCGTCGCTGCCCGTCCGTTGGCGATCCAGCTGAGTTGGCTGCGAAGTCCCATGGCGTCATTCTTCCCCGAGCACTAGCTGGCTGATCAACCTACCGGTCTCGGCGAGCGTAGGTTGCCGCTCCATCGTCTGCCGGCCGGCGGCGCTCAGCCGCGCAGCCAGCGCGGCATCGCCGACAATTCGGCGCATCGCGTCTACGGCCTGATCGATGTCGGGGTCGGCCCATTTCGCTGTCGGCGGGTAGACCCCTTCGCCGTTCACGACGTTGACCATGGCCGCATCGATCAGCAACGAGTTGTCGTCGTTCATGAAGTCGAGGTTTCCGGAGTAGCGGGTGGCGATCGTCGGTGTTCCCAGCCACATCGCCTCGGCCAGGTGCAGCCCCAGGCCTTCGCTGCGGTGCAGCGAAACGACGCAGTCTGCGGAGGCGATCAACGCCATCTGGTCGGCGCGATCCAGCGTCTCGTCCCACACCCGAATGTCGGCACGGCCCTCGGCGGCGGCCAGCACTCGCTGGTGGCTCGCCCATCGCTGGCGACCGTTCATCGTCTTGATGATCAGCACAGGCCCTTCATCGGGCGCGAAGGCCTGGCGGAACGCCTCGACGGCACCGACCGGGTTCTTGCGCTCGGTCACGCTGAGGTGGTCGAGCACGGTGACGAACAGCGGTCGATCGCCCAGGCCAGCCAGCACGGGGAAGGCTTGGCGTGAACGACCCGAGGAGCGGGGCTCGGCGACCGGGATGGGAACGTGGCGCACCGGAACGGGCGACACTGCAGCGAACGCCTCGGTGACGAATCGTGAACCGGCCCAGATCTCGTCGACGAAGGCGATCGATTGACGCATGTGCAGCGGCACGTGCTCGAGCTCCCAGAACCAGTAGCCGATCATCCGGCGTGTGGCGGCAAACAACTGTGGGAAGTCGCCGGCGAGAAACGGGAACTGGTCGGCGGTGACGACGCAGACCGAGTTGGTGAACTCGACCCGGTTGTCGATGTCCATGGCGACGTCGATGGGGCTGGCTGTTCGCTCTGTCGCAACGGTGCTGTGCGGCAGTCCCGCCTGGCCGATCGCGTCGAGCAGCCGCCGAGCGACATCACCGAGGCCGGATGCCCGGGTGAGATAGCCGACGAGGTTCAGACCGTCGCGACGAAGGTCGTTGGCCACGGCGAGGTGGCTGCGCGTCGGCTCTGGAGCAGCCACCAACAGAGGGACCTCGTCGCACGTGAAGGCACTGCGGCACCACCGCTGGAAGTCCGCCGCCGATCGGCCGCCGGGATCGGGGAAGGCAGCCGAAAGATCGCGGCGCTGCTCGTGCAGCGTCTGCCAGTAGCGGGGTGCGAGCCAGGC
>JANMRB010000141.1:0-2044 GCA_031370825.1 Ilumatobacteraceae bacterium
CGGATTGCCCGCGTCAACCGTTGCGGGTGGCCTGGCGTTGGTGACGACCGGCTGTACATAGGTTCCTGCGGGTGCCGCATAGTCCGGAAGCGGTTGCAGCGATGGCGAGCTCTGAGGAAGGACGCGCATGATGCCCCACGCTCCCTGCTTGAACCGGCGGGCGATGCCGTTGTGATACAGGTAGTCCCCCGGCTGTTTGCTGACACCGCCGGCACCACCGTCGAGTATCAACGTGTAGCGTTCGGACACGCCACTGTGGATGGTGTCGGTGACGCGGCTGGACATGTCCCCGTTCATCGCGTTCCTCGATCGCTTCTCGACGTAGAAGTGGTGTCCGTCGATGCGGAAGCTGTCGATGGTGGGACCGACGTGGATCGCTCTGATCACCACGGGGTCGCCGGGGTAAGCGCGCAGCAGCGGGGTGCTCGGGTCACCGTATGTGTACGAACTGAGAACCAACGAAGGATCGGTGCCACGATCACTGAACGGTGCAGCGTGCAAGTTGATGGTCGAGTCCGTCACCGGGTTGTCGTCCAACGTCCAGATGACCATCTCCCGGAAGCTGCCGTCCACGAGGCCCTTCGCCATCGGATGCACCATGCCATACGAATCCGGGTGCGAACGGATGTCGACAACCGTGCCGGAACGCACTTCCGCGCCGGTGGTCGAGTCGTGATATGTCGAACCCTTCGGCTCGATGATCAGCATGCCGACGCCGCCGTGGCCCCAGCCGTGGATGCCGTCGACGTGGTCGTGCCAGAAGATGTTGTCGAGCAGGGCGTCGGCGTACCAGCGGTAGCGGATGAACTCGATGCCGGCGCCTTCGCCGGCAGCGTGGTTCGTGGCCAGCGGGCGGTCGAGAACGATCGTCCTCGTCGCGGCATCGACCGACACGATGGTTGCCTCTTCGATGCTGTCCTTGCCAAGACCCACACCGAATGCGACACCAGGTCGATACTTCGGATCGATGCGGCTGAGCCGGATCGAGGTTGCCCCTTGGGGCGCGGCTACCGCCAACTTGGTGTCTTCGACCGTGTAGGGCCGGATCGAGTGCTCGAAGCTGTACCCGATGGAGGTCCCGTCCGAGCCCTGTGGGTCGAACTGCACGTGGTGGATGTGCATCTCCACTTTCGCAAACCCGCCGAACTGTGCCTTGTCAGTTTCCTCCGAGGTCAAGGTGACAGCACCGCAGTCGCCGACGTTCATGCGTATCGCCAACGGCTCCTTCTTCAGTTGGCCGGCGAGCAACTTGTCCTTGTTCTCGGCCAACGTGAACAGCAGACCTTGGGGGTCGCTCAGACGTGTCGTCACATCGACGGGCGTCTGGACAGCGACGACGTTGAAGTTCTTGATCGGCGCATTGGCCGGGCACAGCCCGTCGGGGCGCGCCAGCCACGGGTTGGCCGATGCTGGATCGGCCGGCCGGTCAGCTGTCTCGCCGAGCCAAGGTGTTCCCGAGTGCAGGTTGGGTGCGAACGGCGGTCTGCGATCGAGATGAGGTCGCATCATCGGCCAGGCCGGTCTCCCGTTTTGCGGGTTGAACAGGATGGCCGGTCTGTTGCCGAAGAACCGATCACCCGGTCTGGAACCGAAGTGACCCGTTACGCCCTCGGTGAAGTTTGGGGTCTCGGCGGTCGCTGGTTCCGGCTCGCCGAGATACAACGGGTGCTCGGGATCGGTTGTGTCGACGGTCCAGTCCCACACGGCCGGATCCTGGCTGCCGATCGCTATGCCCTGCGGTGGAAGTTGGGCATTGATCCACGTCGCCAGGTTGTCCTTGGTCACAACGGTGCCGTTCGGCATTGTCTTGCCGATCAGTTCCGCCGACGTGACGGCAGCGGCGGGACCGACCCGATCCGGCAGCGGGGCGAGGTCTGTCTGCAGTGTGTCGAAGACTCGCCAGAGCCCCCACATGCCCGAGGGGTAGTGCTCGGCGATGTGGCAGTGGAACAAGAAGTCGCCCGCTGCTTGCTGCACGCCACCGGCGCCACCCTCGATCTCGGCGTTGAAGCTCTCGCCGGGGCCGGTGTTGACCGCGTCGACG
>JANMRB010000161.1:0-4206 GCA_031370825.1 Ilumatobacteraceae bacterium
GGTGCCATCGTCGGCGTTCGCGACCGGTGGCTGGGTCGACGCCGTCGTAGGCGACGACATAGAAACGGTTGTTGCGGGAAATGATGTAGGCCATGCGGGTGTCATCGGCACTTGACCACTTCGGAACCAACCCGAAGATCATTGACAGCGAGTGGCGGGGCATCGAACCGTCATCCGCTCGATCCCGCTGTTCCTGCTGAGGGGCTTGTGTCCGCGCTCGGGACAGGTGTCCGTGTGAACCGCGATTGACCGTTGGTAACCGGTGTTCCCGAGAACGCCCTCGCCTGAGCGCTCCCGTAAAAGGAGCTGGTGTGGCCCGCCCCACGACTCGGCCCTGACCACGACTTTCGGTACGATCGAGATAGAGCGGCCCGCAGCTGCTGCGACTCCACGTCCATGGGTACGCGCGGTTCACCGATCAAGGATTGGGGATCTGGATGGTCGACCAGTTCCTCAGGTCGGTGCTGACGTCGATCGTGTCGAGCGTGGCGCGCTCGGCCTCGTCCATGGTGTACCCCGGGCACGGGTAGGCGCCGTCGCATGGGTACATGAACGAGTGGATCATGGCGACGCCGGCGCCGTTGACGCTGAACCGCTTGTCCGAGAGCGACTCGGGGTCGGCGAACTGGAAGTCGACGTTGTCGAGTTCGGCCCAGTCCGAGCCGGTCGACGCGAACAGGTCGTTCGGTCGGGTGTCGATCGATCCCATCACCACGAGGCGTCCGTCGGCGAGGACGTACAGGTGTACACCGTTGCCGCCTGGTTCGGAGGCTGCGGTAGTCCAGCTCGTTCCAGCGTCATCGGAGACGTACACGGTGTTGTTGTCGCCTCCCCACGAGCGGGCCACTGCGACGCGGTCACCGTCCGCTGCGATCTCCAACAGGTCGTCTCCATAGGGAAGGAGGCTCGTCGCCAACTCCTCGCTGGTGGCGCTTATCTGTTGCGGGAGCGCGACCTCGTTCCAGGACGCGCCGCCGTCGTCGCTGTAGGCGAGGCCGAGCCGGTCGCCGTCGGGATCGGTCCCGATCCAGATCCGGCCGGTGCCGTGTTGCGCGACGGGAAGACCGGCCACCACGTCGTCGGGCACCGCCAATGGCCGGATCGTGCCGTCCCGAGCATCGACCACTCTTGGCAATCCGCCCTCGGTTGGCAAGAACTGCCATCCCCCGTCGGCGGCGTCGGGGCCGCGAACGACAGCGCAGTGCGTGGCGAACGAGTTGTACGACTCTTCGCACAGCAGCAGCATCTGCGCAGGCGAGTTCAGTGTCGTCGGCTCGTCGCGCCAGCCGAGAACCCCAGCCTGTCCCGACACCGCATCGATCAACCAGGCCCTCGAGGGCGCTTGCGCGTCGGGTGCGCTCTCCGACGCCACGAAGTAGCGCTCATCGAGCAGCTGCAGCTGCAGATTGACCGGACTCGCTTCACCCAACAGCCCGCCATGCACCTCGCCACCGCCGGCAACCTCGGTCACGTACGCCCAGCCGGTGCCGCACGTGGCGGACTCCGAGTCTCGACACCTGCGCAACGAGACGGAGTTGCCCACCGACGAGATCTGCATCCCAACGTCGCCGTCCCGGTAAAGGTCGTTGTCGGTCGCCTGGGCCGCGTCGTCGGCCGACGGGCTGGTCAGCAGACCGGAGGCTTCGATCGCAGCAGCGAACGCGGACTCGCCGCCTGTGCCGGGCGCTGACATCGTGGTCGCTGCGGGCGTCGAGTCAGCCGGGAGCAGACTCGGTGTCGTTTCGACAGTTCCGGGCAACGAGTCGACGGATCGCACCTCTTTGTCATCCGATCCTCCCATCCAGAGCGCGCCAACGGCGAGTCCGCCGACGGCGGCCACGCCGAACGCTCCGATCGCTGCTCGCCTCCGTCTGTCACGCTGCTTGGCGCGACCCACGATGCTTGCGAGCGGAGTTGCTTCCACGGTCGCGATCCGCGCCCGCTCCTCGAGATGGCGATGGAGTCGATCGACATCGGTCATCGCCCATCCCTCCTTCCGATTTCGTCTGTGTCAGCAAGCGATGACCTCAATCCCGTCAGGGCCCGGTTCAAGCGGCTCTTCACAGTGCCGGGTCGGATACCGAGCACGCGCGCCGTTTCCAGTTCTGAGTAGCCGATGAGATGACGGCACACCACAACCGCACGCTGATCGAGCGACAGATTCCGCAACGCTCGGTCGAGATCGAGATCAGAACACTGAACTGCCGCGATGTCAGATTCCGATTCACGATCTCGGATCGACATGGATCGCAACGACCTCCGCCACAGCGATCGAGCCCAGTTGAGGCCAACCGTGTACACCCATCCCCCTGGACTCTCCAGGCCACGGACATGATCCCAGCGTTGGTAGGCGCGCGCCATCGCCTCATCCACCGCCTCCGTCGCGAGGTGGTCGTCGCCGAGCGTGACACTCAACGCCCGCGCAACCGAAGCATGATTCACGGAGTAGAAGTCCGCAAACGAGAAGGCGACATACTCCAGCGCGTCAGAGCGCACCGGTTCCAGCTTGGCAGCCCTAACCGTCGCGCGGGCCGGTGTCAAATCCATCCCCCCTTAACTCCCGAGCCGTCCAATTGGTTCCAACAAAGCTGGTGTCATCTCGCCAGCGGCCAGCCGACCCCGATGTTCGTCACGAGCGCGTTTGTCCACACGATGCATGTCTCCGGCGGGGTCGACCATCGAGCGCGTCCGCCCCTACGATGCCATCGATCGGTTTGATCGCGTCGACATAGTTCGCCACTCACCATGACGGCTGCTGAGGAGCGAGAGTCATGTACCAAGTATGTACCAGCACACCGGTAAACAGCGGAGAGCGACGGGAACTCACGGACAATCGGATTCTCTTCGCGAGCAGTTCGAATGCAGCTCTACCAGGGACGGCCGAAAGCTTCGGTCCTGGGCTCATAACCCGAAGGTCGCAGGTTCAAATCCTGCCCCCGCCACCACTGCCCCCGCCACCACTGCCCCCGCCACCAAAAATCGAGGGTCCGGTCCGAGAGGATCGGGCCTTCGTTCTTTCCCTCTGAGGTGGAGCCAAACCTTCTGCGATCAGGCCAACAACCCGACGATCGCAGATTCAACGCCGCCGCCGTCCGTGACGTCGACGATGCCAGACCACCGTGGCATCGACGACGCCCGCAACAACGCCAGAATCGGTCAACAGACACTGCCCAACGTCGTCGTTGCCTGACGGCCAGATCTGATCCTCTGCTCGCAGAATCATGCGCTCATGCCACGGTTTTGTAAGCTATAAGGCTGATTTGTTGTAGAAACGTGGCGCATGGGCTAGGATTTTGCCCATGGAGAACCCCGTCGCTCGTCTGTTGGAAGTGGCCGCGCAGCAGCATGGTCTCTTCACGGTCGCGCAGGCCGCAGGGGTCGATGTCGCGGATGACCAGGTGCGTCGGATGGCTGCGACTGGCGTGCTCGAGCGGCGGGCTCAGGGCGTGTACCGGATCTCGACGGTGCCGTTCGACGAGCAGACCGAGCTGATGGAGGCGGTGCTGTGGGCGAAGGGTCGTGGATTGATCGCCGGGGAATCGGGGCTGTTGCTCTGGGATTTGGCCGACGTGAACCCGCGCAAAATCCACATCGCCGTCCCACCGGGGTACAGGCCGCGCCGAGCGGGCGGTGAGCTGTATCAGATCCACCACGTCTTGGTCGAGGCCGCTGACCGCGACGAGGTGCGTGGCGTGCCGGTGGTGTCTCCCGCCCTCGCCATCCGACAGGCGATCGACTGGGGTGTTGCCGGCGACATGATCGAGCAGGCCATCCGGCGCGCACAGGCCCGCGAACACATCGGAACGCAGACGGCGGCACGACTCCTCGTTCGCCTCTACGACCGCGCGCTGCCCGACAACAACCGCGGCGGCGGCGATGGCCGCTGACCGTCGGCCCGGCAACCTGGCTCACCTTGAGCGGCTGCTCAACGCGTGGTCACGGGACAACACGGATGTACAAGCGACCGCCGGTCGCCTTCGACGGCTTGTTGCGATCTCGGTGCTCGCGACGATCCTCGACGGACTCGATCAGGGTGGTGCTCCCCGCCTCGCGTTCAAGGGCGGCGCGAGCATGGAGATCCGCTTCGGTGTCGCGGCCAGAGCATCACGGGATGTCGACGCGCTCGTGAACGTGAGCCTGGACGATGCATTCGCCGAGATCGGTGAGCGGCTGAACGCTGGTTGGGAGGGCTTCACCGGCAAGCTC
>JANMRB010000142.1:0-3514 GCA_031370825.1 Ilumatobacteraceae bacterium
CGGATTGCCCGCGTCAACCGTTGCGGGTGGCCTGGCGTTGGTGACGACCGGCTGTACATAGGTTCCTGCGGGTGCCGCATAGTCCGGAAGCGGTTGCAGCGATGGCGAGCTCTGAGGAAGGACGCGCATGATGCCCCACGCGCCCTGCTTGAACCGGCGGGCGATGCCGTTGTGATACAGGTAGTCACCGGGTTGCTTGCCGACACCGCCGGCACCACCGTCGAGTATCAACGTGTAGCGCTCGGACACACCACTGTGAATGGTGTCGGCGACCCGGCTGTTCATCGAGCCTTGCAATGTGCTGCGCTTCTCGACGTAGAAGTGGTGACCGTCGATGCGGAAGCTGTCGATCGTCGGACCGACATGGATGGCCCTGATCACCACTGGGTCGCCAGGATAGGCTCGCAGCAGCGGGGTGCTCGGGTCGCCGTACGTGTACGAACTCAGAACAACGAAGGATCGGTGCCGCGATCACTGAACGGTGCCGCGTGCAAGTTGATGGTCGAGTCCGTCACCGGGTTGTCGTCCAACGTCCAGATGACCATCTCCCGGAAGCTGCCGTCCACGAGGCCCTTCGCCATCGGATGCACCATGCCATAGGAATCCGGGTGCGAGTGGATGTCTGCAACCGTGCCGGAACGCACTTCTGCGCCGGTGGTCGGGTCGTGATACGTCGAGTCCTTCGGCTCGATGATCAGCATGCCAACGCCACCGTGGCCCCAGCCGTGGATGCCGTCGACGTGGTCGTGCCAGAAGATGTTGTCGAGCAGGGCGTCGGCATACCAGCGGTAGCGGATGAACTCGATGCCGGCGCCTTCGCCGGCAGCATGGTTCGTGGCCAGCGGGCGGTCGAGAACGATCGTCCTCGTCGTGGCATCGACCGACACGATGGTTGCCTGCTCGATGCTGTCCTTGCCAAGGCCCACACCGAATGCGACACCGGGTCGATACTTCGGATCGATTCGATTGAGCTTGATCGAGGTCGTCCCTTGGGCCGCGGCTACCGCCAACCTCGTGTCTTCGACCGTGTAGGGCCGGATCGAGTGCTCGAAGCTGTACCCGATGGAGGTCCCGTCCGAGCCCTGCGGGTCGAACTGCACGTGGTGGATGTGCATCTCCACTTTCGCGAAGCCACCGAACTGCGCTTTGTCAGTCTCCTCCGAGGTCAAGGTGACAGCTCCGCAGTCACCGACGTTCATGCGTATTGCCAACGGCTCCTTCTTCATCTGACCGGCGAGCAACTTGTCCTTGTTCTCGGCCAACGTGAACAGCAGACCTTGGGGGTCGCTGAGACGTGTCGTCACATCGACAGGCGTCTGGACGGCGACCACGTTGAAGTTCTTGACCGGCGCATTGGCCGGGCACAGCCCGTCGGGGCGCGCCAGCCACGGGTTGGCCGATGCTGGATCGGCCGGCCGGTCAGCTGTCTCGCCGAGCCATGGTGTTCCCGAGTGCAGGTTGGGTGCGAACGGCGGTCTGCGATCGAGATGAGGTCGCATCATCGGCCAGGCAGGTCTTCCGTTTACTGGGTCGAACAGGATGGCCGGTCTGTTGCCGAAGAACCGATCACCAGGTCTGGAACCGAAGTGACCCGTTACGCCCTCGGTGTAGTTGGGGGTCTCGGCGGTCGCTGGTTCCGGCTCGCCGAGATACAACGGGTGCTCGGGATCGGTTGTGTCGACGGTCCAGTCCCACACGGCCGGATCCTGGCTGCCGATCGCGATGCCCTGCGGTGGAAGTTGGGCATTGATCCACGTCGCCAGATTGTCCTTGGTCACAACGGTGCCGTTCGGCATTGTCTTGCCGATCAGTTCCGCCGACGTGACCGCAGCAGCGGGACCGACCCGATCCGGCAGCGGGGCGAGGTCTGTCTGCAGTGTGTCGAAGACTCGCCAGAGCCCCCACATACCCGAGGGGTAGTGCTCGGCGATGTGGCAGTGGAACAAGAAGTCGCCCGCTGCTTGCTGCACGCCACCGGCGCCACCCTCGATCTCGGCGTTGAAGCTCTCGCCGGGGCCGGTGTTGACCGCGTCGACGCGGTCCGAGGCGGAGACCTCGACCGGCTCCTTGTGCAGACCGGTGTCGTAGTAGTAGTTGCCGGTATCGCTCTGGGGGTTGGCGCGCCAGCGATCGCCGCCACCATGCAGGTGATAGATGTGGAACAACTCGGCACCACCGTGAGCGACACGGAACTTGGTGGGATCGCCGAGGTAACCCTGCGGGATGATCGTCGCCGGGTCACCGAACATGCTCGAGCTGTACGCGTGTGACTTCTCGTGTTGATCGAGCCTGAGCCGGTCCATGAAGGGCTCTGACCGGTAGTTCATACCGCGACTGCCGGGCCGGTACGCCTCGGTGATCGGATCGACAGTCGGTAGCGGCAGGTTGTTCTTGTCGTAGACGAGCTCCTTCTCGTTGCCGATCTCGTGCAGGATCTTCACGTTTTCGCGGAACGACGGCTCGCTGGCCGGCCAGATGATGGCTTCCCAACCGGACTCGATCGGTGTCACCGCATCCTTCGGCGATAGCCACAGGGAGTTAGGAGGCTCGACCGACAGCACCCCGAAGAGCCCGTGATCGATGGCCGCACGATGGCCGGCACCGGGGCTCATGTAGTGTGAACCCTCGAGCGCGGGGTCATTGGGAACGTAGTAACGGAAGACGGCCGATTGGCCGCCGCTCGAGACCTCGCCACTGAAGTTCTTGCCGACCTTGTCGCCGGGACGATCGAACGGCAGTCCGTCTATGTGCAGTCCGTAGCTTCCGCCGGAAGCGCGGTTGGTCACGTTGATCACAACGCAATCGCCTTCGTTGGCACGGATCACCAACGGCTGGATGGGATCGTCGCGCAGGCCGAGCGACACCTCTCGGCTGGCCTCTTCGACGCGAATCGCCGGGATCTGGCTGGTGAGGGCGTACATCTTGCCCGCCGGGTCGTGATCACCCCAACGGTTCAATGGGATGTCGACATCGATGATCGTCACCGCGTAGCTGCGGGTCACAGTGCCGGCAGGGCACACGCTGGGAGGGGTGGTCGCGCTGGCCTGCGAGGTCGGGATGGTGATGATTCCCACTGCGAACAACGCGGCCATCGCCAATGCGACACGCTCGCGACTGCGCAGAGCTCGGCGCGCCGGCCACGTGATGCCGGCAAGCCCGAGGAAC
Organism: Ilumatobacteraceae bacterium; assembly: GCA_031370825.1. Lineage (GTDB taxonomy): Bacteria > Actinomycetota > Acidimicrobiia > Acidimicrobiales > Ilumatobacteraceae > JAENVT01. The sequence goes on from JANMRB010000142.1 coordinate 3,166, forward strand.
GCCGCAGCGATGAGCAATGCGACGGGCAGGTCGATGAGGAACTCGGCGGACATCGACACCGGCAACGGTGGAACGACCCCGTGGTGGGCCGCGTGGCCGAAGATGCCCGCGTGCATCGGAACCCCGAGCGCCAGCACCGCGGATACAGCGGCCGCTATCGCGCTGGCTGTGTGCACCATCTTGGCCCGCTGACCGACGGCTACGGTGGCCACGAGCACCGCTAACAAGACCAATGGGATCGACAGCGTCGAGTCGCGCAGCCAGTGCTGCCAGAACGTGACGTCGTGCGCTTCTCTGGCGCCACTGCGCCAGTGCACGGCGTGCGTCCACAACCCGACTCCGTATGCGG
>JANMRB010000146.1:0-64466 GCA_031370825.1 Ilumatobacteraceae bacterium
AGCGTGGGCGCGGAACAACCGCAGTCGCTCGTGCGACATCTTGGTCACGTTCTCGCCGTCCACCATGATCGTGCCGCTGGAGATCCGACCGTTTCGTGGCAGGTAGCGCAGCGCCGCGTAGGCGGTGGTCGACTTGCCGCAACCGGATTCGCCGACCAGGCCGTACGCCTCGCCCGGCTGGACCGTGAACGACACACCGCGCAGCACCGGCCGGGCCATGCCTCGCACGATGTAGTCGACGTGCAGGTCGCGCACGTCGAGCGCAGCATTGGTGGCCGGAGAGTCGGCGGGCGACGCCGAGGGTGAGAGCGTCATCGGTCGTACACCGATTGGATCGCGTCGGCGATGAGGTTGACGCCGATGACGAGCGTTGCGATCGCCAGTGCGGGGAACGTGATGGGCCACCACACGTTGGCCCGCACGAGGTCGCGCCCGTCGGAGATCGCCAGGCCCCAGTCCGGTGACGGCCGCTGGATGCCGACACCGAGGAAGCTGAGGGTCGACACTGTGAAGATTGCATAGCCGATGCGGACGGTGAGCTCGACGATGATCGGGCCGGAGATGTTGGGAAGGATCTCGCGGCTCATGATGAAACGTCCGGACTCACCGCGCAGCTTTGCCGAAGTGACGTAGTCGAGCTCGCGTTCGCCGATGACTGCGGAGCGCACGGTACGGGCGACGATCGGCGTGAACAGCAAGGCGACGACGTAGATCACCAGCACTTTGCGGCTGTGGAGCGTGATCGAACCGAGGAACGGACTGGTGTCGGCGAGCGTGAGGATCAACAGGCCGATGAGGATGACCGGCAGAGCGAGCAGCGCCTCGACGATGCGACTCAACAACAGGTCGATCCACCCACGGCGGTACCCCATGACGGTGCCGAGGATCGTCCCGAGCACCACGCCGAGCACAGCAGCGGGTGGCGCAACCAGCAGCACATCGCGTGCGCCGGCGATGACTCGGGAGAACACGTCGCGACCGATCTTGTCGGTGCCGAACCAATGACCCCACCGTGGCGACAACTTCGGCTTTGTCGTGTAGGTGAGAGGGTTGTACGGAGTGATCTTGTCGCCAAGGATCGCGCAGGCGATCCAGAACAGGCTGATCACCGACCCGATGATGAAGCTGGGACGGCGCCGCAGCAGGTGCCAGTTCTCGCGGCGAGCCTGCTTGCGCTCGATGGTCGCGGCTGTCAGCGTGTCGACGGTGGGGATCACGGTTGAAGCTCCCGTACAGAACGGCTCATGTGGTCTCCATCTCGAATCGGGCGCGCGGGTTGAGCCAGGCGATGGTGATGTCGGCCAGCAGTGTCGAGGCCATGTAGATCGTGGCGATCACGATGACTGCGTACTGCAGCACCGGCAGATCCTTGCTGATCGAAGCGTTGAGGATGACCGTCGACAGGCCCGCGTAGTTGGTGACGACTTCGACACCGAGGATGCCGCCGAAGAGATAGCCGATCTGCACCGACATCACGGTGATCGTCGGCGCCAGCGCATTGCGCAGCACGTGACGTCGCATCACCTGGCCATCCGTCAGGCCTTTCATCGACGCGGTTCTGGCGTAGTCGCTCTCCAGCCCGCGCGTCGCTCCGGCGCGCATCATCCTGGCGATGTAGCCGAAGTACACGATCGCCATTGCCAGTGCGGGCAGCAACAGGTAGTGCAGCTGGGTGATGACGGATGCAGCCTTCGGGATGGTCGCGATCGGTTTGAGCACATGGAAGTTGAGGCCGAGGACAACCGCGAGGAGCGCCCCGGTGACGAACTCGGGGATCGACGATGTGGCCAGGCCGATCATGACGATGCCTCGGTCGATCAGGGTGTCGCGTTTGCGGGCCGCGATGACGCCAGCGGTGATGGCGAGCGGTGCGGTGATCAGCAACGCCAACCCGGCGAGCTTCGCCGAGCGGAACAGCGCCGGGGCCAACAGCCCGCTCCACACCTCGGTTCGCTGGTTCTTCCACGAGTTGCCGAAATCAAGCGTGATCAGGCCTTTGATGACTCGCCAGTACTGGCTCAAGAACGGATCCTTGAGCCCGAGCTTGATACGGAGTGCCTCGACCGAGGCCTCGGGTGCCTGGGCGCCCGACAGCGATCGAGCCGGGTCGCCCGGCAGCAACTTGACCATCAAGAAGACGATCGTCGTCAGCAGCCACAACGTGACCAGCGACAGGAAGAGGCGTTTGGCGATGTAGCGGATCATCTCGTGGCCGATGATACGAAAAAGGCGGGCCGCTGACGCGACCCGCCCCATTCTCGGTGAATGGGGTCAGGCCGTGGCAGCCTGGTCGAGGAGCATCTGTCCGAGTGCGCTCAAACGCACGCCGGTGAACTTCTTTGAAAAGCCTCCGAGGTAGTTGTAGAAGTACGGGATAGCTGCCGGAGTGTCCTCCGTCATGATCGTTTCGATCTTCTCACACGCTGCTGTGCGCTTGTCGAGATCGGCTGATGCCTGGTACTCGAGGATGGCGGCGTCGAGCGCCGGCGAGCTGTACGCCGAGGAGTTCCAGTCGCCACCGGTCCTGAACGCCTTGAGCAGGTACACGTCAGGAGTTGCACGGTGGCCGTAGTCGACGATACCCAGTTCGGCGGAACCGGCGCAGGGGCTCGCTGGGCACCACTGGCTGCTGTAGAAGGTCGCGTCGGACTCAACCGCCAGCTCGAGTGTGAAACCACCCTCGGCGGCTTGGATCTGAACGAGCTCGGCGAGCTGCGGGATCTCCTGCAGATCGACGGCGTGCAGCGTAGCGCTGATGCCATCGGGGAAGCCGGCGTCGGCGAGCAGCTGCTTGGCCTTTGCCGTGTCGCGAACTCGCTGCGGCACCTTGTCGGAGAAGAAGGGGTACAGGGGTGCGATGACGTTGTCGTTGCCGAGGTCGGCCTTGCCTTCGAACAGCGTCGCGATCAGCGCGGGGCGGTCGAGGCTCAGAGCGAAGGCCTGGCGGACACGCTTGTCGGTGAACTGGCCCGTGGTGCAGTTCATCCAGATCTCACGGTGCGTCGTGGTACGCATCGCGATGGTCTCGAAGTTGGGATCGTTGAGCAACGCATCGCCGCCGATGATCGAGAACTGCACGATGGCATCCACAGAACCGCTCTGCATCGCCGTGACCATGGAGCTGGTGTCGGTGAAAAACTGCCAGTCGACTTCGTCAAGCGGTGTCTTGCCGCCCCACCAGTCCTCGTTGCGCGCGAACGTGGCACCCGTCGTCGGGTCGTACTTCGTGAGCTTCCATGGCCCGGTGCCGTCGGGCTGGGCGTCGAGTGTGGTGCCTGCGGCGTAGTCCTTGGGAGTGATTGGCGACTGCGGGTTGTAGATCGACAGGAGGTACGGGAGGCTGGCGTTCGGCGTCTCGAGCGTGTACACCACGGTTGTCGCATCCTTGGCAACCGCCGAGCCGGCCTTCAGCGAGCCGCCGAGCTTGTCGCCGGCCGACACGATGCGCTCCATCGTGCCCACCACGTCGTCGGCGGTGAAGTCGGCACCGTTCTGCCACTTCACGCCCTCACGAAGCTTGAAGGTCCACTCGGTCGAGTCGGCGTTGGCCGTCCACTCGGTTGCGAGGCCCGGGCCGATGTCGCCGTCCTCGGCGAGCCCGCAGAGGTATTCGAAGCACTGTGCGACCACGCCGTATGCGCCGAGGTCTTGCATGGCAATCGGGTCGAGCGTCTTCGCCGGCGCCTGAGCAGCGACGCGAAGCGTGCCGCCGGTTGCTCCGGTTGCGGCGCTGGTCTCGGTAGCAGCGGATGTCTCGGTCGTGCCTGCGAGGGTTGTGTCGGCCCCACCTGCCGTCGTTCCGCCCGTTGTCCCGGCGGTGCTGGTCGTGCTCTTCTTGTCGCTGCCGCATGCTGCAATCAGGGCGGTGACGGCCGGAATGGCCAACACGCCTGTTGCCAACTGCCGGCGAGTCAGCCGCCCGTTCAGCTGCGAAGCGATCAAGCCGTCGACGGCATCGTTCTTCACGTGATCCATGAATAGTCTCCCCTGTAGCAAGCGGCCCTCGAGACCGGTTCCGACAACGTAGTCGGCGACCTCCTCCCGGTCAACGCCGATCGCCATTTCCAGTACGACTGCACCGGGAATTCGCCTAGTCGACGAAACGGTCGAGGCTCGTATCACGGCGCGCGGTATGCCAGCGGTGACACCCTGCCTCGTGGAACCACCGTTCGACCTGCACCCCCTCGACGTTGGTGAACATCCACACGCGGTCGAGGTCGCGATCGGCGTCGGTCGCGAGGTGAGCAGGCGGCTGGGGCAGTTCGCCGCCGAACCGAAACTCCTCGACGGGCCTTGGCCCGCAGTTGGGGCAGGTGATCGTCAGCATCAGCGCGTTCCCGTCGATCCTTGATCGGCCATCGGATGGTCGGCGGCGAAGCGAGACAGCGCAAAGGGCGCGATCAGATCGGGCGTGCGACCGGTAGCGATCAGTTCAGCCATCTGCTCGCCGCCTGCGGGGATGCCCTTGAAGCCCCATGTACCCCATCCGGTCGTGATGACGAGGCCTTCGACCCCGGTGAAGCCCATGATGGGTGAGAAGTCCGCCGAGATGTCGCAACGACCGGTCCACTGCCGCAGGATCTTGAGGTTGCGCACGAAGGGCAGGAGAAAGGCCATCTTCAGTGAGCACGACTGCAGGAACTGGAACGACGACTGGCGCGAGTAGCTCGATTCACGCTCGAACTCGTGGCCGATCAGCATCTGTCCTCGCGCGGTTTGCGAGACGTAGCAGAGCAAGTCGGTCGACGACACGATCGGTCCGAGACCCTGTGCATAGCCGTTGGTCACGAACGCCTGCAGCGGGTGGGTTCGCACCGGCAGGCGCAGGCCTGCATGCGCAGCGATCGTTGATACGTCGCCGCCGACAGCGCTCATCACCATGCCCGCTGCGATCTCGCCGCGCGATGTCTTCACACCTACGACGCGATCGCCGTCGCGCAGCAGCCCTGTGACGGACGTACCCTGCAGCACGTGCACTCCGCGCTGCATTGCGCCCTGCGCGTATGCCCACACCACCCGATCGTGTCGCGCGGTCGAGCCGGGCACGTGATAGGACGCACCGAGCACCGGGTACCGACCACCGCCGGTGAGATCGATTTGCGGACATAGACGCTTGATCTCCATCGGGTCGATCAGCAGGGTCTCGACGCCGCAGGCGTTGTTGAGCTGCACCCGTGATCGCTCGGCGCGCATGCCAGTTTCCGTGTGGGCCATCCAGATCAAGCCCTTGTTGGCGTGCATGATCCAGCAACCGGTCTCGTCCTCGAGGTCGCGATAGAGCTCGACGCTGTGGTTGTAGAAGCGGATCGACTCGGGGATCCCGTAGTTGGCTCTGATGATCGTGGTGTTGCGACCCGAGTTTCCCGATCCGATGTAGTCAGCCTCGATCACCGCGACGTTGGTGATGCCGTGTCGTGTGGCGAGGTAGTACGCGGTCGCCAGGCCGTGCCCGCCACCACCGATGATCACGACGTCGTAGCTCGTCCTCGGCTCGTGCCAGGTCAGTTCCAACAGCGTCTCGACGAACTCGTTCACCAGAGACGCTCCGACAGCTCGTGTGCCAGACCGGCGGAGACGATCAAGAGGACGTCGTCTCGCGTGATCATGATCTTCGCGGGGACGCCGGCTATCAGACCTTGGCCCAGCTGACCCACAGCGGGAACCGGCCACTCGATGTGATGCCTGACGGTGTCGAACTCCGCCGGTTGAAGGCGCCAGCTCACGAACGCGTACTCGGGCTCGATGATTGCGAACGGATCGTCGATCGTCAGCGTTGCGGCACCCGCGACGAGGGCGTCGTCGGGAGCGATGCGCAACATCGTGGCCCCGGCGGGAAGCGTCGCTGCATCGATCGCTGCCGGTCTGGCGACGACGCGAAGTCCCTCGAGCAGTTCAGGCGCGCGCACGGGCGCCCTGCGGATCGTAGAACGGAGTGTCGGTGACCCGCGCCTCGCGGCCGTCGATCGTGACGGTGTCGGCAAAAGGCGTGTGCTTCTGCCAGCCGAGCATGACCGCCTGACCGAGGCCCGGCGACTGGAAGCTCGATGTCACGTGACCGACGATCTCGTCACCGACCCAGATCGGAGCGCCTTCAACAGGCGCCGGCCCAGCCATCGTCAAACCGAAGAGACGACGATGATCGTCGAGCTCAGCAGTTCGCAGGAGTGCGGCGCGTCCGATGAAGTCGGCCTTGTCGAGCTTCACTGCCCATTCCATGTTGATTCGACGCGGCGTGGAGTCCATCTCGGTATCCATGCCGACGATCACGTGGCCCTTCTCCAATCGCAAGGCGAACAACGCCTGCAGACCGTGGGGCCGCACCCCGAGGTCGTGACCTGCCGCCATCAGCGTTTGCCACAGCTCGGCTGAGTGTGTGCGTGGATGATGCAGTTCGAAGCTGGCTTCACCGGTGAACGAAAGGCGCACCACGTGGCAGGGAACTCCCGCGATGTCGGTGTGCATGTGCTGAAGGAACCGCGGCGCATCGACGAGGCCGACGCGTTGCAGCAACTCGGCTGCCAGCGGACCCGTCACGTTGATGGCGCCGAGCGCCAACGTGCGATCGAGGATGTGAACGTCGAGCCCCCACGTTTCGAGCCAATCGCGGATCCATGCTTCGGCGAACGACGCACCACCAGACGTGAACGTGAGGACGAAACGGTCTGACCCGTCGTCGGTGACCTCACGACAGACCATGCCATCGTCGATCAGGTGGCCGCGCTCGTTGAGCAACAACACGTAGCGACTTCGCCCGGGACGGATGTCATGAATCGTCGTCGGATAGATGCGCTCCAACGCCTCGACGACGTCGGGGCCCGTCACGATCATCTTGCCGAGCGTCGACACGTCCCCCAGCGAAACGCCTTCACGAACTGCCCAGTACTCAGCGAGGAAGTCGCCGTAGTTCCAGGGTCGCCACCATCCGCCGAAGCGATCCATCCGTGCACCGAGCGCGACGTGCTCATCGTGGAGCGCCGTACGACGGAACGGATCGAGGTGCATGTCGGCCGCTGCCTCGCTGATGGTCAACTGCCGAGACGCCGGCCGGCCGGTGAACGGCTGCGCCGGCTTGCCCGATCTGGCGGTGACGAACGCGCGGAGGTGGGGCATGCAAGCACCGCCCTGGCACGTGCCGGTGCCGCACAGCGAGGCCCGCTTGACCAGCTCGAGGTGCTGGAAACCCTTGTCCCAGACCATTTCCAGATCGCCGACCGTGACCTTCGAGCACGGGCACACCGTGCCGGCGGCCGGCGTCGGCGGCAGGTCGAACTGTGCGGCCGCCGGGCCGACCGTGACCACGTGAGGGTCCGCGACCATGCGGGCGAGGAGGTCGCGCGGCGCCCTCGTTCGAGAGGTGACGACAACGGATTGGCAAGGCGTGGCGGTGCCCTCGACGTCGATGATCCCGCTGACGCGGCTCTCGTCGCCGTCGATCTGCTGCAGCTGATCGAGCTCGATCGTGGCGACGACGCCGAGATCCACGCCAGACCGGCGCAGCCGTTCGGCTGCGCCGGCCGTGAAGATCCCGCGCAACATGTTGCCCTCACACACTGGGTGAAGTTCGGCGGCCCCGGTAGCGATCACCACGTCGTGGGCGTGCACGTGAAGCATCTGCCCGTCGGCCAGACGAACGACGACGAGAGGGCCCGGATACACCCCGACGACGTCGTGGCCGAGCTCGCCCGCCAGAACCAGAACCTCTCGCCCCTCGGCTCGTGCGCCGGCGGCTGCGGAAGTTCCTGATGTGCCTGCGCCGATCACGACCAGATCGGCGTGCTCCCGGCTCAGCGTTGTGACGGGGTGGTTCGGCGGAGCCACCGGATCAACGGGGGGATCGAGGCGCAGAGGCGGACCACCGATGGCCGGGTGACGAACGACGCGCAGGCCCGGCTGCGCCGCCGTGAGACATGTCCGCGTGAAGGCGATGCCGTCGATCTCCGCACAGCAGTTGCCACAATCGCCCGCCAGGCACAGCGTGCCTCCGTGCTGCGGGTGCTGGCCGGCGCGCACGATCGCGACGGCGACCGAATCGCCCGCGGCGTACTCGATTGGTTGGTCGTCAACCGCGATGCGCATGTTCGGCCGACTGTAGCCAATCGCCCTTTCCCGGCACGACTGTGCGGTGAATGGTTTGAAGAGGGTGCGTGCGAAACTACGCGGCATGGATACTCGCGTCGCGTTGGTGACCGGCGCCGGCAGCGGCATCGGTCGGGCTGTTGCGGTCGGGCTGGCCGCAGACGGTTTCAGTGTCGTCCTGGCTGGTCGACGGGCCGACGCGTTGCAAGAGACCGCCGCGTCGATCGGCACAGATCTCCTCGTGCAGCCGACCGATGTCCGCGACGTCGGCAGTGTCGACGCGTTGTTTGCGGCGATCGACGAGCGCTTCGGCCGGCTCGACCTGCTGTTCAACAATGCGGGCATTGGTGCTGCGTCGATTCCCCTCGACGAGTTGAAGCTCACTGATTGGCAGCGCGTGGTCGATACGAACCTCACCGGCTCATTCCTCTGCGCACAGCGAGCGATGAGGATGATGAAACACCAGGATCCGTCGGGAGGTCGGATCATCAACAACGGTTCGATCTCGGCCCACACCCCGCGTCCCAACTCCGCGCCCTACACAGCCACGAAGCATGCGATCACGGGATTGACCAAGTCGATCGCACTCGATGGCCGGGCACACGGGATCACTTGCGGCCAGATCGACGTCGGCAATGCGGAGACGCCGATGACGGCGCGGATGCCCGACGGTGTCCCTCAACCCGATGGCACCCGCCGCCCGGAACCGGTGATGGACGTCGATGATGCCGCACGTGCGGTTCGTTACATGGCCAGCCTTCCACCAGGTGCCACCGTTCTGTTCCTCACGGTCATGGCCGCCGGCATGCCCTTCATCGGCCGCGGCTGACGAGATCCGCAAATCGAGTGTCTCCGCCCCACCCCGGGTGGGCGCGAAACACTCGTTTGCGTCAGCTGGCGCGGCAGACTGGCACCATGCTCGGCAAGATCGGTGTATGGCGCCACGTCGTTGCGCTCGGTGCGGTAGGTGGCACGGCGTTGCTCGCGGCGACGGGTGTGATCGGTCAAGATGCGGGTGAGCGCTTCGATTCGAAGGTCGTCACGGTCACGCCGACGAGTGGCGACGGCGTAGGGATCCGCGAAGTGGTCGACGAGGACTTCGGGTCAAACGATCGTCACGGCTACCAACGGATCGTCCCCACCGATTTTGGCGAGCCCACCGACATCGAAGCGTCGTCAGCTGATGCGAACGCGGATGTCCACGTCGACAGTGTCGGCGCCGGCATCCGGATCCGACTCGGAGACCCCAACAGGACCATCAGTGGACAGCACCGTTACACCCTTTCCTACACATTGCCTTCGGCCCGGCTGTCGACCGGTCAGCTCGCCCTCGACATCATCGGCACAGATGAGCCTCTCGAGACCGGCAGGTTCGAAGTGATCGTCACAGGCCTCGCCCTTGCCAATCCGACGTGCAACGTCGGCAAGGGAGGAACATCCGGCGGATGCACGCTGGCGCGAGACGGCGATCTCTACCGCGCCGTGATCAGGCCGCTCAAGGCCGGCGAAGGCATCACCATCGGGGGGACCATCACCGGTCGTCTTCCCATCGAGAATCCAGCCGATCCACCACTGCCCAAACGCCGTCCGGACCATCGGTTGGCGATCGCACTGGCCACGATCCCGCTGGGCCTCCTCACGGTCGGTGCGGTCTATGCCTCGGCGCGGCGCAAGGGTCGCAACGAGGTGTTCGCCGGCGGAGCTGCCGATGCCGCATATGGGTCGCTGCCGCTGCCGAGCGGCGAAGCGCGCAGGGCCGACGTGCGAATGGTGGCGGACGACAAGATGGATGAGCTCGCGACCATCGAGTTCGTACCGCCGAAAGGCATCGAACCGTGGCAAGGCGCCGTGCTGCTCAACGAGCGGGTCGATCGGTCGACGGTGGGTTCCTGGATCTCCGGTCTTGTCGCCAAGGATGTGATCACGCTGACCAAGCAAGACACTGGGCTGGTCATTGGTCGCGGTCCGCACATCGACAAAGCCGATGGTGAAACGAGGGACTTGGTCGATCAGTTGCTCGACCACGACGACGAGTTGGCACTCGGCACGTACAACGCCAGCTTTGGCAACGCATGGAACAAGATCTGGGCGCAGGAGCGGCAGAGCATCGCCGATTCGGGCTGGTGGAAGAGGCTTCCACCCGGAAGCATGCGACAGGGTGGCTCGGCCACCAAGTACGTGGGGATCGTGATCGTGCTGTTCGTCTTCTTCGGTGCCGGGTCGTTGCTCACGGCCCTGTTGGGCGCGATACGCAGCCCGATCGCTGCACTCGTCTTTGCAGTGGTCGTTCCGTTCATCTTCGCCCACTTCGTGTACGGCGTCATGCTGCCCGCACGGACCGCCACAGGCTCGGCGCTGACCCTGCGCGCCGAATCGTTCCGCCGGTTCCTCGCCGCGAGTGAAGGCAAGCACGTCGACTGGGCGTGGAAGCAAGGACTGTTGCGCGAATACAGCGCGTGGGCCGTGGCGCTGGGCGCGGCCGATGCCTGGGGCAGGGCTTTGGCCAACAGCAACGTTCCCGCCCCGGAGATGAACCTGGCCAGCCCATTGTGGGTGTACAGCATGGGCTCATCGTTCGCCAGCACGAGCAGCGCACCCGCACCGTCGGGTGGTTCCGGGAGCTCGTCCAGCGGGTTTTCCGGCGGCAGCGTCGGCGGCGGTGGGGGTGGCGGAAGTTCGGGGTCCTGGTGAGGTCAGCTGGGGAACGCGCTCCGGGCCGCGACCGCAGCCCCGCGAGCTCCGGCCATGTCGAGATCGGGGACCAGCGAGAACTCGGCGACGTCGAGTTGCTCGGCGCGTAGCAACGTGTTCTCGCGCACCACCGACAGGTACCAATCACGAAACTCCGGGGCAGTCTCGACGACGCCGCCGCCTACGAAGTACGCGTTGGGGTCGGTGAAGTTGGCGGCGATCGTGAACAGTCGCCCGATTGCCATCGCCTGCTGTTCGAACACCTTTCTGGCCATCTCGTCGCCGCGCTCGCCGTAGCTGCGCAGCTCCTTGGCCGCCAGGTCCAACGGCAGCGAGGCAAGGTCATGATCGGGATACCTCGTCAGCCAGTACGGCAACAGGTTCTGGCGGATGCCGGTCAGCGATGCCACGCTCTCGACGTCGCCGAGGAAGCCGCAGTTGCAACTCGGCAGCGGCTGGCCCTCGCCGAGCAGCCCGTGCATCGGGATGTGCACGTGGCCGAGCTCGCCCGCCATGCCTGCCGCACCGCGCACTACTGCGCCGGCCTCGATCACCCCGCCGCCCAGCCCGGTGCCGACGATCGCGGACACCGACGACCTGCGCAGGGCGTTCTCGCCGTAGTAGGCGTAGTGGGCGTAGAGAGCGGCGGCGTTGCCGTCGTTGCTGTACACGACCGGGATTCGCAGCTCGGCCTCCAGTGCTCCGCGCACGTCGAAGCCCCACCATTCCGGAAGGGCGAAGTTGGTTGCCCCTCTGGACGAGATGATGCCCTCCGCCGATGCGGGGCCCGGCGTATCGAGACCAACTGCGCGAACATCGGCGCGAGCGATCCCCGTGATCTCGAGACCCATCTCGAACGCAGCGGTGAGCGCGTCGAGAGCGGCGGCGGTGCCTTCCATCACCCTGCTCGGAACTTCAAGCATCCGGTCGATCAGGAACGCGCCCGACTCGTCGAGAACCGTCACGTTGTTCTTCGTTCCGCCGTTGTCGATGCCGACGATCACGGACCCCAGGTCGCGCATAGTCCTCCGTTCAGCGGAGATGATAGGCACGACGGATTCTGGCGCGTTCGAGCGATGTGAGAAGGTGGACGAGATGATCGATCGGTTGCGGCGACGGCAGGAGTGGCAGTTCTTCCGCGCATTGCGGCGTGCCGCCCCGGCCTATGCCATCGGCTGGTGGGTGCTGGTCGTGCTGCGCGGAACCCTTCCCGCCGTCACGTCGGTGGCGTTCGGCTGGCTGGTCAGTGCAATCACCCGAGGTACCTCGTTGACCGGCCCGCTGATCATGGTCGGGGTGTCGTTCACACTGCTGCTGGTCTCTCAGCCGCTCCATCAGGTCGTTTCGGCGAACCTCGGTGGGCGGATGGCGGCGCACTTGTACGACCGGCTCATATCTGTCTGCGTCGCGCCACCAGGCATCGCCCACCTCGAGCGCGCCGAGCTGACGACTGACTTGACGATGGCCCGCGATTTCGACCTCGGCATGATGGGCCCGCCGCTCGAGATCTCGATGGACTTCATCGCCGGAGGTCTCGTCGATCTCGTCGTCGGCTTCAGTGCGGCGATCCTTCTCGCAGACTTCCATTGGTGGGCATCGCTGCTGCTGGCTGCGGCGTGGCTGGCCACACATTGGCTGCTCCGCGAGAGCGGTGTGTGGAAGGACCGCAACACCGATGAGGTCCGCAAGGCTCAACGGCACGCCGAGTACTCCTATCGCCTGGCGGTCGACGCCGCGCCGGCGAAGGAGTTGAGATTCTTCGGGCTGGCCGGTTGGGTCACCGATCGCTTTGTGTCGACTCGTCGCCGCCTCTACGACCTGCAGTATCAGGCGACCCGGCTTCGCGAGAAGTCTGTGCTGTTGTGCTTGTCGATCGTGCTGGCCGCCAATCTCGGTGTTTTCTGGCTGCTGGCCGACGGTGCCGCCGATGCAACGCTGTCGACGGCTCGCGTGGTGGTTTTCGTTCAGGCAGCGATCGGGGTCTCATCGATCGCCTTCGGCGGCTTGAACTGGGCGATGGACGGGGCAGCGGCTCCGGTCGCAGCACTTGCCCGCGTCGAGGCATCGGTCGCAAGTGGGGCACTGGCCGAGGGATCGACGATTCCAACCGCGGGCCCGAAAGAGATCGAGTTCCGCGACGTGTCGTTCGTCTACACCGAAGGTGGGCGGCCGGTGCTCGACGGCTTCAACCTGACCATTCCCGCCGGCACCTCGATGGCCATCGTCGGGCAGAACGGTGCCGGCAAGACGACGCTCGCCAAGTTGCTGTGTCGCCTCTACGACACGACTGCCGGATCGATCGTGATCGATGGTCAGCCGTTGGCGTCGTTGGATTTGACAGCGTGGCGATCACAGGTGACGGCGGTGTTCCAGGACTTCATCCACTTCGAACTGCCCCTGCGCAACAACGTCGCTCCAACGGGTGCAGCCGATGATGTGATCCGCGCCGCCCTCGCCGCGGCAGGCGGGTCGGACCTTGCCAGTGGCGACCTGGACACGATCCTTTCGAAGGGATACGAGGGCGGCACCGACCTATCCGGTGGCCAGTGGCAGCGGATCGCCCTGGCCAGAGCACTCTGCGCGGTGCAGCAGGGCGCCGGAGTTGTGCTGCTCGACGAGCCGACCGCCCAGCTCGACGTGCGCGGCGAGGCCGAGATCTTTGAACGAGTGCTCGCGGCCACGCGGGACTGCACCACCATCTTGATCTCGCACCGATTTTCGACTGTCCGCTTGGCAGACCGGATATGCGTGATCGAGGAGGGCAGGGTTGCCGAGCTCGGCAGCCATGACGAGTTGATGGCTCTCGGCGGCCGCTACCGGACGATGTTCGATCTGCAAGCGTCGCGCTTCACCGAGGACGCCGAGCCCGAGTTCGACGAACATGGCGAGGCGGTGACATATGACTCGCTCCGCTAAGGGCAGCCGCTACAACGAAGACCTCCCGCCGGCGATGCGGTCGCTGTGGCGCACATTCCGGCTCGGTTATCGCGCCGAGCCACGACTGTTGGGTTTGTCGCTCGGACTCGCCTTGTTGATGATGTTGCCCGACGCGTTGCTGGCGCTGTGGCTGAAGTTTCTCGTCGACGGTGTCCTGCACGGTGAACGCCGGCGGGTGATCATCGCCGGGCTGGGTCTGGCGATCTCGGTGACGGCGACCTGGTACCTGTCGTTGCTGTCTCAGCGTGTGCAGCGCCGGTTCCGCGACCGGATTGCGATCGCGCTCGAGTCGCACGTCGCCCACTTGCAGGCGTCGGTGCCGACGATCGAACATCACGAACGACCTGAGTACCTCGACCGGTTGGCCATGTTGCGCGATCAGGTGTTCGCGCTCGACCACATGTTCATGTCGCTGTTCTCGACCCTCGGGTGGCTGTTCCGCCTGGCGATCACGGCGATCCTGCTGGCCTCGATCCACCCGGCGCTCGTCTTGTTGATGCTGTTCGCGATCCCTGCCTTCTGGGTGTCGACGTGGCGCCCAGCGGTCGAGCGCCGCATTGAGGAGTCCGTGATCGCCAACGCGCGCCTCGCTCGCCATCTGTTCGTGCTCGGCACGACAGCGCCACCGGCCAAGGAGGTGCGTGTCACCAACACCGGCGACTGGCTGATCCGCGAGCGCCGAGCCGCGTGGGAGCGCTGGTACGGGCCCGTGTCGAAGGTGCGATGGGCCACGGCGGCGTGGCACACGGCGGCGTGGGCCCTCTTTGCTGGCGCCTACGTAGCGGCAGTCGTCTGGGTGGCGTCCGGCCTCGATCGAGGTGTGGGTGACGTGGTGCTGGTGCTCGCCGCTGGAACACGCCTGGCCCGCTATGTCGGCGCCACCGCCGGCGAGCTCGGCTTCCTTCGTGGGTTCTGGCTCGATTCGTCGCGGCGATTGACATGGCTGGAGGACTACGCGGCTGGCATCGATGCGTCCGCCACTGCCGCCGCTCCCGACCGGTTGACCGTCGGGATCACCTTCGATCATGTTTCGTTCAGCTACCCGGGAACCGATCGGCTCGTGCTCGACGACATCACGCTGCATCTGCCGGCAGGCAAGGTGGTCGCGGTGGTCGGCGAGAACGGAGCCGGCAAGTCAACGATGGTGAAGCTCTTGGCGAGGATGTATGCGCCGACCTCCGGGCGCATTACCGTCGACGACGTGGACCTGGCCGACATCGCCACGGACGAATGGCGGACCCGCCTGGCCGGAGCCTTTCAGGACTTCTACCGGTTCGAGCTGCACGCCCAGCAAACGGTCGGAGTCGGCGACCTGCCCCGAGTCGACGATCGCACGGCGACGCACAGTGCGGTCGACAGGGCAGGCGCCACCGACGTCATCGATCGGTTGGCCTATGGGCTGGAGACCCAGCTCGGGCCGTCGTGGGACGAGGGAGCAGAGGTCAGCTTCGGGCAATGGCAGAAGCTGGCCCTCGCCAGGGGATTCATGCGCGATGCACCGCTGCTGCTGATCCTCGACGAGCCGACGGCGGCACTCGACGCCGAGACTGAACACGCCCTCTTCGAACGGTTTGCCCAGGCATCGCGTACGCACGCCGGCACCGGCCGGGTCACCGTGCTGGTCTCGCACAGATTTTCCACCGTTCGGATGGCTGATCTCATCGTCGTGATGGACGGCTCGCGCCTTGTCGAGTTCGGCAGTCACGAAGAGTTGATGGCCCGCGATGGGCAGTACGCGGACCTGTTCCGCATCCAAGCTGCCGCATACGGCTGACAGCGGTTGCTAGCCGATGCAACCGCCGGCGGCACCCAGCTGCCACAGGCCGGTGAGGTCGCCGGCGCCGTAGGTCGTGGGCCCGTTCGGCGAGGCGAACGCGTTCATGAGCTGCGTCGGATCGGGGACGTGATCGAGGCCGACCGCGTGGGCCAGCTCGTGCAGCAAAACCGCACCAGGGCCATTTCCGGACCACGGCTGGTTCTTTACGACACCACCCATGTCGATGACCACAGTCGCTCGGAAGATGGTGGTGAAGTATGTGATCACAGTACGGCCGATGATGTTTCCTAAGACGAGGTCCGACTGAATCTCATCGCCGAGCGCTATCACCATGTCGCTGGTCGCGAAAGGGAACTGCCCGCCATTGGCGGAGGTGGGCATGTACGTCGTGTCGCCCACGGGCACCAGCAGTAGCCCCGTCGCTGCTTCGAGCCGTTCAACAGCTTCAGTGATGACCTGTCGGAAGCTGCCGTCGTACCCACCGAGGTTGACGGAGTAGTGGATCGCGGCACACGGGTTCCACCGGACCGGAGCACCGCCGAGCAACTTCGAGAAGTTGAACGGCTGGGTCACAGGCGGGCCGCCCGGCCCGGTCAATGGAACGTGCGGCGGCAAGACCGTCGGCAGCTCGGTGCCGGTGTACCAACCGGCGAGGTCGACGACCAGGTGGGCGCCGTTCTGCGTGTAGAAGCTGAAACCCGCCGTGCTGACCGCCGTGATCACGTGGTTGGCGATCGTCTGCCCGGCGTGCATGGCGTTGAGGCTCGAGGCGGTCGGCCGATACGTCTGTGCCGGCCAGACCGAGAAGAAACCCTGCGCGGCGGTCTCGGTGACAGTGGCGTTGATCACCACTGCGCCGACGCCGGACGTTGGCACACCGAATCGACCGGCAACGGGTACCTGCGCTGTGCGGTTGTGACCTGGCAATGCACCCAGCGGTGGCTCGCGGCTGTCCAGCAGACGTGACGGGGACACAGGTACGAACAGGCCAACGTCGCTGGACGGTGCGCTCCGCCCCGTGAACCACCCGACCAGATCGATGACGAGGTGCCCGCCCGTTTGCGAGAAGACTGTCGCACGTCCCCCGTTGAGCCGGGCAATGACCTGATTGGCAATCGTGGTGCCGGAGCCGACGACGTTGAGATTGCTGACTATCGGCCGAGCAGAGTCCGTGGGGAACACGGTCCAGAATCCGCTGGCCGCACTCTCGGTCACGGTGACCTTCAGAGCCGCGGCCGTCGCATCGGTCGGCAGAACGGCGAGCGCGGCGACATCGAGGTCGATCTGCTCGCCGGCCAGGAGCGGGCGGGGATGGATGGAACTCGCTTCGCGGGTGTCGAGCAGGCGCGTCGGGTTGAGCGGGATGAACAGACCAGCGGTCGCTGTGGTGGCGGGCGTGTAGTAGCCCTGCACATCGGCGACCAGATCGGTCGTCATCAGCGTGTAGATGTCGACGCTGTTCGAAGAAGCACCGATCGGCACGGTGACGAGGTTGGCGATCGTCTGGCCGGCGCCGTCGACGTTGATCGATGACGCCAGCGGACGGGGCACGCCCGTCGGGTAGACCGTCACGAATCCGGCTGCTGCCGGGGCGTCAACCGTGAGGTTCAACACGACGGCGCTCGAACCCGCTGGCACTCCGGTGAGTGCCAGCGTGAAGGTCGTGCCTGCGCCTACCCGTCCCGTGTAGCCGAGCGGGACGCGGGTGTCGAGGATCCGGCTCGGGGGGAGCGGGACGTACGACGACGCACCAGGAGGGGCTGCATGCGCGACTGCCGCCGGTCCGACCATCGCCACGCTCAGGCACAGCATTCCTGCGATGGTGCAGACCCGCGCACAGCGGCGATGAAGCATTGTCATTGCGACCCCTTGTCACCGCCCGCCGCCGAGACTAGCTGGATGGACGTCCGCGATCCTCCCCGGCAACTCAGCCGCGCATGCGACTTCCGGCCGGGTCGAGCACGGGTTCCGACTGGAGCCTTGCCGGGCGACGCTTGCCGATGATCTCTATCTCGAAGCCGCTCGTGCCGGGTTCGGCAAGCTCAGTGGGGATGTAGCCCCAGGCCAGCGACACACCGCAGTAGTGGGCATAGCCGCCGCTGGTGATCCAACCGACGACCTTTCCACCGTCCTCGCCGTCTTCGGGCCCAGTGTGCCAGACCGGTTCGTCGCCGATCACGTCGGCCGGGGACTCAGGATCGGGGTCGACCACGAACATCGTCAGCTTCCGCTGCGGTCCGCCATTGGCGATCTCCTTCTCCACGGCAATCCGGCCGATGAAGTCGTGATCGAACTTCAGCACCCTGTCCATGCCTGCCTCGAGTGGCGTGTAGATCGGGCGGTACTCGCGGAACCACGTGCCGAAGTTCTTCTCCAGGCGCATCGTGATCAGGGCGCGGAAGCCGAACAGGCGCATGTCGAACTCCCGGCCGGCTTCCCACAGCAGATCGAACAAGTTGCGCTGATTCTCGGGTTGCATCCACATCTCGTAACCGAGATCTCCGGTATAGGTCATCCTTGACAACCACACCGGAGCCATCCCCAGGTCAACCCTGCGGAAGGACATGAACGGGAAGTCGTCGTTGGACAGCGAGGTGCTGGTGAGCTTTTGCAAGACGTCTCGTGACCGCGGTCCGGCAACGGTCAGGCCAACCATCGACAGGGCCAGCACGTCGAACCGGATCTGGCTTCCGCCATCGTCGGCCGTGGGAAGGTGATCGAGGAACCAGCGCGGGTGGTGAACCTCGGCTGCCTGTGAGCCGAACAGGAAGAACTCGTCCTCGCCGACGCGAGACACCGAGAACTCGCCGACGATCCGTCCTCGCGGATTGAGCATCGCCGTGAGGTTGGTGCGCCCGATCTTCGGCAACGTGTTGGTGAAGAGGCCTTGGAGCCATTCAGCGGAGCCTTTGCCACTGACCTTGTACTTGGCGAAGTTCGATGCCTCCGAAAGACCGGCTCGCTCGCGCACGGCGCGGGATTCTTCGGCGACGAGTTCGAACGCGTTCGAACGGTGGAACGTGACGTTCTCGGTTGGATCCTTGCCGGGCTCCTGGAACCAGAGGGGATGCTCGAGGCCGAACCCGGCGCCCCACACTGCGTTGTGAGCAGTCAAACGGTCGTAGATGGGAGTGGTGTGCAACGGGCGACCGGCCGCCAGCTCTTCGTTGGGGAACGTGATCCTGAATCGGCGCGAGTAGTTCTCACGCACCTTGGCGTTGGTGTACGCCAGCGTCGCCCAGTCGCCGTAGCGGGCAACGTCCATTCCCCAGATGTCGTCTTCTGGGTCACCATTGATCATCCAGTTCGCCAGTGACAGGCCGACGCCGCCACCTTGGGACAGACCGGCCATCACGGCGCAAGCCACCCACATGCCGCGCATACCCTTGATCGGACCGACGAGTGGATTGCCGTCGGGACTGAACGTGAACGGGCCGTTCACGAACTTCTTGATGCCCGCTCGACCAACGGCCGGGAAGTGGTCGAAGCCGCGTTCCAACTCCGGGGCGATGCGGTCGAGATCGTGGGGAAGCAGTTGGAAGACGAAGTCCCACGGCGTCTCGTTGGGCGACCAGGGCCGGTTGTCCTGCTCGTAGGTGCCCAGCAGGATGCTCTGGCCTTCCTGCCGGGCGTAGATCTCGCCGGCGAAGTCGATCATGTGCGGCAGCTCGCGGCCGTGTTCTTCGTTGTAGGCGATCACCTCGGGCATCGGCTCGGTGAGCAGGTAGTGGTGCTCCATCGCCAGCACGGGGAGCTCGAGCCCGACCATCCGACCAACCTCGCGGGCCCACAAGCCGCCGGCGTTGACCACGTGCTCCGCGTGAATCGTGTGGTCGCGATCGGTGATCACATCCCACGTGCCATCCTGCCTCTGGTCCAGTCCGGTAACCCACGTGTCGGTGTACACCTCCGCGCCGCGGTTGCGGGCACAGATCGCGTACGCGTGGGTGACGCCGTACGGATCGACGCTGCCTTCATCCGGGTCGTAGAGCGCACCCACGAAGTACTGCTCCTCCAACAGCGGGTTCAGTTCCTTGGCCTCGGCGATGGAGATGATGTCCATGTGCATGCCCAGGTATCTCCCGCGTGCCTGCGCCATCCGCAACCAATCGAGGCGGTCGGGTGTGTCGGCCAGCATCAACCCGCCTGGCAGGTGGATGCTGCACTGCTGTCCCGATTCGGCCTCGATCTCGCGGTACAGGTTGACGGTGTACTGCTGCAGGCGGGCGACGTTGGGATCGCCGTTCAACGTGTGCATTCCGCCGGCGGCGTGCCAGGTCGAACCTGCGGTCAACTGTTTACGCTCCAGCAGGACGACGTCGGTCCAACCGGCCTTGGTGAGGTGGTAGAGCACACTGGCGCCGACGACACCGCCTCCCACGACGACTACTTGCGCTGAGGACTTCATCTACCGGCTCCCTGAACATCACTGGAATGAACATGTCTAGAAATCGGTGGCGACGCCACCCTCGGCGACCCGACGATCCACGTAAGCTTTCAACTCCTCGAGCCGCGCCAAGTCCATCTCCGGCTGCTCGTACACGGCGAGCAACGCGGCCGCAACATCGTGTGCCTTGCCCGCGGCCTCTGGCCTTCCCGCTTCGTCCCAACTCTCGTAGTTGCGCCAGTCACTGATCATCGGCTTGTAGAACGCAGTGCGGTAACGCTCCTGCGTGTGGCCGACGCCGAAGAAATGTCCGCCTGGACCGACCTCTTCGATCGCGTCGATGGCGAGAGTCGAATCGTCGACGACGACGGGATCCATCATCGAGGACACCATGTGCAGCAGGTCGGCGTCGAGCACCATCTTGGCCATGCTGGCGTGCAGGCCACCCTCCATCCACCCGGCACCGTGCATCATCATGTTGACCCCGCCCATCACACAGCCCCACAGTGCGAAGACGCTTTCGTAGGCGGCTTGAGCGTCGACCGCGTTGGCCGCGCAGACGTTGCTGCTGCGGTACGGGAGGTTGTAGCGACGGGCCAGCTGACCGCCGACCATCGCGGTTCGCACGTACTCGGGCGTGCCGAATGCCGGCGCCCCGGACTGCATGTCGACGTTCGATGTGAACCCGCCGTACACCACGGGCGCTCCCGGGCGCACGATCTGGCACAGGGCGATGCCGGCAAGCGCCTCTGCGTTCTGCTGGGCAAGCGCGCCGGCGAGGGTGACCGGCGCCATCGCCCCGGCGAGTGTGAACGGTGTCATCACGACCGGCTGATTGCGTGACGACATCTCGATGATCCCGTGCAGCATCGGCGTATCGAGACGCAACGGCGAGTTGGAGTTGATCACCGTGAATATCGACGGCTCGCGATCGAGCGTCTCGTCGTCGACACCGCGTGCGATGCGAACCATCTCGATGCAGTCGATGTTCTTCTGCCGCCCGAGGCTGTAGCAGTGGATGTGCTTGTCCGTGAGCGTCAGCACATCGAAGGCCGCGCGTAGATGGCGCACCGAGGCGTGGATGTCGATCGGCTCGACCGGGTAGCCGGCGACGAAGTGGACCGAGTTGAGCATCTGACCGAGTTTGAGCAGATCTTCGAAGCCGACCTTGTCGCCGGTGCGGCGCACCCCGTCCAGCCCGACGATGTTCGGTGCGCTGGCGACCGTTCCGTTGGCCATCCAATTGCCACCGATGTGCAAGTTCTTCTCGGGGTTCCAACTGTGCAGGGTGAACTCTGACGGCGCGTTGGCGATCCGGTCGAGGATCATCTCCTTGGGGAACCGCACGTGCTGGCCGGCCTCGTCGACATCGGCGCCTGCCTCGCCCAGCAGGCTGCGTGCCTGGCCGTCCCAGATGTCCATGCCGATTCGTTCGAGGATCGTCAGTGACGCGTCGTGGATGGACTCGAGCTCGTCGGCCGACACGACTTCGGTGTAGTTGAGCCGCATCCGCGGTTGCTTCCAGGGCCGTTGCAACGGCACCGTGCTGCGTGGGCTGGTGTCGCGGCCTCGCCTGCGCGGTGCCGAGTCGTTGGTCACCGGGCGAGATTAGTCAGGCCGATCATTCCTAGTACAGTTGTTCCGGTTATGGCATCGAGCCCCAGCTATGAGATCAGCCGTGTGCCGCATACTTTCGTGGGTGCTGATGCACTCGATGGTCTGGGCGACATCGTCGATGGTCTCGGTGGCGGCGAGTTGGTCATCATTGCTGATCAGGGCGTCGATGCCACCGGCTACATCGCCCGAGTTGTCGATGCGCTACGGCCGCGGGCGGTCACCATCCATGTCGTGGCGTGGGGTGAACCAACGCTCGACTCGGTCGACGCCGCTGCGGCTGTGGTGCGTGCTGCGAACGATCCCGTCGTGATCGGTATCGGAGGGGGCTCGGCGCTCGACATCGCCAAGCAGGCAGCCGTCGTCAGCACGGGTGATGGAGGCATCGAGCCGTACCTGTTGTGCGCGACTGCTCTGCCTGGCCGCCGGCCGATCGTGGCAATCCCCACGACGTCGGGCACCGGCGCCGAGGCAACCCGCACGTGCATCGTCGCCGACAGGGCCGGTCGCAAACTCTGGACCTGGGGCGACGAGATGCTTCCTGACGTCGTGGTGTTGGATCCGACTGCGGCGGCAACGATGCCGCACCCCGTCACGGTTGGCACCGGCCTCGACGCGTTCGTGCACGCCATCGAGGCATGCAGTGGGCAGCGACGCAACTCGATCGCCTCGGCAGCGGCCCAACGTGCCCTCGCCCTCGTCTTGGCCCACCTGCCTCGCGTTGCTCTCGATGGGAGCGATTTGGGTTCTCGCCAGGCGATGCAGGAGGCCGCGTTCCTCGCCGGTGTGGCAATCGACAACTGGAGTGGAACGTCGCCGGCCAGCCCGACGCCTACGCGGAAGCCGCCACTGCCATGGGCTGTGATGTCGACGACATCGCCGATGTCTTCGCCGCGCTCTGCGACGAGTCGCGACTCCACGCCGCGATGGGACCTGGTGATGTGGCTATGTCTGTCGACGACATCGCCACCACGATGAACACCATCGAGAACCAACCGATGCTCATCAACAACTCGCGGGCTGTCAGCGATGACGATCGGCGTATGCTCGCCACCCGAACCGTCGAGGTGTGGCACGGTCTTCGTTCATGAGCGAGATCGTTGCCATCGAGGTCACACATCATCAACTGACGCTCGACCCTGCGTTCCCCGCTTCGTGGGATCCCCAGCCGAGGACGAAGTTTCCCGTCACGATCGTGCGGGTCCGCGACAGCGACGGCCGTGTAGGCGTTGGCTCCGGCGACGTGATGTACGGCTTCGGCGACTACGCGCGGTACTTCATCGGACAGCCGGCGGGTGATCTCGAACGTCACGCTGCCGTGTTGGCCAACATCGAGTTCCACGCCGGCCGGCCCTGGCCACTTGACCTGGCCCTCTGGGACCTTGCCGGCAAGACCGCCGGCCGGCCCGTGTGGCGGATGCTCGGTGGTACTTCGCCGCTGTTGCGCGTCTACGCATCGAGTGGCGTTCGCCGGCCGACTAGCGAGATGGTCGAGATGGCTGCCGCCACGGTCGAGGCCGGCTTCGAGGCGTTGAAGATCCGGTTCGGCCGCCCGTCCGTGACCGACGACATCGCCGTGATCGCGGCAATTCGCGACGCGTTGGGTGATGCACTGACGCTGATGGTCGACTGCAACCAGGCGTGGAGAATGCCGTGGGACACGGCGCGCCCCTGGGATGTCGACAAGGCCACCGACGTCACCGAGCAGCTCGAGAGCCTCGGCGTGTACTGGGTCGAAGAGCCGCTGCATCGCGGGGACTACGCCGGGTATGCCGAGTTGCGCCAAAGGGTAGGCGTGAAGATCGCCGGCGGTGAGATGACCCGTGAGCCGTACGAGTTCCGCCAGTTGCTGGATCGAGAGTGCCTCGACGTGTTCCAACCCGACTGCGTGTGCTCGCAGGGCATCACGGGCCTTGCACCGCTGGCTCGCAAAGTGGTCGCTGCCGGGAAGTTGTTCACGCCTCACACCTGGGGCAACGGGATCGGCGTGCTCGCCAACATGCACCTCACGGCAGGAACGGCCGGCGTCGACGGGTCACAGTGGCTGGAGTTCCCGTACGACCCTCCCGAGTGGTCGCTCGACCGACGCGACTACCCGTTGCTCTCGCCCATCAAGGCGGTCGGTGGCTGGGTCGAGCTCACCGAACAACCGGGCCTCGGCATCGAGCTCGACGAGCCGATGCTGGCCCACACCGCCAGCGCGTCCGCCACCTTCGACTGAACGGTTGGGTGACTAGCGTCGTCGGGGTGCTGACGGCCTTCCTGACCCACAACTCCGAGGACCTCGACGCGTACTACGGGCGGGCTCTGCCCGAGCTGAGCGCGATCGCTCGGGTCGTCTTCAACCCATTCGACCGGGACCTCGATACGGCCGAGTTGATCTCAGCGGCCAAGGACTGCGACGTGATCATCGCCCATCGATCGACCCCCGGCGAGGCGGCCGTCTTCACCGAACTTCCCGGTCTCCTCGCCTTCTTGAGGTGTGCCGTCGACATCAGCACGATCGACGTCAGCGCGGCCAGCGCGGCCGGTGTGTTGATCGGCCACGCGGACAAGAGCTTTGTGCCGTCCACCGCAGAGCTTGCCCTCGCCCTCATGCTCGACCTCGCCCGCAACGTCAGTGAGTCCACCGTCGAGTACCGCAACCAGGTGCAGCCACCGCAGCGGTCAGGCCTTCAATTGCGTGGGCGCACGGCCGGCATCATCGGCTACGGAGCGATCGGTTCCTACCTGGCGGACCTCTTGCGGGGCATCGGCATGCACGTTCTGGTCTGCGATCCGGCCGCGGACGCCGGGACCGGCGGCTTCGAACAGACCAACCTCGACGAACTGCTGGCGCGCTCGGACTTCGTGCTCCCGTTGGCGCCGGCCACGGCGGACACGACCAACCTCATCGATGCGCACGCGCTCTCGCTGATGCGACTCGGCACGATGCTCGTCAACGTGTCTCGCGGTGAACTGCTCGACGAAGCTGCCGTTGCGGCCGCGCTCGACTCGGGTCACCTCGGTGGATTGGCCATGGACGTTGGCCTGGCTCCAGACCAACGACCGTCACCCGAGCTGGCCAGCCGACCCGGCGTCGTCGCCACCCCCCATCTCGGGGGACTGACGCCTGACAACGCCGACGCTCAGGCGCTGAGCTCGGTCGAGCAGGTGCGGGCGATGCTTGACGGCGTCGTGCCTCAGCGCGCGGTCAACGGGGACGAGGCCCACCGTCTTCATTCGTGGTGGAAGGAGCGCGCGTGAGCGGACGCGTGTTCCTGGCAGGCGCATGTGACACTCACATGCACATCTACGACAGCGGATATCCAACCGCTCCGTCGGCAAGGATGCGGCCGCCAGATGCGACGGTCGACGACTATCGCCGTGTTCAGGGAGGCCTCGGCCTCGAGCGCGTGGTGGTCGTCCAACCGAGCACGTACGGCCTCGACAACTCCTGCACCCTCGACGCTGTTGCCGAGCTCGGAGACGGAGCGCGAGCGATCGTGGTCATCGACGATGCGGCGGACGACAACGAAGTCGAGCGGCTGGATCGATTGGGGGCACGCGGTGCGCGCTTCCACATGCTGCCGGGTGGCGCAGTTCCGTGGGAGATCATGCACACCGTGGCGGAGAGAATCGCACCGTTCGGTTGGCACATCCAGTTGCAGATGAACGGTCGAGATCTGATCGATCGGGTCGACGCGCTCATCGCATTGCCTGCCGCCTTGGTGATCGACCACGTCGGCCGATACATGCCTCCGGTCGAGCCCGATGACAAACGGTTCGGAGTCCTGCTGCGGTTGCTCGACACCGGTCGTTGCTGGGTGAAGCTCTCCGCACCATATGAATCGGCGATCGACACGTCGCATGAGTACCCCGAAGTTTCGCGACTGGTCGCCGTCCTCGTCGAGCATGCGCCCGAACGCCTGTTGTGGGCGACGAACTGGCCGCATCCCGGGCAGACCGATCCTCCCGCTTCTGCCGACCTGAGCCGGTTGGCGTTCCAATGGATGCCGGACGAGACATCTCGACGCCGCATACTCGTCGACAACCCTGCGGCGCTCTACCGGTTCGAAGTCAAGGAGACATTCCCGGAGACATTCACGGCGACATTCAAGGAGACCCAGTGACCAACAACTACGCCTCGTATCCGTCGCTCGTCGACAGGACCGTGTTCATCACTGGTGGTGCCGACGGCATCGGCAGTGCGATGGTCGAGCAGTTCGCCCGGCAGGGGAGCAGGGTGGCGTTCGTCGACAAGAACGTCGCGTATGCCCGGGCAACGGTCCAACGTTGTGTCGACGACGGTGCCGCCCATGCGCCGATGTTCTACGAGGTCGACCTGCTCGACATCACTGCGCTGCAGGAGGCGTGCGCATCCGCGGTTGACGCCTTCGGTGGCGTAGCTGTTCTCGTCAACAACGCAGCCAACGACGATCGGCATGATTGGCGCGACGTGACACCGGAGTACTTCGACAACCGCATCAACACCAACCTGCGGCACTACTTCTTCGCGATTCAAGCCTTGGCGCCGCAGATGATCGAGGCCGGCGCCGGCTCGATCATCAACATCGGATCGAGCAGCTACATGAGGAAGGAGGAGTTCTTCCCCGGTTACGCGATCGCCAAGTCGGCAGTTGAGGGAATCACTCGCACGATGGCGCGCACGTTCGGTCGCCACGGCGTGCGGGTCAACACGGTGTTACCGGGTTGGGTGCCCACCGAACGACAGCTCGCCAAGTGGTGGACGCCCGAAGGCGAGCGCAAAACGATGGACGATCAGGAGCTCAAACGCCGCATCACTCCCGACGAGTTCGCCCAGATGGTGCTCTTCCTCGCGGCCGACGATGGCGCAGCGTGCACCGCCCAGCACTTCCTTGTGGACGGCGGCCGCCTCTAGGCCGAGGTCGCTAGGCCAGCGTCTTGCGTTGCCAGGCGGCGGTCGACTCGATCGAGTTGAAGGTGAACACGTGCAGGGCGGAGATGCCGAGCTCATCGGCGTGGCGAGACATCGGGGAGATCAGCTTGTCGGGGTCGTAGCGGGCCGGCGCGAACATCCGCAGGATCGCTCCCGAGTTCTTGCGCAGGTAGCGCAGCGACGACCCGATGCCGAGACGTGTACCGAGGCTGAGCAGCTTCGTGCGGTCGACAGCGCCTGGCACGCCGAGGTGGATCGGCAGATCCATGCCGCGCTCGCGTTGACCGCGCAACCAGTGCTCGATGGTCTTTGCGTTGAAGCACATCTGCGTGCTGGCGAAGCCCTCGAGGCCCAGTTCTCCGATCAGTGACTGCTTGGCCAGCAGTGCTTCATCGAGTGCAGCGTCGGGGATCACCGTGTGGTGATCCGGATAGGCAGGAACCCCGACCGTACGAACGGTCTGACACAGCGGCAGCAGATCGCGCATCAACGACAGGCCGTCGGCGTAGGGGCCGATTGGATCGGGATCGCCACCCACCACGAAGATCTCGGTGATGCCGTGCTCATTGAGGCGTGCCGCGATCTTCTCGACGTGCTCGCGTCCCTCGACAAGGCGAGCGGCGATGTGCGGGACGGCGTGGTGGCCGGCGCCGTTGAGCTCGGCGCTGAGCTCGAGGGTCGGCTCGATTCCCTTGGTCGGTGAGCATGTGACCGACACCGAGCAACGTGCCGGCAGGTGCGGGATCTGGTCGTGAAGTGACTTCAGCGGGACCACTTCATAGCGGGCGCTCGCGATTAGGCGATGGCGGGCGTCAGGCGAACTCATCGGGCAACTCCTGTTTGCGGCGGTCAACGAACTCGGTCAACTCTTCCGCGATGGCATCGTCCATCGGCGGCATCTCGTATTCGGCGAGACGCTTCTTCCATACGGTGTTCGCGCGTCTCGGTGCGTCGGTCGCGCCATCTTCGGTCCACTGCTCGAAGCTGGAGTTGTCGGCAACGTTGCTGCGATAGAACGCCGTCTCGAAATTGGCGAGTGTGTGGGCCGTGCCGAGGAAGTGCTGTCCAGGCCCGTTGTCGCGAATTGCATCGATCGCTTGACCGTTCTCGGACAGATCGAGGCCCTTGACGAACGTGGCCATCATGCCGCACTGGTCCTCGTCCATGATGAACTTCTCGTAGCCGATCGACAGGCCGCCCTCTTGCCAGCCGGCCGCGTGCAGCACGAAGTTCGTTCCGGCCAGGACGGTCGGCAGCAATGTGGCGGCGCTCTCGTAGGCCGCCTGGGCGTCGGGGATCTTCGATGCTGTCAGCGATCCGCCGGAACGGAAGGGCACACCAAGCCGGCGCGCCAACGCGGCGATCGTGTAGAGCACGATCGCCGGCTCGGGTGTACCGAACGTCGGTGCGCCGGTCTGCATCGACATCGACGAGGCGAACGAACCGAAGATCACGGGAGCGCCTGGGCGTATCAACTGGGTGAACGTCATGCCGGCAAGAGATTCGGCCAACGTCTGGGCGGCCACTCCAGCAGAGGTCGTCGGCGCCATGGCACCGGCCAGGATGAACGGTGTGATGATGCATGCCTGGTTGTTGCGGGCGTAGACCTCGGCGGAGCCCAGCATCGTGCCGTCCCACACGAGTGGTGACGAAGCATTGATCAGGCTGGTCAGCACCGTGCGGTCTTGAAGGTCACCACCGAAGCCGATCCTGGCCATCTCGACCGAGTCCTGGGCGCGACTCGCTGCCGTGACGGAGCCCATGAACGGCTTATCGCTGTAGCGCAAGTGGGAAAAGACCATGTCGAGATGGCGCTTGCTCACAGGCACATCGACCGGTTCGCAGACCGTGCCGCCACTGTGGTGCAGATACAACGACTGGTACGTCAGCTTGACGAAGTTCTGGAAGTCCTGGATCGTCGCATATCGACGACCGTTGTCGATGTCGAAGGCAAACGGTGAGCCGTAGTTCGGTGCGAACACGGTGGCGTCGCCTCCGATTTGCACGCTCTTCAGAGGGTTGCGGGCGTGTTGGATGTATTCGCGAGGTGCGCTCGCCTGCACGATCTGACGACACATGCCTCGCGGGAAGTGCACGCGGGTGCCGTCGACCGAAGCTCCGGCATCGGCGAAGACCTGAAGCGCAGATGGGTAGTCGCGGATCTCGACGCCGACCTCTTGGAGAATCGTCTCGGCGTTGCGCTCGATGATCTCGAGACCTTCGTCGCTGACGATCTCGAACGGCTTCATCGTGCGCGTCAGGTAGGTATCGGCCTCGACGACGTGCGATGCACGCAGCGCCTGACGTCCAGCTCGCCCCCCGCTTCGTCTGCTTGTGCCAGCGTCGGTGCTGTGGTCGGTGGACGTCATGACCGGTTCTCCTGTCTGCGGCGCCGACGGCCGCCAACGGCGTCGGCGGATGAGGTGCGTTCTGGAAGCGACACCACAGCGCTGAGATGGGGCGATGGCGCTGTGGCATGTGGGAAGGCCATTGCCGCGACAAACAGTTCCTGGAACTGTGTCTCGGTCGCTGTCTCGATCTTGACGACGGCACGCGCTGCCTCCTCGAGCTCGACGCGGGCTTGCATCGACAGAAGGGCGCGCACTGCTCCCGCGCCCGCCGCATTGCCGACGGAGCGCACCGCCTCGACCGGTGCATCGGGCACAAGACCCAGGACGAGGGCGTACAGCGGATCGATGTGAGCACCGAACGCACCGGCCAAGCGCATGTCGCCCAGTGCGTCGACGCCCGCGTATCCCATCAACAGATCGATGCCCGCACGCAAGGCCGCCTTTGCCAGTTGGATCGCACGCACGTCGTTCTGAGTGATCGACAACTCGACACTGTCGGTGCGGTAGAGGACGTAGCGGAACGTGCGGTCGTCGGCGACGATGTGCGGACACGTCTCGGCCGACTCGCCGCGCACGACTCCCTCAGCGTCGATCACGCCTGCCAGGTACATCTCGCCGATCACCTCGATGATCCCGGAGCCGCACACACCACTGATCGCGAGGCCTTCGGTTGCTGCGCCGAACCCTGGTTCGTCGCTCCACAGGTCGCAGCCGATGACCTTGAACCGCGGCGCGAGGGTCTCGCGGTCGATGCGGACCCGCTCGATCGCGCCAGCCGTAGCGCGTTGGCCGCACGAGATCTGTGCGCCCTCGAACGCTGGGCCGGTAGGACTTGATGCAGCGAACTGTTGCTCGGTGCAGCCGAGCACGATCTCGGCGTTGGTGCCGATGTCGACGAGCAACTGCCATTCCTCGCCCCGGTGCGGACCCTCGGCCAGCATCGCAGCTGTCGTATCGGCACCGACGTGGCCGGCGATGCAGGGACCGACGAATGCGCGTGCCGTCGGGAACAGCAGCCCGATGTCGAGTGCCGTCGTTCGGACGGCCTCTGCACTGGCGAGTGTGAACGGTGCCTGGCCGAGCGGAGTCGGGTCGATTCCGAGAACGATGTGGTGCATGATCGGGTTCCCGACGATCACGACGTCGAGCAGCTCGTCAGCCGGCGCGTCGCCTTGACGCAGGAGGTCGCTGATCAAATCGTTGAGGGCGGCGCGGATGCACGTCGTGAGCTCTTTCTCACCGCCGGGATTCATCATCACGTACGACACCCGGCTCATCAGATCTTCACCGAAGCGGATCTGCGGGTTCATGATCCCTGCCGTGGCCAGCACTTCGCCGGTCGACAGATCGCAGAGGTGGCCCGCCACGGTCGTGGACCCGACATCGATCGCAACACCGAGCGCGGTGTCGACGAAGCCGGGCCAGATCGCCACCGCCAAGCCATCCCGATCGACAGCGATGGTCACTGAACCGTGCTCGTTTGCCGCGGCTCGATGCGCTGCGCGTAGAACCGTTGTGCTCCACGAACGAACCTCGAACGCATGCGTACGAGTCACCGCCTCGCCGATCAGCTCGGTCACCGATTCGGAGTCACCGAGCACCGCTTTGGGCACGTCCACGTTGAAGAGCGTGAACTGCGGATCGATCACGAGCCCAGCGAGGTCGACCGACTTGCGAACGACCTGCTTGTGAACCTGGCTCTCGCTCGGCACCGCTATGACAGCGTCGTCGAGAACCGTCGCGGCGCAGCCCAGACGTCGACTCTCTCGTAACGGTCGGCGAGCATTGCCCTTCGTTTCGTAGTCGACCTCGATGGCCGACCAATCCGACAACGCGGTAGGTGCGCTGTCGATCGCCCACTTGGCGAACGACCCGATCGATGGTTCGACCTGGCACCGTCCGCAGATCCCACGCCCACCGCAGACCGAATCGAGGTCGACCCCGAGCTGGCGCGCCGCGGCCAACACCGTCGTACCGGCGTCGACTTGGCCGGTCAAGCCGGAAGGGGTGAAGACGATGCGGGGCATCGGAGCTATGCGCTGCGACGGCGACGCCGGCCCTCGCGCTCGTTCGACGCGTCGGTCGGCGCCCGACTGGCACGGATCCATGCAGCACAGTCCCTGTCCTGGCCGGCCAGCACGTCGGCCGCCATCACGGCAGCCTTCACCTCGGGGTGCATCGGGTTCATGATCGCGGACGTCATTCCGGCACCGATCGCCATGGCAAGAAAGGTCCCTGTGACCTGATGTCGGTTGGGGAGCCCGAAGCTGACGTTCGACGCGCCGCAGATCGTGTTGACCTTCAACTCGTCGCGCAGTCTGCGGATCAATTGAAAGGCATGTTGTCCGGCCTGGCCGAGAGCCCCGATGGGCATGACAAGCGGATCGACGATGACATCCGACGCTGGTACGCCGAAGTCGCTGGCACGTTCGACGATCCGCTTGGCCACTGCGAATCGAACGTCGGGATCCATTGAGATTCCGGTCTCGTCGTTGGAGATCGCCACCACAGCCGCGTTGTACTTGGCGACCAGCGGCATGACCCGCTCGAGCACCTCGTCCTCGCCCGTCACGGAGTTGACCAGAGGCTTGCCCTGGTACACGGCCAGGCCGGCCTCGAGGGCGGCGATGATCGATGAGTCGATCGACAGCGGAACGTCGGTGATGGATTGCACGAGCGTGATGGCCCTGGCGAGCATCGCCGGCTCGTCGGCCAGCGGGATGCCTGCATTGACGTCGAGCATGTGCGCGCCCGCCGCCACCTGGGCGAGTGCATCGACCTCGACACGGCTGTAGTCGCCGGCCTTCATCTCCTCGGCCAGCAGCTTGCGCCCTGTCGGGTTGATCTTCTCGCCGATCATCACGAAAGGTCGTTCGAACCCGATCACCACCTCACGTGTGGCCGAGCTGACAACGGTGTCGGTCATGAGCGTTCGCTTTCCTCTTTGTTGGGTTGTTCTTGGTTGGGTTCGTTGCTGTCTTCCTCGTCTTCGCCGAGCTCTTCGAGCGCAGCGAGAACATCGCGGTCGATCGCGCCGTTGCTCACCACGTCAGCCTCCCAACCGCCGTAGTACGCGAGCAGACCGAGTCGGTCGGGGCGGTACTCGCGTTCGATCGCATCCGCCGCCGCCTGTGCCTCGATCGCAAGGTCACCCGTGATCGGCCGGCTCTCCCGGCGCCACTGTGCGACCTCTTCATCCGCCGTGTAGATATTGGCCTTGCGCTTGGCACGGTCGATCGCTCGCTGAAACTTGCCGCCGAGCACCACCTGATGACGGTCGCGTCCTTCTTGGCCATTGACCTGCGCCGGGATGTCGCGCCAATAGATCACGATCAGCTCACGATTGCTACGGCCAGTGCGGGCCATCACGCGACCCTCCGCGACAGCGAGACAGCGACACCTTCGGAGACCGCATCCCCGAATGGCTCGAGCCCGACGTGGCGATGTTCGAACTCGAGACCGAGTCGCTTCGCTGCAGCACGTCCCATCTCGACGATCGCCTCGGAGTTGGTCTGCGAGATCAGCACGACACGCCGATAGTTGCCGAAGTAGAGATCGAGCAACTGTGGATGTCGATCGAGACCGAGCCCTTGCCAGAGCAGCGGTTCGAAGTGCTTGGCGAGGAAGTCGGTGAGAAAGAAGGTGCCGAGCTCTTCCTCGTGGATTGCCTCGAACTGCTCGGTCCCGCTGAAGAACTCGTAGCAGTGCGAGCCCGGAAGTCGCGTCGCCTCCGGGTGTCGTTCGAGCAGCGCGTCGAGGGCACCGCCTGTACCGCAGTCGGCATACGCGACGAACACGGCACGGTGCTGAGCCGCAGCGCTGTCGAGCAACGGTTCCAGCGCTGGGACGATTCGCTCCGGTCGGTTGTGCAGGTTGGCGGGCAGGTACATCACCTCGACAGCGTCGGCAAGACCCGCCGCCTTGAGGACGGCGCGTAGCTCCGAAGCCAGTGCTCCACAGGCGATGACGAGGGGCGCGACAGCCATACCGTGTCCGCAGCCTCAGGCCACCGAGGGGCCGGGTGGCTCGGCCTTCAAACGATCGCGACGTGACTTGACCAGAGCCTTGGCCGTCTCGGCGGCGACAGCGGCGTCGCGGCAGTAGGCGTCGGCGCCGACAGCATTGCCGAACTCTTCGTTGAGCGGAGCTCCACCGACCAGCACGAGGTACTTGTCGCGAAGGCCCTTCTCGATCAGGGTGTCGACGACAACCTTCATGTACGGCATCGTCGTGGTCAGCAACGCCGACATTCCGAGGATGTCGGGCTGGTGCAGTTCGAGCGCGGCCAGGAACTTGTCGACGTCGGTGTTGATGCCGAGGTCGATCACCTCGAAGCCTGCGCCCTCGAGCATCATCGCTGTGAGGTTCTTGCCGATGTCGTGAATGTCGCCTTTGACCGTGCCGACGACGACCTTGCCGATCGGCTCAGCGCCCGTCTCGACCAGCAGCGGGCGCAAGATGGCCATCCCGGCCTTCATGGCATTGGCGGCCAGCAGCACCTCGGGAACGAAGAGGATTCCGTCGCGAAAGTCGATGCCGACGATTCGCATGCCCTCGACGAGCGCATCGTTGAGCACCTTGTCGGGGCCCCATCCGCGGTCGAGCAAAATGGTCGTGCCTTCAAGGACCTCATCGGCGAGGCCGTCGTAGAGATCGTCGTGCATCTGCGCGACGAGGTCTTCGTTGCTCAGTGTCGCGAGATCGAGATCATCTTGTTCGCTCATCGAATCGGCTCCGTCTTCTCCACCGGTCGTTCCACGATGCAGAATCGACCCGTATCGTGGAACAGCCTATCATATTGATGTTTTAGTTGTGGAATTGCAGGTCTGGAGGTTCCGGCCGATACACAATGTAGACAACGCAGCTGGAAGCGCAGCTGGGAAGGAGAAGGCAGTGGTTGCGCGGGCACAACAGAGGGGTCCGATCGAGTGGTTGACGATCGCGTTGTTCGCTGCCTTCTACACCGCGTGGCTGGTCGTCATTCTTCTGCACCGCTCGTTGCCGTGGCCGGTATCGCTGGCCGTCCTCGCACTCCTCGGCGGGTTCTACATGTCGTTGCAGCACGAAGCACTGCACGGTCACCCGACCGGGTGGCGCGGCGTCAACACTGCACTGGCCATCGCACCCCTGTCACTGTGGCTGCCGTACCTGCGGTACCGGCGCAGCCACACCGTGCACCACCACACCGACCTGACCGATCCCCAATTCGATCCCGAGTCCTTCTACCTGCGTCCCGAGGATTGGGCAACAGCAGGCACGGTCAAACGCTCCTACATCCTTGTGACGCGCACGATGGCCGGGCGTCTGAGCATCGGATCCGTTCACAGCATCGGCCGGTTCCTCTTACACGAATTGCGAACCGTCAGGACCGACCGCCGGGCCAGGCGTCGCTGGGCCGCCCATCTCACAGGAGCGGCGGTACTGAGTTGGTGGTTGTTCGGTGTCGTCGGGATCCCGGCCTGGCTGTACCTCGTCGGATTCGTGGTGATGGGCCAGTCGTTCACGCTCCTGCGCTCGTTCGTCGAGCACTGCGCGGTCGCCGAAGGCACGAGATCAGCGGTGGTCAAAGCAGGGCCCGTGATGTCGCTGATGTACCTCAACAACAACCTTCATCACACGCATCACGCCGACCCATCGACGCCTTGGTACGCACTGCCAAAGTTGAACCGCGAGCTCGGAGGCGATGAGCGGGCCGCGGTTGGTGCCGGGTTCTACCAACGCGGCTACTTCGAGGTCGCCAGGCGCAACTTCGTCCGCCCGTTCTGCCAGCCGGACCACCCGCTGTCGCCGGGAGCGCGCCCCTTCGGCGCACGAGGTCTTCGATGACCATCGCCTCGCTGGCGATGTACCCGTTCAACCCTGTCCGGCCGTCCTTCGAACGACTGTGGGATGAAGTCCGCTCACGACTGTCGTTTGCCGCACCTGCGCTCGATTGGGAGACCGACCCGGACGACGCGTGCAAGCGCGACGACCTGGTTCTCGGTCAGACCTGTGGTTGGCCGCTGGTCACGGAGCTGGCGACGCTGGTGCATGTGGTCGGCACCTTCGATTGCGCAGTCGATGATGCCGTCGATGGAACCTACCGATCAGTTCTTGTCAGTCGTACCGACTCCGACGTGGCAGACATCCTGCACCGCCCCGACCTGCGGGTCGCCGTCAACGCCCCGCAGAGCCTGTCCGGATGGATCAGCCTGCAAGCAGTGGCGCTCGCTCACGGCGTCGCGCTGGATGACGTCGAGTGGACAGGCGCTCACGCCCGGAGCATCGAGGCGATTCGCGCCGGCCGATGCCACCTGGCAGCGATCGACGCGGTCTCGTGGTCGTTCCTCGATCAAGGTGATCTGCATGTCGTGGGTCAGTGTCCGCGCATCCCCTGCCTTCCATTGGTCACGTCGCGGTCATCGAGCCAGGCGGTTGTCGACGAGCTGCGTGTCGCTCTGTCGAGCGCTGTCAGCGACCCGTCGATGGTGACCACATGCGCCACGTTGAAGATTCGCAGTTTCTTGCCGCGGGAGCTGGCGGAGTACCAAGGGGTATCGGAGCTGCTCGAAGTAGGGTGACCCGTCGTGGCCCGCACCCCCGATCCGCGACTCAAACGCGAGCTGCTCGACCGGGTAGTCGTCTACCTCGCTGACCAAGGGCTTGCGCAGACGACGTTGCGTCCGATGGCGTCGGCTCTCGACGTCAGCATCAACCGGCTGATGCACCATTTCGGGTCGAAGGACGAGCTCATCACGGCCGCACTGGCGCGGGCGATCGATCAGCAGATCGATGTTCAACGCAGATGGCTGCAACGTTCGCCGAAGCTGACCCAGGTCGAGCTGTACCGACGATGGTGGAAGTGGCTGTGCGCGACACCCCAGAACCTGGCGCTGGTCCGGCTCAACTACGAGGCAGCGACACTGGAGCCGACCGTCACCGGTCTCGCCGGCGACGTCCGCGCCGACCAGATCGGTGTGTGGCGTCACGACGTGGAACGGCGCCTGGTGTCGGAGGGATTGAAGCCTGAACGCGCAGCGCTGCAGGCGTCACTCATCAAGGCGACCTTCACCGGACTGGTGATGGATCTGTTCGCGACCGGCGACACGCGACGGCTGACGAAGGCCCTCGAGTCGTGGCTCACCCGCCTTCGCGAAGATCTTTACGTTGCGCGCGAGGGCGACCACAACCCTTCCGGCGGCTAGAACGGCTTTCGGCGAGCAACCTGTGTCGTGCCTGCAAGACGACATTTCGAAATCACCTCTTGCGCAAACCATGTGTGATAGTGGAGAATGACGTCTGTGTAATTACAGGAGCGTCATCACGCTTCGACGAAGGGGCCCAACGGCAGGAGGCCATCATGCAGAATCACATCAACCGGGATCACGGCGACCGAGTTCTCGACGATAGGGACGGACCGGACGGGCGCAGTTGGCAAGACGAGGCCAACTGTCTCGGAGTCGACCCCGACCTGTTCTTCCCCGAGCGCGGCGCGTCAACTCGCGAAGCGAAGGAAGTATGCCGCGGGTGCGTCGTTCGGCTCGACTGCCTCGAGTATGCCCTTGTCAACGGCGAGAAGTTCGGCATCTGGGGCGGTCTTTCAGAGCGCGAGCGCCGGCGTTTGCGCCGCCAACGCGCGCAGGCAACTCGCCGCACGAGTGCGTGACGGGCGCATGCCGCTCGCGTTTCTGCGGTGGTAGCGTGACGGCATGTTCGCATTCCTCGATCCGCCGGAGATCATTCTGATTCTTGTCGTCGTTCTGGTGCTGTTCGGAGGCGCTCAGTTGCCGAAGTTGGCCAAGAACCTCGGCAAAGCCCAGAAGGAGTTCAAAGAGGGGCTGACCGAGGGTGGCAAGACCGGAGAGACCAAGCCCGCCGAGAAGACCGTCGACGACTCCACGACGACCTGATTCGTCGTCTCAGCTAGTCACTTCAGCAGTAATTCTCATCTGGACACGGCGCCGGAGCTTCAACGCTCCCGGCGTCGTTTCGCGTCAGGTCTCGCGTCAGTTGGCGACTCGGCGACGCTTGAGGATGCGGCGGCGCTCACGCTCACTGCAGCCGCCCCAAACGCCGTGCTCGATTCGTTCCTCGAGGGCGTACTCCAGGCATTGGAGCGCAACTGGACAGTCGGTGCAGATCTTGCGGGCTCGGTCGACGCCGACGCCATCGCTGGGGAAGAAAACTGCCGGCGGATAGTTGCGGCAGTTACCTTCCGACATCCATGCGGTGATGGTGTCGACCTCGGTGGGGCTCTCGATCCGGTGCATCGTGTCTCCTTCGTCGACCGCGATCTGGCGCAGTCTAATGGTGCGCCCGTCAAAGCCCATTGGGTGACTCCGGTGGCGGCAACACTTCGCTAGCTAGCTGTTGCTAGCTATAGACGTCTCGCAAAGTGTTTTGGTTCCCGTTCAAGCTGGCTTTTATACCACCACTATGCGGGCATAGCCAGGCACCCCTGCCGATACACTCCAGCCGCCGAATTGGCGCAGCCGAGTTGGCGCAGAAGGGAAGCTATCTCCATGACCGAAGTCACCAACGAGCCGCCACGAGCGCACGTGCGCATCGTGTATCTCGGCCCTGTGTCACCACATTGGGAGCTGTACAGCGACTACGGCGATCGCACCGTGCTCGAAGAGTTCCGTACACGAGTCATGGCCCGTCTGGTGCTGCTGCCACGCGACGATCCCCAGTTCCGGCGCAACCGCGAACGAATCGTGCGTGATGCGGAGCGCGAACGGATCTCCCTGGAATGGGATCTCGGCATTCCAGAGGGCGACTGAACGGGTAGTACGCAGATGTCCGACCGGCTGCTCAACCGAGAGCTGAGTTGGCTCGATTTCAACCGGCGCGTGCTGGCCTTGGCTCACGAATCCGGCATCCCGCTGCTCGAACGCCTCAAGTTCGTGGCCATCTGCTCTTCCAACCTCGACGAGTTCTTCCAAGTTCGCATCTCGGCCTTGAAGGACCAAGTTGCCGCTGGTGTGGCGGGCTCTTCGACCGGTGGCCTGACGCCCAGCCAACAGCTCGCTGCCATCGGCCCGAACGTCGAGGCGTTCGTGATCGAGCAGGAGAAGTTGTTCCTCGACGTATTGGTCCCCGAACTGGCCGAGCACGCGGTACGGGTGGTGTCGTGGGACGAGCTCGACGAACGCGACAGGACCTACCTCGTCGACATCTTCGAACAGCGCATCTTCCCCGTTCTGACACCGCTGGCCGTTGATCCGGCGCACCCGTTTCCGTACATCTCCAACCTGGCGCTGAGCTTGGCCGCAATGGTCAGCGACCCCGATACCGGCGAGCGACGCTTTGCCAGGGTCAAGGTGCCGACCGTGTTCCCGCGCCTCGTCGGGTTGCCCGACGGCATTCGGTACCTGCCCGCGGAACAGCTGATCGCAGCGCAGTTGCACAGCCTCTTCGTGGGGATGGTCGTCGAGGAGCACGCTGTCTTCAGGGTCACTCGCAACGTGGACCTGACCCTGGAAGACGAAGAGGCCGACGACCTGCTGCTCGCAGTAGAGATGGAGCTTCGCCGTCGACGTTTCGGTCGGGCCGTGCGGGTCGAGGTGCAAGCCGGGATCAGCCAAGAGATGCTCGAGTTGCTGCTACGCGAGCTCGACCTCGGTCCCAACGACGTCACGTCGCACCGCGCTCCGCTCGACCTCACCTGCCTGTGGCAGCTGCACGCCCTCGACATCGAGGAGTTGAAGGATCGTCCATGGCCGCCGGTCACTGCCGGCCGCATTGCCGCCGCAGAAGAAGCCGATCGCAGCATCTTCTCGGTGATCCGCGAGCGCCCGTTGATGGCCCACCACCCCTACGAGAGCTTCGCCAGCAGCATCGAATCGTTCATCGCCCAGGCCGCCGACGACCCCCGAGTTCAGAGCATCAAGATGACGCTCTATCGGGCCGGCGGCGACAGTCCGATAGCCCGAAGCCTCATACGCGCCGCCGAGCGCGGCGTCCAGGTCGCCGTGCTGGTCGAACTGAAGGCCAGGTTCGACGAGGCCACCAACGTCACGTGGGCCAAAGCGTTGGAACGCGCCGGAGTGCACGTTGTGTATGGCTTCGTGGGGCTCAAGACACACGCAAAATGCGTCCTCGTGGTGCGCGCCGACGAGGACGGGTTGCGCCGCTACTGCCACATTGGCACCGGCAACTACAACTCGCGCACAGCGCGCCTGTACGAAGACGTTGGCTTCCTCACCTGCGACCCGCCTGTGGGCGACGACGTCGCCCAGCTCTTCAACCACCTCACCGGTTACAGCCGGGCCCACGACTACTACTCGTTGCTGGTTGCGCCGCGCGACCTTCGCGGGCAGCTCATCGACCTGATCGAGCACGAGGCGACCTTGGGCGAAGACGGTCGCATCACTGCGAAGTTGAACTCATTGGGCGACCCCGAGCTGGTCGAGGCCCTCTATGAAGCGAGCAACGCGGGCGTTCAGATCGACCTGGCCATCCGCGGTATCTGTTGCCTGCGCCCAGGCGTCGCCGGAATGAGCGAGAACATCCGCGTGCGATCGATTCTCGGCCGCTATCTCGAGCACTCGCGCATCGTCCGCTTCGGCCATGGCGACGAGGGCAGCCCACTCTTCCTGATCGGTTCCGCCGACTGGATGCCACGCAACCTGGATAGGCGCATCGAGGTGCTGGTGCCGGTGGACCATCCGAAGCATCGGGCTTGGCTCGATCACGTTTTCACCACGCAGTTCGCCGACGACGTCGTGCGCTGGGAAATGGATGGAGACGGAGCGTGGCAGCGCCGTGGTCCGGAGCTCTTCACTGTCGGGGATGCGCAGGAACGCTTCTATCAGTGGGTCGCCGATCGCCAGCGGCGCTGATTTTCGCCCCGTTGGCTTGCTGTTCACCTCTCGTTCATCTCGCTTGAGGTTTGGCGACACCTGTCGTCGTTACTTTGTCCGTGGATGTCGTTTTGTTCATTTCCAACTACCGTGCTGGTCGACGAGCCCGACTATGAGGCTATGGAGCGGCACATGACGAGTAGGTACTGGTGATGGGCGAACTACGCAGGGGCTTCCACAACGATCTCGACGACGCTCGCGCCGAACTGGTGCGCCTCGCTGCCTCCGTCACCGAGTCCATTCCGCGGGCTACCGCAGTGTTGCTGGACGGCGACCTCGAGGGCGCTGACTACATCATCCAGGGCGACGACGAGATCGATGCCCGTTCGCTCGATCTCGAGGAGCACTGCTACCGGATATTGGCGCTGCAGGCACCCGTCGCCAGCGACCTTCGCCAGGTCGTCGCCCTGCTGAAGATGATTGCCGACGTCGAACGCTCCGCCGACCTCGTCTGCAACATCTGCAAAGCAGCGCGGCGAATCTACGGGCACGATCTCGATCCGAAGCTGCGCGGGATCATCTCGCGAATGGGTGAGCAGGCTCAGCAGCTGTACACGGCGGCAATCGAGTCGTTCGTCGAGAACGATGCGGCCAAAGCAGCGGCGATCGACGACATGGACTCCTACCTCGACGGCTTGCAGTAGCAGTTCGTCCAGGCGATCTTCGAAAGTCACGCGGCCGGGCGAATCGATTTGCAGGTTGCCGTGCAGTTGGCCGTGGTTGCACGTTTCTACGAGCGGATCGGTGACCACGCTGTCAACGTCGGCGAGCGAGTGCGATTCGTGATCACCGGCTGGCTGCCCGAACACCACGGGGCCCAGCGCTTCAGGCTGCGCAACGACGACACCGGTGAACTGCCACGGGTGATGCGCCCCCCGCAGGATGAACCCACGCCGTGATGACGATTCGTCGTCGACGACTACCTGCGGTTGTCGAACCGGATACCAGTGTCGTTCAGTCCCGGCTCGCCGAGCTCGAGGCCGAGGTCCTGCACCTGCGTCGAGCTCTCGACGCCCTTCCCATCGGGGTGGTGCTGGCCGATCCGAGCGGGCAGACCAGGGTGGAGAACATCGCGGCCCGGACGTATCACGGACACGCCGCTGTGCTGGTCCAGGAGGCTGTCGAGCGCCACGTGCGTCAGGCTGTCCGTGGTCTTGCCAGCGGTCAGACCGTCGAGTTCATCGGCCCACCGCGGACCGTATTGGCAATACACGCCATCCCGCTCGAAGACGGCGGTGCATTGGTGACCGTCGACGATGTCAGCGAACGTGCCCGCCTCGATGCGGTGCGAACCGACTTCGTCGCCAACATCAGCCACGAGCTGAAGACTCCGGTCGGCGCGCTCGCGGTGCTGGCCGAAGCGCTTGTCGACATGGACGATCCGACGGCCGCACGCGGTCTCGCCGAGAAGTTGGTCAACGAGGCGCACCGCGCCGCGAGAACGATCGACGATCTGCTCGAGCTGTCACGAACTGAGCTGGGAGGTGCTGCCGCCAAAGATGTCGTCGCTATCGCCCAGGTGATTGACGATGCGATCGGGCGCGCCCAAGCAGCTGCCGAGCATCACTCGATCAAGCTGGGCGTGTTCAGCGGTCCGGGCGACCTGCACGTGGTGGGCAGTCACCGACAGCTTGTCTCGGCGATCGCCAACCTGATCGAGAATGCCGTGAAGTACAGCGACACCGGATCGGAAGTCGGGGTCGAGTCTCGTCTCGAGGACGGCTGGATCGCGATCACGGTGACCGACACCGGCGTCGGGATCCCCGCTCGAGACATCGATCGCATCTTCGAGCGCTTCTACCGCGTTGACCGTGCCCGCAGTCGCGACACGGGAGGCACAGGCCTAGGTCTGTCGATCGTTCGCCACGTCGCAACCAACCACTCCGGGGAAGTCACAGTTCAATCCCGCGAGGGGGAGGGCTCTGTGTTCACCATCCGAATCCCGACAGCGGAAACATGACGACGCAACTATGACCACGCAGCCTGTCGTTCTCGTCGTCGAGGATGAGCCGAGCTTCGTCGAGGCCCTGACGATCGGCTTGACCCGCGAGGGGTTTCGGGTCGTCGCGGTCGGAGACGGATTCGAGGCCGTCCAAGTGTTCGACGAGGTGCAGCCCGACATCGTGCTGCTCGATGTGATGCTTCCCCGATTGAGCGGGATCGACGTGTGCAGGCAGCTGCGCAAACGAAGTCACGTACCAATCATCATGGTCACGGCGAAGGGCGCCGAGATCGACACCGTCGTCGGTCTCGAGGTCGGTGCCGACGACTACATCACCAAGCCATACAGGATGCGCGAGGTCATTGCCCGCATGCGGGCGGTTCTCCGGCGATCTCCCGGCGACAACTCGACGGCATCGGAGTTGTCTCCCGGCTCGCTGGCCGTTGGCGACGTCGTGCTCGATCCCGACGAACATCGGGTGACAGTCGACGGCCAGGACATCGCTCTGCCACTGAAAGAGTTCGAGCTGCTGCACCTGCTGCTGGCCAACGCCGGTCGGGTGCTGCCGCGCGAGACGTTGATAGACAGGGTCTGGGGCAGCGACTACGTCGGGGACACCAAGACCCTCGACGTGCACATCAAGCGTCTGCGGGCCAAGGTGGAGCCGGACCCGACCAGCCCGACACGGATCATCACCTACCGCGGGCTCGGCTACAAGTACGACCGCTCGAAGGACTAGTCCCTCGTTGGGCGAGCGATGGCCCTACCATGCCAGCGTGTCAAGTGGCCGGCGCCCTCCTGTCCCGCTTCCGCGGCCGGGCATGCAACTGTCGCCGTTCAAGCGATTAGCGCGAACCCATGCATTCATGACAGCGGGCGATGTGGCGATGGTCGTCTCGCTTGCCGGGTCGCTGTTCTTCTCGATCAGCCCCGACGCGGCCCGCAGCAAGGTGCTGCTCTATCTGCTGGTCAGCTTTGCGCCATTCGCGATCGTCGCTCCGTTCATCGGGCCATTCATCGATCGGGCCCCGGGCGGCCGGCGATTCATCATGCAGATGACCGCAGTCGGACGCGCGCTGTTGTTCATCATCATGATCTTCCACCTCGACGACCTGCTGCTGTTCCCCCTGTCCTTCGGCGTGATGATCCTGCAGAAGACGTATTCGGTGTCGCGCTCTGCGTTGATACCAACCGTTGTCAACAGCAAGACCGAACTCGTCGAGGCAAACTCCAAGCTCGGGCTGATCTCGGGCGCGGTCGGTGCGCTCGCTGCCGCGCCGGCGGGCGCGTTGGCAGCCATCTCCCCGAAGCTGTCGCTGATGTTCGGCGTCGTGATGTTCGGGTGCGCGGTGGTTGCCGCATCGGGCCTGCCGCGTGGAGCCGTTGCCCCTTCCGCGCAGCCGGCGGAACGGATGGAGCTGCGCAACGCGTCGCTTCGTTCGGCTGCCGTTGCAATGAGCCTGATCCGGGCAGTGATCGGTTTCCTGTTCTTCGAGTTGCTCTTCTGGCTGCGGGAGAACAACTACAGCAACGTGTGGATCGGCGTGGTGATCGGCGCCTCCTCGGCCGGGCTGATGGCGGGCAATGGCCTCGCCTCGCCGTTGCGCGGCAGACTCCGTGAGGAACTGATGCTGACGACCGCGATCATTCTGATCACCTTGTCGGGCATCGGTGCAGCCATCTTCGGCGGAGTCGGCGCGGCGATCGTTCTGGCCGCAGTGGTCAACATGGCCTCCGGCATCGGTCGCATGGCATTCGATTCGATCGTCCAGCGTGATGCGCCCGACGCGAACCAGGGCAGGGCATTCGCCAAGTTCGAGACACGTTTCCAGTTGTCCTGGGCAATGGCCGGTGTCGTTCCCGTCCTGTTCACGTTCCCGGGTCGAGTTGGCTTTCTGACCGTTGGCCTGATCGGTGCGCTTGCGTTGGGGCTGTACGTCCAGTCGGCGCGCTCACGCTCGCTCGGCCGTTCGACCGCGAACGTGACTAGTCGCCGGGCAGTTCGAGGCGGGCGACCCACAAACCCGGCGCGTCGATCTCGGCCGGGGTCGGCAAGGCCTGCGGGCGGGCGAGAAGAACACTGAGCCGAGCCTCGCCGACTCGATCAACCACTCCCGCGACGAAGTTCTTGCCACGCTGGACCTGGTTGTGTGTGATGCGAAGCCCGAGCAGTCGCTCCATGTAGACGTCCTCGGAGCTGTGGTCCACCCGCCGGCGTCTCACCGCTTCGGCGATTCGCAAGGCGTCGCCACCGATCACCCGCACGGACACCCCATCGACCATGTAGTCGACGTAGCCGACCACGGCAGCGGCGGCCGCGTCGAGCGACGGCTGGAGCTCGCGTTGCTCGGGTGATTGCACAGCACCGAGCAGGACCGCCGGATCGCTGAGCACCTGCTGCATCGCCTGCATCGGGTCACCCTCGTCGCTGTCGAGAGAAGAGAGCTTCTCGGCGATCGCCTCGGGGTCGGGTCGAAAAGCACCGACGTGACGGCGCACCAACGTGGCGAATCCCTCGCGTAGCGATGTGATCGAGAACAGGGCATGGCCGGTTAGCTCTTGAGCCAGCACCCACATTCGCATCTCGTCGACGGAGATGCTCCACTCCTGCGCAAATCGGTCGATGTTGCCCGGCAGTACGGTGATGCTGGAGTCCTGACGCGGGATCGGCAGGTCATATTGGCCGAAGGCGTGCGTCGCCATCCGTCCGACCATCGAGCCGACCGCCATGCCCATCATCGACGGAGCCATCATCTTGCTGAGCCCTGCCATCATCGCCATCATCGGGTCGGCATTGGGATCGAGGGCCTCGGCATCCGATGGCTCGACGGGCTTGCCGAGCGATGTGGCCAACTCGGTGAACAGCGGTCGGTAAGCCTCGAGGGTGCGCTGCGCCCAGGCGCCGGCCGTCACGGGCAGCACCTCGGGCGATGGACCATCGAAGCCGGTCAGGTCGCGGACGTGCAGTTGGGC
Organism: Ilumatobacteraceae bacterium; assembly: GCA_031370825.1. Taxonomy (GTDB): domain Bacteria; phylum Actinomycetota; class Acidimicrobiia; order Acidimicrobiales; family Ilumatobacteraceae; genus JAENVT01. The sequence goes on from JANMRB010000146.1 coordinate 44,493, forward strand.
TATTTGGGCCAGCTCAGCGAGTTTGATCCGCACCGTCGGATCGATGTTGGCCTCGGTCGCTCCACCGCTGGCGGCCAGCGCGGCGAACTGTCGGGCCGCATCCCAGTTGAGTGGGCCCTGACCAGCGAGTGCACGAGCGAGATCACCGAACATCGGAAGGTTCTCGAAGGGGTTCTCGAACGGGTTCTCGGACCCTGGTCCGTCTGCCATGACGCGAGCCTACGGCCTGTGTCGGCGCTAGCGTCCGTCGTCATGCCGGTCGCTTCGACGACAACCACCGTGTGGGTCAGCGACGGATCCGACAGCCTCGGTCAACGCGTCGTCGAACGACTGAATCGCAGCCCCGACCTCATCGAAGGTCTGGCCGGCGACAGCGATCTCGTCATCTGGCTTGCGTCGGCGGATGCCGACGCCAGGGCCCGCCGCCGGCAGAGCGCGACAGAAGGTGTGACAGCAGCGCTCGCCGAAGCCGAGCATGCTCGACATCTGGTACTGGTCTCATCGGCCATGGTGTACGGGGCCTGGGCAAACAACCCGATACCGATCACCGAAGAAGCCGTCTTGCGACCCGATGTCGAGTTCGTCTATGCACGTCAACTCGGATCCGTCGAGCAGCTGGCCGACGAATGGCGGCTCGCCGCACCCGATCGGACCGTCACGGTGCTGCGACCTGCAGTAGCGATGGCCGCCGACAGCACTGTCGGACTCGCGGCCGCGCTTGCCGCCGGAATGGGGCAACGGTTCGGCGAGGACGACCCCCCGGCACAGTTCCTTCACCTCGACGATCTCGCCTCCGCAGTCGTGCTCGCCGCCGAGCAGCGCCTCGACGGCGTCTACAACGTCGCGCCCGATGGCTGGGTGGCGGGCGAGCGGGTTCGCGCGTTGGCCGGAGCGGTGCCGCGCCTCAAGCTGCCCGACCGGGTCACCGAGGTCATCAGCAACTTGCGCTGGCGATTCCAAAGGGGCCCGATCCCGCCGGGACTGCGCAGCTACACACGATGGCCGTGGCTCGTCGCCAACGATCGGCTGAAGGCCGAGGGTTGGGCACCGACGGTGACCAACGAACAGGCCTACGTGGAGGGAACCGAAGGCAAGTGGTGGACCATGGTCAGCCCGAAACGCCGCCAGGAGATCGCCTTGAGTGGCCTCGCCGCCGTGCTGCTTGCCGCCGGCATCTTCACCTGGCGGGGCGTACGTCGAGCCCAACGCAGACGCGCGGCCCGCTGACCACATCGCCCATCCCTACATTGCCATCCCTACATTGAGGGTGCGGCGACCAGTGTGATCGCGACCTCGACGATCGTCAGGTCGGCGTGTGTGACGGTGACGTTGACGACATCGCCCGGCGCGTACGCGGCGATTGCAGCCTTCAACTCGTCCGGAGTGCCGACAGGCGCTCCGTCGACTGCGCTGATGACGTCGCCGAGGACGAGGCCAATTCCGGCTGCGGGACCGTCGGGGTCCAGCCAGGTGACCGTCAGCACGTTGTCATCAGCTGCGGTCACCTTGATCCCCAGCCACGGCGTCGGCTTTGCGGGCTTGGCCGGCGGAAGCATCTCGCCGACGTTCGCGACGCTGACGAACTCGAAACCCGCAGTGCCTTGGCTGCAGATGCCGACCAACTGCCCAGCGGCATTCAGAATCGGAGTGCCTTCCGGCGTTGAGTCCGCCCACGCATCCAGTGTGAGATGGCCATCAGCGTCGATTCCAACGTTCGCCGAGATCGGCGTTGATCCAACCACCGTGACGACGTCGCCTGGATGAGCCGCGGGACCGATCCCGTACGACGTTGTCACCGATGCGACGTCGGCCGACAACACCGCCAGACCTCGATCGCGATCCACCATCAGCACCGTCGCGTCGTGCGGGTTGCCGTCAGCGTCGGTGAGGGTCAGGACCTTTCGCCCACGCACCGCTCGCGCCGTCGTGATAACCATCGAGTCGCCGATGCCGACAGCAACCGGCGCTTGGGACAGCTCGGCGCTTTGCGTTGTCGTTTCCGACGTCTCCGGCCCCGGCAGGGTCGTCGCCGGGCTCCGCTGTGGGGGCACGTCGTTGACCGGGGCGGCCGTCGTGCGCAGGGTTGTCCCCGGCAGGCGTTCGTCGAGCGATGTCGCCACGAGTGTGTCGGGCCGGGCGGTGATGACTGCGGTGGGTGCGTCGTTCGCCGTGCTGACGACGACGGTCGGTGAGGCGAGACCGCCTCGACCCGCAGACGGCAACATCGCCCACAGCACGGCAAGTGAAAGCAAGCCGCCGATAGCGCCGGTCGTCACCAGCAGCCCGCGACCGACAGCGATGGGCGGCTCGGAGTGAACCCACACGGCCCTGCCAATCTCGGACGGGTGCCGCCACGCACGTTCGTGAGCCGGCAATGGAGCCGGCGGATACGCGTCTCCGTCCGCGGCGTCATCATCGGGCCACTCACTCCGCTCCACGAGCCGGAGAGGTTACCGATCCTGAGGTCGCCGCGGGCATCGCCCCACGATGCCCCGGTGTCGCTTGCTGAGCGGCGGGCTACGATGGGCAGTTGTGCAACCTCCGGCTAGCGGTAACTCATGGCTCAGCCTGACCAGTGATCCGTTGCCGATCGCCGCTGCCTACGAATGGGCAGTGCTGCCGAACTGTGGTGCTGTCGTGTTGTTCAGCGGTACCGTTCGCGACCATGCGGTCGACGATCAGGGTGTGTTGCGCGACCATGTTGAGTCGCTGACCTATGAGGCGTACGAGGAACAGGTTGTGCCGCGCTTTGAAGCAATCGACGTCGAATTGCGTCAGCGCTGGCCGCGAACCGGCAGGGTGGTCTTGTTCCACCGAACGGGCACGCTGGCTCTCGGCGAGAGCTCGGTCATCGCGGTCGTCAGCGCTCCTCACCGCGCCGAAGCCTTCGAGGCTGCCCGCTTCGCGATCGATGCGTTGAAGTTGAGCGCGCCGATCTGGAAGCGCGAGACGTGGCAGGACCGTGCCGATTGGGGCATCGCGGCCGGCGCGCCCGTGGATGCGGCCTCAGTGCAGGCGGCCTCGCCGGGTCAGCGGAACCAGTCGTGACGGCGGTCATCGCTGCTGCAGCCATCGCGCTGCTGATCGTGATCGGGCTCATCGCCTACGCCCGTCGTCCACGTCAAGACGCCGGCCTCACCAGCTTCCGGCGACACATCGACGCCCTGTCACCTGAATCTCGTCGTGAGGTCATGGACCGTGTCCGCCCATCGCATCAGCCCGATTCTCGTGGCGTCGACGAGGCACCCGACACCGAATCACAGGAGCCGACGGACTAGCTCATGGCTCGCGACCTGGCGATCGACCTCGGGACGGCGAACACGCTCGTCTACATGAAGGGCCGCGGCATCGTGCTCAACGAGCCTTCGGTCATCGCCCTCAACCGGCAGACCGGCGAGGTGCTGGCCACTGGGCGCGAGGCATGGCAGATGATCGGTCGTACACCCGGTTACATCGTCGCGGTCCGTCCGCTTCGAGGAGGCGCCATCACAGACTTCGAGATCACCGAGCGCATGATCCGCCTGTTGCTGCAGCGCGTCGGTGTCAGCAGGTTCACCCGGCCGAAGGTCGTCATCTGCGTGCCTTCAGCGATCACCGAGGTCGAACGTCGAGCAGTCACCGACGCCGCCCGTCGTGCAGGAGCGGCAGACGCGCAGTTGATCGAACAGCCGATGGCAGCAGCGATCGGCGCAGACCTGCCGATCGACGAGCCGGTCGGCAACATGGTGATCGACATCGGTGGTGGCACTAGTGAGACGGCGGTCATCAGCCTCGGCGGCATTGTTGCCCTCGAAGCAGTCCGCGTCGGCAGCTTCGACATCGACGCGGCAATCCAGGCCTACGTCCGGCGCGAGCATGGCATAGCCATCGGCGAACGCACCGCCGAAGAGGTGAAGGTTGCCATCGGCTCGGCGGACCCCACCGGCGACGAGAACCAGGCAGAGGTGCGCGGCCGCGATCTGATGAGTGGCCTGCCCAAGACAGTGGTGCTGACCCCTGAAGAGATTCGCTTGGCGATCGATGATGTGATCAGCAGCATCACTGCCTCGGTGGTGCGCTGCTTGTCGAAGGCACCGCCCGAACTGGCCCAGGACTTCCTCGTCCGCGGCATGTATCTCGTTGGTGGTGGCGGTCTGCTGCGTGGATTGGCTCAGCGCATCGAACGTGAGACACAGGTCCCGGTCAAGATGTCGACGATGCCGCTCGAGGCGGTTGTCATGGGTGCGGGCCATTGCATCGAGCACTACGACGCCCTGAAGACGATGTTCATGGGAGCGCGCCGCTAAGTGCGCATTCGAGCCGATCTCACCGACGACATCCTCCGCGGTCTCCAGGGGATTCGAGGGCAGTTCAAGATCCCGGCCGAGTTTCCAAGAGATGTGTTGCAAGCAGCCGATGCCGCCGCCGAGCGCACTCCTGGCGCACATGTCGATCGCACCGACTGGCCGTTCGTCACGCTCGATCCGGCGTCCTCGACCGATCTCGACCAGGCGTTCCACATCGAGACGGTCGGCAACGATCTGCTCTTGCACTACGCCATCGCTGATGTGGCGTGGTTCGTCGACGACGGTGATCCGCTGGACAACGAAGCCTGGCATCGTGGCGCCACCCAGTATCTGCCCGATGGCAAGGCAGGTCTCTACCCAACGGCGCTCGCCGAGGGGGCCGCAAGCCTGCTGCCCGATGGCGTACGGCCGGCTGTGGTCTTCCATGTCCGCGTCGATGACCAGGGTCAATCGAAGCTCGATGGTGTCGAACGCTCGACGATTCGCAGCCGGGCGAAGTTGGCCTATGAGACCGTCAAGCCCACCGATCTGCCCGGCGCATTTCCCGAATTGGCCCGGCGAATCGCGATGGCCGAAGACGGGCGCGGTGCTGCTCGCGTCGAGCCCGTCGAGCAAGTCGTACACGCAACCGAGCATGGCGGCTACGACATCTTCTTTCGGCCGCGGTTGCAATCAGAGGACGACAACGCGGCGATGTCGCTGGCCACCAATCTGGCGATTGCCGATCTCCTGTACGTGGCCGGGACTGGATTGTTCAGGGTCATGCCCGAGCCTGACGAGCGCGCCGTGGCGCGCCTTCGCCACACTGCTCGCGCGCTCGGGATCGTGTGGGAAGCCAAGACCAGCCCGCGCGATTTCGCACGTTCGCTCGACGGCAAGAGTGCGAAGTCTGCCGCCATGCTGATGGCGATCCGCCGCGCCGGAGGAGGCGCCTCGTACGTTCCGTTCATCCCCGGTCAGCGTCCCTGGCACTCGGCGGTGGCGGCCGCCTATGCGCACGGCACGGCGCCACTGCGCCGACTCGCGGACCGCTACGTGGTGATGGCCGCGCTCGCGATCGCCAATGGCAACCCCGTCCCCGACAAGATCGAGGCTGCGTTCGCGAAGTTGCCAGATGTGATGAAGCGCGCCGACGACACGGCGAACCAGATCGAGCGGGCCGTCATCGGGCTGGCCGAGGTTGCGCTGCTGAGTGCCCAGACCCAGCGGACGTTCAGCGCGATCGTGACGGATGTCGATGATCGCGGGGCGCGCATCCAATTCTGTGATCTACCGGTCGTCTCTCGACTCGATGCTCACCACGTGGCGCCGGGCGAGGCCGTACGTGTGCATGTCGTCTCAACCGACATTCCGGCGCGTGCGGTCACGCTCGAACGCGTCGCCTGAGGTGCTCAAGCTGGCGTGATCGCGTAGATCTGGCCTCCACCGCTCAGCACGTACAGTTCGCCATCGGGCCCTTCGCTGATCGCGGTGACGCTGGCGGCCGTGCCGAGGGGCACCTGTTTGACGACGGCACGGTCCGCGATCTGCAAGGCCCGGATCTGCCCGCTGCAGTAGTCGGCGAACACGTACCAGCCGACGAGCGCCGGAATCGCGGCTCCGCGGTACAGCGCACTGCCGCTGATCGAGCAGTCCTGTCCGACGTGTTCGTATTCGTGGATCGGTTGCGTGACCCCGTCGGGCGATTGGTCGGCGTTGAACCGGTGGTCGCCCTCGAACGCGCTCCACCCGAAGTTCAGCCCGCGGCCACCACCGTCGGCAGCCCAGGCCGCGTCGACCTCTTCCCACTGACCCTGCCCCACATCAGCGATCCACAGGTCGCCGGTCGACCGGTCGAAGCTGAATCGCCACGGGTTGCGCAGGCCGATCGACCAGATCTCCGGTCGAGCCCCATCGACGGCGACGAAGGGGTTGTCGGGTGGCACCGTATACGGCGCGTCCGCGCTGGCGTGCGGGTCGATGCGCAGGATCTTGCCCAGCCATTCTCTGAGGTTGAGCGCGCGTCGGTCGGGGTCGCCTCCGGAGCCACCGTCTCCTGTGCCGATGTACAGCATGTTGTCCGGCCCGAAGATGACATCTCCACCGTTGTGGTTGGGGTACGGCTGATCGAACCCGAGGACCTCCCGACGTGAGGCACGGTCGAAGTTTCCGTTGGGACTGATCGCGTACTCGTCGATGCGGGTGTTGCCATCGTTGTTGGTGTAGTTGACGTAGCCCAAGGTGCCGTCGGCGGTGATGGCGAGGCCCAGCAAACCGCGCTCGCCTTCGCCATTGGTGAGGTCGGTCATGTCGAGGGCCGTGGCACCACCTTGACCCTCGGTCGTCATGATCACGATCTTTCCGGCCTGCTCGACCACATATCTCAGCCCGTCGGTCGGCCTGTACGTCAGCAAGACGGGTTGGTGGAACTCGCCGAGCGCAGTGAGACCGACCTCCGGATCGCCAAGAGGCGCTGCCGGAGTGGTGGCCGCACCAGTACTCGTTGCCACGCCTGCAACGGATGTCGAGGAGGCGCCGGCAGAGCTGGTATCGACCCCGGACGAGTTGTCGGAGCACCCGACGATCAGCGCAGCGAAGGACGTGAAGACACAAGACGCGAGCCGCAACCTCATCGTGAAATTCATCGCGGACCGATCCTTGCCAAGCCCTCCTGTACCACGGTGACGGCCAACCTGCCGTCGCTCGTGAAGATCGCCCCGCCCGCCAACCCGCGACCGCCGCTGGTCGACAGCGCCTTCTGGTCGTAGAGGAGCCAGTCGTCGGCGCGGAACGGGCGATGAAACCACATGGCGTGATCGAGGCTGGCCATCTGCATACCCGGGCTGTCCCACGACAGGCCAAAGGGCAACACCGTCGTGTCGAGCAGGGTCATGTCGCTCGCGTAGGTCACGATGCAGGCGTGCAGCGTTGGATCGTCGGGCAACTTCCCGTCGGCGCGCATCCAGACCCGTTGCCCGTCGGCGGGGTTGTCTTGGCGATTGAACGGGTCACGATCCGTGTAGCGAATGTCGATCGGTCTCGGGCGGTCGAACCACACGCCCATTCGCTCCTTGTACGGTGCCATGCGGGTCTTGAAGTCAGGAAGGGACTCCGGCGCCGGAATGTCGGTCGGCATCGTCAATTGATGATCGCCTCCTTCTTCTCGCACGTGGAAGCTGGCCTGGAGATTGAAGATGGCTTTGCCGTGCTGAATCGCCACGACGCGCCGCGTGGTGAAGCTGCGACCATCGCGGATCCGGTCGACCTCGTACAGGATCGGCAACTGTGGATCGCCTGGACGTAGGAAATAGGCGTGCAATGAGTGGACCCGCCTGCTGGGGTCGTCGATCGTCCGGGTCGCGGCGACCAGGGCCTGGCCCGCGACTTGACCACCGAACACCCGCTGACGGCTCTCGTCGGGCGAGCGACCACGGAAGATGTTGACCTCGATCGCTTCGAGGTCTAGCAGCTTCACAAGATCGTCGAGGGCGGTCATGAGCTCATCCTTGTCCAGCAGGATCCACCGGGGCGGATCGGCATGTGCCGGCGTCACGCGGCGCCAGCCGGTAGAGCTGACCACCCGGAACCGTGGTCTCACTAACCAGATCGACGAGGGCGACGAGGTCGGGCCGGCGTTGCTCCGGGCTGGCGCCGGCGTTCTGAAGGCTGTCGAACCAGGCCAGGTAGGAATGGCCGGAGCACGCCTCTTGCAGCGTTTGTTCGGGGCTGACCGGATAGTGACTATTACCCGGTCGTGGCCTGGTGAAACCCATCAATGTCGGCTCGCGGTTCGTGAACCACCACACCCGCTGGGGGTTGTTCGTCATGACCAGCGCATCGTCCGGAAGTGCATCGATCGCGTCGTACAAGCTCGGGGCGAACTGTGCCTTGTACCCGGCGCCTCCCGGAGCCAGATCGGGGAACCGCACCGCGAACGCCGCACCCTGGTACATCCACCACGCAAGCAACCCGGTGCCCGCGAGTGCGACCGTGCGCCTGTTGCAGAAACGGTCGAACGTGACGCTGGCGAGGTAGATCAGCGGGATCAGCATCGACGACATCACCCGCAGTTCGATGTCGTTAGCCGTGACGATGCGGGCAACGATCGGTACACCGAACGAGGTCGCAGCGAACGCTGCCATGCCGAGGTCCAGGGTGACGGCTCTTCGGCTCTGCACCGCGAGGCAGATCAGCACGATCATGGCCAGTACGAGCGCAGTGCCGATCCGGACCAGCGCCGTTTCGGACCAGCTGTCGCCGACCACGATCTGGGCAGTGCCGATCAGCGCCAATCGCACGGTCCGGCTCAGGGGCTCATGGGCGCCACCTTCGAACCGCGGGCCTAGTGGTTGGCCCGTCTCGATCAAGTTGCGAACGACCCACAAAGAGATGACGCCTACGGCGGCGGCCGCAAACACGCCGAGCGGCTTCATCAGCGCGATCCGGCCGTCGGTTCGCCATGACGATGCAGCAACCATCACCGCCCCGGTCACGATGAGACCGGCCCCTGCGTAGCGAGTCAGGAAGCCCAGACCGGCGAGGAGCCCGGCGACAGCCGCGGTTCGGTTGGTCAAGTTGCGCCTGAGGACCACCAACGTCGCAAGGGCGATGGCCGCGTAGGTAGCTTCGCTCCAGACCACCGACGCCATGTGCACGAAACCTTCGCTGGCACCGAACGCCAGCGCCCCGGCCAGAGCGACGATTGGCCGAACACGGCGGTGGAGCAGCAGGCCCGTCAGCGCGCTGCCCGCGGCAATGGAGACCATGCCGACAACCGTCGCCCACGCCAAGCTTCGGCCTCCGGGTGACAGCAGCAGGGGATAGACGGGACCGAACACGGCGAGGGGCTTGCCGGTGAAGTCGGTCAATCCATGCCCGGAGCGAACGTGCTGGGCGGCCGACAGGTACGTGATCGAGTCCGGCGAGAGAAGCGGATCGTGTCGGGTAGCGATCAGAACCAGCGCCGCCGCCGCCACCACTGGCGCGATGAGCAACGTCCACGTCGGCGGGCGCCACCCCGGGGTCGCGGCGACTTCCTCGTCCCCGAAGCTCAGCGGACCGATCGCGGCTTGTGACACACGCCGATTATGGTGCGCGCCATGCCCCCGGCACCCCTCAGCCCGGCTTTGCGAGAGCGGGCGATCGCAGCGAAGGGTTTCATGCCGGCTGACGAAGGTGACGCGCTGTACGACGCAGCACTCACCGCTGCACGTGCGGTCGACGGTCCGATGGTCGAGATCGGTTCGTATTGCGGCCGCTCGACAGTATGGCTCGGTGCGGCGGCCCGAGCGGCGGGCACGGTCCTTTTCGCCGTCGATCATCATCGTGGCAGCGAAGAGAACCAGGCGGGTTGGGAGCACCACGATCCGTCGGTTGTCGATCCCCGCACCGGCAAGATGGACACCTTGCCGGTGTTCCGCGGCACGATCGACGACGCCGGACTGGAGGACGTGGTCATCGCCGTCGTGGGGCAGTCGCGAGTGGTCGCTCGCCACTGGTCGACCCCATTGTCGTTCCTGTTCGTAGACGGCGGCCACGGTGAGGTACCTGCTCGTCTCGACTACGAAGGATGGTCGACACACGTGGCTCCAGGCGGAACGCTTGCGGTTCACGATGTGTTTGCCGACCCTGCCGACGGTGGCCGTCCGCCATACGAGCAGATCTACCTTCCGGCATTGCGTAGCGGCCGATTCACCGAGATCGGTGCAACCGGCAGCCTGCGGCTCCTACGCCGCACCTAGCCAACTGCCGACGACAACTTCTCGAGGGTTTGCCACGCACGCGCGACGTTTGCGAACCACGATCGCCGGTTCCTCGACTTCTACGCCCCCGCCTGATTCACAATCGCACGCGCCCTGGGGAGTGCGCGATATCGTCTAACGACAGATATGGCGCGATCGATCGTTCCGCCCGGCGCCGTCGCGCAGGTGCCGACCCACGCAGATCGACGCAGTTCTGTGCGTGCTCGCCTACGTCGTACCGGGGCGCCGACGTTCGCTGAGCACACCACGGCGGATGGCGCGCCGTATCCCTGACCCGTCGGGCAGCGGCTAGCGTCCGTCGGCATAAACCTGCTGGCCCGTCGCATGTTCGAGCTCGTCGAGCCGATCGGGGTCATCCCCTACTCAGCGGACGAGCCCAACGAGGCGATGTTCGCTCTCGGGTTCACGAACTACTGGGACACCTACTTCGCCGGCCGAGCCGCACCCCTCGGTGCCTCCGTCCCAGCAGACGTGGTCCACGCGCTCTTCTACAACTTTGCGCCGGGCGAGGTCGCCCGCCACATCCCGAAGGTCTGGGGCACGACCACGCCGGAGGCGGCAATCCTCACCCGCCAGCAGGGCTGCGCGGCGGCCCTGCGTCGGATCCTCGGTAGCCTCGTCGACGCACCGGGGTTCGCCCGAGGGGTGGAGCTGCTGACGAAGGCCGCGACGAGTGCGCCCCTCGAGGGACGACCGATGTACGCCGCGTTGCGGACGCTCCCCACCCCCGAGGAACCCGTGACCCAGCTCTTCCACGCGGCCTCGCTGCTGCGTGAGCACCGTAGTGACGGGCACATCGCGGCCCTGATGACCGAGGGCACCGGCGGCCTCGAGGCACACGTCCTCGTCGCCCTCGAGATGGGCATGCCGGCGGAGGGGTTCGGCCGGATCCACCACCTCGGCTCGCCGCAGCTCGTCGCGCTCGTCGACGGGATGAAGGCCCGCGGTCTCGTCGACGAGGACGGTGGGTTCACCTCCGCGGGCCGGGAGTCCAAGCAGCGCATCGAGGCGCTCACCGACGACCTTGCCGTGGCGCCGTACGAATGCCTCGCGCCGGCCGAGGTCGAGGAGCTGATCGCGGCCCTGGAACCCATCGCCGAGCTGCTCATCGCCGCTCAGGACTGGGGCTGAGCCTTCCGACGCCGACCCCCGGTTGACACGAAGAATCGGTGTCCTCCCCCCGGGCCAGGCCTCAGTAGCAGCTCGTCGGGTCGGCACCTCCAGAAGTCCGCAAGGGAGTACACCCGCCCGACCCGTTCGGCAACGGTTGGTGATCGCTCTCGCAAACTAGGCCAGTACCTGCCGAGCGCGCGAGTACCGATCGGCAGGTATTCCGGTGATCTGGGGCCCGACTCTCCCGGGTTCCGGGAACGTTGGTCACCCACACCGCCCGTAAGGCCTGTTCGTCAGCGGCGGAGATCCTGGCGGGCGATGCCGCGGCGGACGTCGAGCAGATGGTGCTCGGCATCGTGCAGTGCGTGTCGGATGACGGCGGTCGTGTTGATCACCTGATCTTTGGAGTAGACAGCGATCACGACCTGCTCTTCAGGTGTGAGCGACTCGGCGACGGCCGCCATCGACCTGGCTACGGCACCGAGCGACTCGAGGGTGTCGGCGATGTCGAATCGGTCGCAATCGTGCGTGTCGTGCTCGAAGACACCGGGGAGGTGAATCCTCCGACAGCTCATCCCAGTCAGGCGAGCGGCCCGCCGCGAAGACACGGGCACCCCACTCGATACTGGCGATGGCATTGATTACGTGCTGCGCGTACTCCACGGCGCACCACGTGTCGGGTTCGGGGCGCGCTCGAAGCCGCTCCTCATCCTGCGACATCACCTCCGACCATCGGTCGGGGAGAGCGCGAATTCGAGCGACCGCGGCGGACAGGTCGAGCGTGCCGCCGTGGAACCCGCACTCGTCACAGATCTCGTGGAAGTCGCTGCCAACAGAAAGGATCCGGTACACGCTGCCAGTATGGCTCGGTCGTCCGCGTGCCTGAAGCGGAACCCAACGGCTACCGAGCAGAGCTACAGATCGGCGCTAGTTCTGGCGTGATACGAGAGATCCTGAGCGACGCCGTCCGGGAGGCGCTCGACCAGGCCTTCGCCACGTTCAACGTGGTCAACGCGTAGCGCGCTGGTCGGGGATCGGCGTCACGCCACCGTGACGCCGATCATTCGAACTCGATCGCCTTCTGCGAGAACTCGCGCACGGCGGCCTTGAATGCTGCTTCGTCGGGGCTGCCGCTGACCGTCATGCTCCCGCGGCTGGCAAAGCCGCCTCGGGCATCCATGTTGACGCGCCCGGTGGGTTGATTGCCGCTCGGTTGGAGACCGTTGGCGGCCTCGACGGCGCGCTTCCACGGTTCGTAGTTGTCGTCGCCGATCACCACGTAGCCGCCCGATTGCCAGAACGACGTGGCGTTGCCGGCCTCGAGGTTCTTGAGGATCGCCTCGTTCCACGCCTGCAGCTGCGTCCAGTCGATCTGGTCGAGCGGCATCTCGGCCGCCGTCAGCTCAGGATTCAACTGTGATTCGAGGGTGGTGACGCCTTCCTGTACCTTCTCCCAGACGGCGTCGTTCAGGTCGCGCACCATGCGTTTCAGGATCTGCGGTGTGTGCGCCGATCCGGGCATCTCGCCGTCGGAGTCGTTCTCGTAGGCGTGGCCGAACTCGATCATGTGGCCGAGCCCGAGCGCGTTCCAGTCGACTTCATAGGTCGTCCCGGACCCGAACTGCTGCTCGATCTCCGCGAACGTCGTGTCCTCGGTGATGTCGCCGGCGCGGACCGCACGGCAGTACGCCACAGCGCCGGTGAGGTCCGGCCGGTAATACGACAGCGTTCCCCACGCCTCGTCGTCAACGAGCACGTCGTCGGGCGTCATCTCGTCCCCTTCCGGAGTGTCGCCAGGTGGTCGACCCACCATACAACCCCGTCAAGGACGGGTTGCCCGAATCTTCAGCGCGCAGTGCCCACGACGGCGTCGTTCCGCAGCTCGTCAGCGTGCTCCTTCGCCCGAGCGAGTCTGACGTTTATCACTCGATCAGCTCGGGCATCGGCTGCGGCGACATCAGTCGGCGTTTCTGCCATCAGTCCGCGAGAGGACGACGAGGCCGACGCAGGCCACGCCGACGGGTGCAGAGTTCCGCCTAGAGCCGCATGCCTCCGCGACGAACTGAACGAATCCTGCGGTACACCCGAGCAGATTGCCCTGATATGGCGCTGCCACGCAACCGTCGCCCGATGAGATCGGACAGCGCAGCACGACGACCGAGCCGCTCAATTCGCAACCTGTCGGCTCTCAGGCCGTTCTGACGTGTCGCACACCTCTCTATCAAGTGCAATTACGTCGCGGCAGGCTGTGACACGGTCCCGAAGTCCTAGCCGAACTTGACGCCTTGGGCCAGGGGGAGCTCGTTCGAGTAGTTGATCGTGTTGGTCGCCCGGCGCATGTAGGCCTTCCACGCATCGCTGCCGCTCTCGCGTCCTCCGCCTGTCGCCTTTTCTCCACCGAAGGCCCCACCGATCTCGGCGCCGCTGGGACCGATGTTGACGTTTGCAATTCCACAGTCGCTTCCGTCAGCCGCGCAGAATCGCTCGGCCTCGCGTACGTCCGTGGTGAAGATGCTGCTGGCCAGCCCCTGGGGTACCCCGTTCTGCAACGCCATCGCCTCGTCGAACTCGTCATACGACAGCACGTAGAGCAGGGGAGCGAACGTCTCGGTGGCGACGATTTCGGTTTGCGCGGGCATCGTCACGATCGCGGGCCGCACGTACGCCGCGTCGGGAGCGTCTTGCGCCAACAGCCTTTCGCCGCCAACCGTCACCTTACCCCCATCGGCGCACGCTGTCTCGATCGCCGCCTGCATGCGATCGAGCGCAGTCGCGGTGATCAGTGGACCGACCAACGTTCCCGCGTCGAGCGGGCTCCCAACTGGCAGCGTTGCGTATGCGGCCGACATCCGTTCGACAACTTCGTCGACACGCGATCTGTGAACGATCGCCCGGCGTAGCGAGGTGCAACGTTGCCCAGCTGTACCTGCTGCCGCAAAGGTCATTCCGCGCACGACCAACTCGATATCGGCCGAGGGCGCAACGATCGCCGCGTTGTTGCCGCCGAGCTCGAGGATGCTGCGTCCGAAGCGCGCGGCGACCACTCCGGCCACCTGTTGACCCATGCGCGTCGACCCCGTCGCGCTGATCAGCGGAACTCCAGTGTGGGCGACCAGAGCAGAGCCAGTGTCGGCGCCACCGAGCAGGACCTGACTGAGGTGTGCAGGTGCCCCGACCGAGGCGGCGGCCTGATCGAACAGAGCGCTCGTGGCCATCGCCGTCAGCGGAGTGAGGTCACTCGGCTTCCAGATGACCGGGTTGCCGCATACAACTGCAAGCGCCGCGTTCCAGCTCCACACGGCGACGGGGAAGTTGAACGCGGTGATCACGCCTGTCGGGCCGAGTGGGTGCCACTGCTCCATCAACCGGTGCCCTGGCCGTTCGCTCGCGATCGTGAGGCCGTGCAACTGCCGGCTGAGACCGACGGCGAAATCGCAGATGTCGATCATCTCCTGCACCTCGCCGAGCGCTTCGCTCTCGATCTTGCCGACCTCGATCTGCACCAGACGGCCGAGGTCGGCCTTGTGCGTGCGCAGCAGCGATGCGAACAGGCGGATCAACTCGCCCCGCAGCGGCCCGGGCGTCGTCCGCCACGTGTGGAACGCGGTGGTCGCCTGGGCGACTGCCTGATCGACCGAGGTGGGTGCGTCGACACTCCCCAGGGTCGTGCCGGTCACCGGACTACGCGCCGCGTACGCTCCGCCTGTGGTGAGGCCGGGAGCGCCGCACGCGCGCAACGCGGCGTCGGCAAGTTCGGTGAGAGAGGTCTGGTTCGGCAGTGTCACGTCACCCAGGATGCCACGGTCCGATCCCATTCGATACCGGTGATGAGCTCGTCACACGGGGACGCGGGCGCCGAGTCGGTACGGTGGCGGTGTGAGTTTCGCTCAGCAGGGTCCGCCGGCGTCCGCCAAGCAGGTTGCATACATCCAGGCACTGATGCGCAAGGCCGGTTACGACGATTTCCGTTCGGCTCGCACCGAGTATCGCCTGACTCCTCGCCAGGCACGCGGAAAGTTCACCAAGAACGAGGCATCAGCGATGATCGATCGGTTGACCTCCGCCGACGATGACAACCCGACCGTCTCGGTCAGCGAGGAGCCCGAAAGTCTCGACTCGGCACAGGCTTTGCTGATCCGAGGGTTTCCCGCCGACGTGTTGGCGGATGAACTGCGTCGTCGAGGCTGGACCGTCGGCGAACCGAAGTAGGTCGACCGACCACCTTGTCGATGTCTGGCTTGTCGATGTCTGGCGGTACTACGTGAAGGTGCGCGGCACGAACACGCTGCTGGCAGGCGACGCGCAATCGATGGCGTCGGCGGCCAGGATCAC
The DNA here is from genome assembly GCA_031370825.1 of Ilumatobacteraceae bacterium. GTDB lineage: Bacteria > Actinomycetota > Acidimicrobiia > Acidimicrobiales > Ilumatobacteraceae > JAENVT01. The sequence continues at coordinate 59,965 of JANMRB010000146.1, forward strand.
TGCGGCGCCGGTGTATGCCGAGACCTCGTCAACGGGAAATCGGATCTTGCCGGGATAGACGAGACCGGTGTAGTACGCCCCGTCTCGGCGCCGGTGACGTCGCGTCCACCGGACGAGGTCGGTGGCCGTGGCCGAGTCGCCGATCGCCGCGTAGGCGATGGCGCACTCGGCGGTCTCGGATGCAGTGACCCACGGCTCGTCGCTGACGCAGCGGATGCCGTGCTCTTCCATGGCGAACTCAGACCACCCATCGGCCAGACGGACCTTGGCGCGCTCACCGGTGAGGCAGCCGGACAGCACGGGGTAGTACCAGTCCATCGCCCAGCGATCCTTCGGCTCGAAGACTCGGGGATGTTCGTTGATCATCAGGCACAGCCGGTTGGCGGCCGTGAGCCAGTCAGGTCGTGGTTCGTTGATCAGCGAAGCGAGACTGGCCCCGCAACGCAAGGCATGGGCGATCGACGAGGACCCGGTCAACAACGAGTAGCTCCATGGGCGGTCGTGGTCAGTGCATGCCCACAGGATCGTGCCATCGTCGCGTCGCAAGGACAGGACCCAATCGAGCGCGCGCTGCACCGTTGGCCACAGGTGATCGACGAACGCTCTGTCCCAAGTGCACAGCCAGTGATGCCACACACCTGTCGCGATGTATGCGCAGACGTTGGTGTCGAGCTTGGCCTCTTCGACGCTGCCGTCGGGCAGGTAGTAGTTCCACCAACTGCCGTCGTCGCGCTGTATGTCGACAAGCCATTCGTAACCGCGCTCGGCTGCTGCGTGGAACCCGGCGATGTCGAGAGCCATGGTGGTCTCGACGTGGTTCCATGGGTCGCAATGACCACCGGGGAACCACGGGATCATTCCGGTGTCCAGTTGCAGCGAGGAGATCCATTCAGCCGTCTCGACGATCTCTTCGGCGGAGATCGCGCCGTCAATATCAGGCAGCCGCGGCATGACCAGGTGCCTTCCGGGCGTACACGATGTAGCTCTTGCCGAGCATGGGCGAAGCGGCGCGCTCGACGACCTTCATACCGCGCGGTTGCTTGGTGATCTCCCATTCGAGAATCCGCCTGTAAGCCCTCACCAAGCGATGGTCATCGCGTCGCACCCCGACAGCGCACTTCAACCACCAGTAAGGCGAGTGCAGGGCATGAGCGTGATGGCTTCCGGTGATCGCCAGGCCGGCACTTCGCAGCTTGGCTTTGAGCTCGGTCGCCGTGTAGATGCGAACGTGTCCGCCGACGGCTTTCGGCGCGTGGTACTCGTCGCTGAGCATCCAGTTGATCTTCTCGGGTAGCCACGTCGGCACCGTGGCGGCAAAGGTGCCGCCCGGTTTCAGGACGCGAACGAATTCGGTGATCGCAGCTGTGTCGGCCTGGATGTGTTCGAGAACCTCGCTGGTGATGACGCGGTCGAAACTGCTGTCGGCAAACGGCAAGCGCGTCGCGTCGCCTTGCAAGCCGCCGGCAAATTTCTCTTCGGCGATCTCACCGGAGTCGGCCATTGCCGCGAAAGTCGCGCGTGTGCCGGCAACCTCGCCGTGGGCGTAGTCGAGCGCTACGACGTTGGCGCCCTGAAGAGCAAGCGCAAACGCGTGCCGACCAAAACCGGCACCGGCGTCGAGCACCAGGTCGCCGGGTCGGACGCCGAGTTGGTCAAAGCGAATCGTCAGCAACTACAGCCGCCCGTTTCGACGCAGCTTGTCGATGTTGTGAGGCATCGCCAACACCTCGCGGTACTGATCGACGGTCAACTGGGCGCAGTGCTTCCAGCTCCATCGCTCGACCACGCGACGGCGGCCTGCTTCGCCGACGCGTGCTCGCAGTTGCGGATCGTCGAGCCCTCGACGGATCGTTGCAACCAGCGCATCGACGTCGCCCGCCCTGCACTGCAGAACCGTCTCACCGTCGCGGCCTGTGACCTCTGGCAGCGCGCCGCCGTTGGTGGCGACGAGGCAGATGCCTGTCGACATGGCCTCGATCGCAGGCAGGCTGAACCCTTCGTACAGGCTCGGCACGACCGCCATTTCGGCCTCGGCATACAACTCGACGATGCGCTCATCGGACACACCACTGACGAACTCGATGTGCGGGCGAAGCCCGAGTTGGTCGATCAGATCATTGCTCGCGCCTTCGCGTGGCTTGCCGATGATCGTCAGTGTGACGTCGCGCTCCGTGCGCAACTTCGCCATCGCATCGAGCAGGTACGAGAGGCCCTTGAGCGCCACGTCCGCGGACGCTGTCGTGATCAACCGACCGGGTCGGCGAGCAACGTGCGGCAGCGATGTGAACAGATCGGGATCGACACCCACCGGCACGAGGCGCATCCGGTCCAGGCTGACTCCCATATCGGAGTGAATGTCCTTGATCGAGTTCTCGCTGACCACGACGATGCGTGGCAAGCGGCTGGCGACGCGGCCTTGCATCTTCACGAAGTTGTACCAACGGCCGATCGAGTAACGCTTGCGCCATGTGGTCGTGTGAGCCATCTCCAGCGCGCGATCGCGCGTGATCGGATGGTGCAGCGTGACGACCGTGGGGATGAGCTTCTCGATGCCGAGGATGCTGTAGCCGAGGCACTGGTTGTCGTGAACCAGATCGAAATCGCGCTGGCGGGATTTCAAGGCCATGAGGGCGCGCATGCTGAATGCCAACGGTTCCCCGAACGTTCCGCGTAGGTGACTGAACGCCTCGGCCCAATCGGCCTTGCTCTTCAGCTCCCAGTAGCCGGGAAAGCGACCGGGGAAGTGGTCGTTCCACAGATCGAGGCTCGGCAATTGATGCAGTTCGATCCGTTCGTCGAGAATCGGGTAGGGCTGCCCACCGAAGACCTCGACCGTGTGGCCGAGATCGACCAACGCTTTGGTCAGATGGCGCGTGTACACGCCCTGACCACCGACGTGCGGTTTGCCGCGGTAGGTGAGGTAGGCGATCGAGAGAGGGGCGTCTGGCGACAAGGCCGAAGCGCCGGCCGAGGTGACGGCAGACATAAGTCCGTCAGGCTATCGCTGCGTAGTTACCGACCGGTAAGCGTCACAGGGTTGCAACGTGGGGTGCCGCGGGTCACGCCCAGCGAATCGTCATGCTGCGGGAGAGCTCTTCTCCTGGTTGCAGCCGGGTCGCGCCTGCGAGGTTGAACGCATCGGGCGTCGCCGTCTGCGGCTCCACGCACGTTGCGTGAGCAGGCATGTCGTAGATGACCCAGTAGTCGCAGTCGCTGGTGATCGAAACCTCCAGTCCGTCGATCCACAGGCGCGGCGTGCCCAAGGGCCCTGTGAAGCAGTCATCCCACGGTGGCGGAGGTGGGGGCGCGATCGTGCGGCCATCCGTGATGTAATCGTCATCGCGCAGGTACATCTTCTCGAACCTCAGGTCGACGTTCTCGGGCTTCACGAACCACGGATGCCAACCGATCGTGGCGGGCATCGGCTGGTCGGTCGCGCGAGCGGTCAGCGTGCATGTGAGCGAGTCGGCCGAGAGCTCGAATCGCTGATCGGACTCACCACCGAAGACCCAGCCGAGACGACATGTCAACGCACAGCTGCTTGCGTCGCGATCAACCACGTCCCAGGACTGCTCGAACCCGGTCCCATGAATGGCGTGATCGCCGAAGTTGATCGGCAACTGATGCTCGACACCGTCGAACGCGAATCGGCCATTGCGTACGCGCCCCGCCCAAGGCACCATCGGATAGCTTCCCCATCCCGCGGCCGGGAGTGACGGGTCATGGCCGAGGATCAGATCGACCTGCCCGACGGTCAGCGATGCCACCCGCCCGCCGTCGTCGGGGCTGACGTGGCATGTAGCTGATCCCGCTCGCAGTTCGATCACCGACCCATTCTGTACGGCAGACTCCGATGATGCGCGGTTTGGTTCAACGAGTGTCGGAGGCCTCAGTGAGCGTTTCCTCCGAGGGCGACCAAGAGGTCGTCGGCACCATCGGTCAGGGGCTCTGCGTGTTCGTCGGGGTCACTCATGACGACACCGACTCGCAGGCGCGGAAGTTGGCCGACAAGATCTGGGGACTGCGGGTGATGGATGACGACAACGGCGTGATGAACCGGTCGATCGCCGAAGCCGGCGGAGAGGTGTTGATCGTCAGCCAGTTCACGTTGTACGGCGACACCAGCGGCGGACGACGCCCGAGTTGGATCAACGCGGCGCGTCCGGACCACGCCGAGCCGCTGGTGCAAGCAGTCGTGGATCACCTGCGAGCGGCGGGTGCAGTGGTAGCGACCGGACGATTTCGCACCGAGATGCAGGTCTCGTTGATCAACGACGGTCCTGTCACGCTGATGTTGGAGGTCTAGCGGGGTCTAGCGGTTGGAGGTCTGTGACGTACCCGGCCGCCTGCCCGGTCTGGATCCCTCTTGTGAATCGTCTGTGACGTAACCCAGCGGGCGCCCCGGGTTGCGTTCCGTTGCGAATCGTCTGTGACGTAACTCCGCGGCCTGCCCGGTCTCGGTCCTTCTCGAATCGTCTGTGACGTAACCCGGGCCGAGCGGG
>JANMRB010000155.1:0-18467 GCA_031370825.1 Ilumatobacteraceae bacterium
CTCAGCGGGAATGGCGAGCGAACCGTGTCCAAAGAAAGGGCCATCGCGACTCAACGCGAGAGCGCCCTCGGGAAAATGAACCACAACGGCACGCATGACGCCCCGACGCATGGTTGTCTCCATGGCTTTCCTCACGGCGACGAGATCGGTCCCGGCGACCCCCCGCGTTTCGATGCCACAAATGGCGCCAATCTCGAAATCGTTGACGACGAGGTAATCGAGATGCGGCAGGCAAGGCGTCACGAGCGCAGCAAGTCGGTCCGGCGCAATGGTTATCGTTTCGAGATTGGTTTCAAGGCCGCTCGCGCGCGCCGCTTTGAGGACGGTGACCCATCCGTTGCTGTCACCGCGCCAGGGCGAGTCCATAGTGTGATGGGCACCCGGAAGGCCTAGATGAAGAATGCGCGCCCGCGTTTTCAAGAAATTGAAGTGATCAGGATTGAGCAGCGTAGCGACGCCGGCATAGAAGAAATGCGTCCGCTGACCGCTGTTTTCGACGCAGAAGGCGTCTGTCGTAAAAGTTCGGCCGCCCTCAATTATCGCAATTTGTTCGCGATCGACGCTGAGGGCGTCGCATTGTTCGCACAGAAATCGACCAGCATGATCGTCGCCGATCACCCCGATCGCCTCGAGGGGCATTTGAACGTCGAGACGACGCAGACCGAACGCCATGTTGCAGGCGGAGCCGCCGCCCTCCCGATCGATCGACAGGACTTCCGTGGCTGTATCCTCGGATGGCCACCGAGCGATCAGTTTATTGTCGTCGACGCACCACGTGCCACCGGTGATGAAACCGTGCCGCGGCACCATCACTGTTCACGAAGCTTCAATGTTGCTTCGGTGATCTCGTTGTCGGCAGCGAGATCGCGATACGGCTTTATTTGATCTCGTTGCAGCGTGCCGTGATAGGCCTTCACCGCCTCCGACGGCGTAAGCTTTCCGTCTGCTACGGCCCGCATGTACGAGACCATGGCCAGAGGCGATTCAGCGAAATTTATTTTGCGTCCGAATAGCGCGACTCGCGCGCCATATTGCTCGGCCTGGGCGATCAGCTCGAAACAATCACGCGTGGTTCCCGCAGCGCCACCGAGGACGCCGATAACGAGGCTCGGATCGTATGAAATCATCTCCTCCAGCGCCTTGGGACCGTTGTAGGCAACTTTCAAAAACAGTGGCCGCTCAGCGGAGGTGAGCCCAGCTAGGCACCGCTGAATGCAATCATTGATGTAGTGCGGAAGAATCTCCGGCGCGATACGAATTGGCACATTTGGGTTAAAAACTTCGAGGAAGTAGCTGAACCCAAGCGCTGCGGCCTCGGCGCGGAAAACGGCGAAAGCTTCGAGCGAAGCAATATCGGCGTCGATATCGTTGTTAAACGTCAGCGAATAGAGCCCAAGGTCCGTTCCGACAATCGGTTCACCGAACTGCGGCGTCGCCGAACCCCACATCGCTCGCGAAAGATTAGTCGAGCGGAAGGGGCGTGATGGCTTTGACGAATAGTCCGCGCCCCGCATCAACCAGACGTCGGTCGCGTCATTGGCGCGGATCGCCGGCTTGACCTTGCTGTTGCGATAGGTGCCGCACGCCACCATACGCTCCATAGTAGAGGTCGACGTGAGCATGATGTCCACGGCGTCCTGCTCCACAATTGCTTGGGCCATCTCAATAAATTCTGCTCGTGTACGGAAACGCGTTGATGTGCCATCTTTCTGGCGCGCAGGGCCAGTGGAAGGGATGCCAAAGGCAATATCGGGGTCTCTAGCGTCGGCAACAATGAAATCTCCGGACCGATACCCGCCCGATCGAATCCGATCAAGTTTCTCTTGGAAGCGATACAATTTTCGACCTTTGGTTGTTCAGAGCTATCGGAAGGCGTTTCGGACATATCGCCAGAGATGCAAACGCGGGACCAAACCGGAACCCACCTGACTCTAAGCGCGGCGAATCACCCCGTCACGCAGATCGACCGATAATCCTTCCCACTGGTGCCCACGCTCACGTGCATCTATCTCGCGGCAGCAGCATCACCGGCCGTCGCACCAGCGGCGCCCGCCAATGAGGCGACCCTCCCGTCCCTGCGAGCAGCGCGTTCGTGTTCGGGCAGAGTCTCGTCGTCCCGTAGGGCAATCCGTGTGAGTCCCACCGTAACCAGAGCAGGTGCCGCCCCGATGACCGCTGGACCGATTGCTGCGCCGCCGCCGACCAAGCCGCCGGCCGATGCAAGCGCAGACATCACACCAGCACCGCTCAATCCCTGGACGGCACCCGCCGCGGCTATCACCCCGCCAGCCGCTGTCGCCGTAGTAGCGGCGACAGCTCCCTGCGCCGTCAGCGAGCCGACTCCACGTACTTGCCGGCTTGCCGCCAGGCCGGTGCAGCACCAAGTTGCGAAATGCTCACAGTTGTTCTTGACGAGGTGATAGCCGGTCTCACCAAGCTTCGACTCGGCTCGGTCGACCGTCGTCTCCGCATCGTCGCGCCGGCCGTACTCACGGACCTTGAGATCACCGCCCTGAAGGAAGTCGTGCAAGGTACTCCGCACGATGAATGCGCCGTGCTTTGCCGAGCCCGGCTCACCAGAGAAGTGGATGACCGTGCCGTCGTCGCAGTCGATGCCGTGATGGGTGTATCCCCCTCGTCGCATCACGTAGATGTGGTCACCATGGCCCATTCGCTGCACCCCCATCTCGTCGGGCAACACCAGGCTATTGGTGTTCGTGTAGTACACCGCGACGGGCTTCACCGCGACTGGAACGCCAGGCCATCGAGGTTCGCATGGCGAAGCCAATCACCTGAGCCGTCGGCCGCGACATATCGACGGCTCGGGTCACGTTGGCCCAGCGGCAGAGGCGCCCAACAACGCGCGACCCAGAACGCGCGGCGATCGGCTGAAGGCGTCGCCTCAAAGTGCCGTTGGGGGACGCATAACATTGGCGCAGAACTCCGGTGCCTATGGCGTGCTCGCAACGTCCGAGGTCGATCCGGCACTAGGCCCTTCGCCCTGGGTCGTGCGAGACATCGGCGCGGCGAAGGCGTGACTGTTATCGATCGGGGCGGCGAGTGACACCACCGTTTCGTGTGCCGGAAACAACGAGGATGCCCCTGCGAGTGCCGCGGACAGCATGCCGCCGACGAGATCCCGTCCGGTCTGCGTGGCCGCTTTCAGCGCGAACAGATGAACCAGCGAGGCGCCGAACAGCGGCAGCCACGCCGTGTTGCGGGCGGGAGTACGGGCAACATGGCCGAGCAACAGCACGATCCAGAGGATGTGCCCGGAGAACGCCCAGTCCAGGGCGAGTGCAATCGGGCTGACAACACCTGCAGCAGCGAACGTCAACCACCAGCGAGGCGTGAGTTCTCGCCGCACTTCGACGACGTAAGGCACAGCGATGCCGAACAACGGGAAGACGTACCAATACAGCGCTGTTCGCGGTGGGATGACGACGGTAAAGGCGGCGCCGAAGGCAACCGTGGAGCCGAGCACAACGCACCACCTCGGCCCGCGCTGCCCGTCGTCTTTCGTTGATGACAGCATGGTCGAGGCGCGACTGCGGCCAGATTTTGCCGAGTTCATCAATATCCGAGGCCGCACGTTCAGCGACCGTAACCGTTCGGCGCCCGAGGCGTGCTGCGTCACGCGATTGAGCGGTGCGTCGATGGACACAGCGCATATCACGCGAGCAGAACATCATCTCGGCCGACGCAGCTGCCGGGCACAGAACGCCGCTTATGTCCTCGAGCTCGCGTCTTGCCAAAGTGCAGTTCGATTCAGTTGTTCACGGCTGCGATTTGGATGAGGTTGCCGCATGTGTCGTCGAACACCGCCGTCGTCACCGGTCCCATGTCACTCGGAGGTTGAGTGAACCGAACGCCGCGAGCGACAAGGCGGTCGTACTCGACGGTGACGTCGTCAACGGCGAAGGACGTGAACGGGATTCCATCTTCGACCAGCGCGCGCTTGAACGGTCGCGCCGCCGGATGCTCGTCGGGTTCGAGTAACAGCTCCGTGCCGTCAGGGTCGTCGGGCGACACGACGGTCAGCCAGAAATGCTCACCGAGTGGGACCTCGTTCTTCTTCACGAAGCCAAGCACCTCGGTATAGAAGCGCAGGGCCTTGGCCTGGTCGTCGACCATCACGCTTGTCACGTTGATCTTCATCCGTCATCCTCCGGTTTCGGGATCGACCAGCGACCCGCGATTTGGTGAAGCGGCGCTGTGTCGAGGTGATGGAACTTGTAGCGACCCTCTCGCTGCGTTCTCACGAGACCAGCCGACTCCAGAACATCGATGTGCTGAGAGATCGCCTGGCGAGTCGAGCCCATGCCGTGCTTCATAGCGAGCCGAGCGCAGAGCTCGAACAGTGTCTGTCCGTCTCGTTCCGTGAGCTCATCGAGAATCGCACGGCGTGTGGGATCGGCGAGTGCCTTGAACACATCTCCCACAAATGACGACGTTAGGCAAGTATCGGCTTGCCTGTCAAGAAGGCTGCAGATCGACACGACTCACGTCGAGGCGACCACGGAGGTTGCGGGAGAAGTCAGCGACGGCGGTTGGCGATCGTGCCCGCCAGTGATCGGGCTCGGTCCGAGGCCACGATGTCCTCGAACAGCAGCGGGCGGCCGTTGCCGTAGGCGAGCGGCACGCGCCAGTTGGGGTACTCGTCGATCGTGCCCGGCTGGTTGATCGTGCGGCGATCGCCGACGGCGTCGGCGACGGAGACCCCGACGAGGCGCGCCGGGGTCAGCGTCAGCAGTCGGTGCAGCGCCTCGACCTGGTCCTGTAGCGCAAGGTCGTCGGCGAGCACGCCGAGATCACGGCACTCGGTGAGCACCGCTTGGCGGTCGCCGTCGTGGGCTCGTCGCTCCTCGTCGACCGGTCGAGTTAGCAACCCGAGTCGCTCGCGCAGGTCGATGTGCTCGCCGGCGAGGTAGCCGGCCGTCGGCGGCAGGTCGTGGGTCGTAACAGTGGCCAGGCACAACTCCCGCCACTGCGCCGGCGGCAGCGGCGTCCCGGCCGGGTCCTTCTCGAACCACAGCACCGATGTGCCGAGGATGCCGCGCTGGCGGAGGTAGTCACGCGTCCACGGCTCCACCGTGCCGAGGTCCTCGCCGACCACAACCGCGCCGGCGCGGTGCGCCTCGAGGACGAGGATCCCCACCAGCGCCTCATGGTCGTACCCGACGTAGGTGCCCTCGGAGGGCCGACAACCCGGCGGCACCCACCACAACCGGAACAGCCCGATCACGTGATCGATGCGCAGCCCTCCGGCGTGGCGCAAGATGGTGCGAATCATGACGCGGTACGGTTCGTATCCGACCTCCGCAAGGCGATCGGGGCGCCACGGCGGCGTCACCCAGTCCTGGCCGAGTTGGTTGTACATGTCTGGCGGGGCACCGACCGACACACCCCGCGCCAGACTGCTCGACAATGCCCACGACTCGGCGCCGTCGGGGTGCACCCCGACAGCCAAGTCGTGCACCACCCCGATGGCCATCCCTGCCTCGATTGCGGCGTGCTGGGCTGCAGCAAGCTGCTCGTCGAGACACCACTGCAGCCACTCGTAGAAGCACACCCGGTCGGCCAGCTCGTCGCGCAGCGCCTCGATACCGATCGACGTGGGATCGCGCACGCCGTCGGGCCACGTCGAACTGGGCAACCCGAAACGCTCGGCGAGCGCGCACCACAAGGCGAAGTCGCGAAGGCCATCCCCCTCGCGGGCACAGAACGCGTCGAAGCTGCGTTGTCGTGATTCGTGCCGCGGCTGACGGTTGACGACCTCGAGCGCGGCGCGCTTGGCCGCCCAGACCCGGTCACGATCGACTGTGTCGCCGACGTTGAGCAATCGCATTGCCACCGCGTGCTCCTCGACCGCGGCGCGGTCAGCGACCGACAGGTACGCGACCTCGGGCACGTCCTCGATGCGCAGGTAGATCGGGTTGGCGAATCGCCGCGACGTCGGACGATACGGCGACGGCTCCATCGGCGCCACCGGCTCGGCAGCGTGCAGCGGGTTGACCAGCACGAACTCGGCGTGGTGCTCGGCCGCGCTCCATGCCGCCAGGTCACCGAGATCAGCGAGGTCGCCGAGCCCCCACGACTGCCGTGAGCGCAACCCATAGAGCTGGGTCATGAATCCCCAGCTCTGCCGGTCGCCCAGCGTGGCGGGCAGCTCCAGGCGGACCGGGGTGACAACCAGCGGGCACGTGCCTTCGCCGCCCCGGTGCTCGGCGCGCACCGTGTGGTAGCCGATGGGCAACTCCGCTGGGAGCCAGAACGTGGCCTCACCGATGAAGTCACCGTCGACCAAGCGCGGCTCCACCCAGCGATCGACCTGGACGAGCAACCAACGGTCGCCGCCATCTTCGAGTTCAATCCACACGGTCAGCGCATCGCCGTGGTGGACGTGCACGATCAGGTTCGCACCCGTCCCGTTCGTCATCACCACGATGGCCGGCAGCAGACGGCGCCACGGTTGCTCAGCGACATCGATGCGCGCGGATTGGATCGCCTTGGGCGTGTTCGCATCGACATCGAGTGCGCCGAGCGCGGCGACGATCGTGCCCACCGGCACCGACTGGTGCTTGCCACGCCAATCCCAGAACTCGGTAGCGATCCGATGGGCCCGAGCCAACTCGATCAACTCGGGCGACAGCCCCTCCGTCGGCCGTGGTCCGCTTCCCGGGTGCACATCGCCCACCCGGCAATCCTGCCAGACCGTCAGTACGATCCGACGTCCCACGCTGCGGACCCCGGCGCATTCACTGCTCGTCACGGGGCGGCGCGAACCACCTTGACGGGTCGGTCGGCCATCGAGCCTCTCAGCTACGCACACGCGACGCAGGTGGCCGCCCACGGGATGGCCTCTAGCCTCTCGGGTGCGATGTGGTGCCGACACACCTCGCAAATCCCGTAACTTCCCTCGGCAACTCGAACAAGCGCGCCGTCTACTGCCGCTAGTTGTTGAATGATCTGATCATGGATCGCGACGTCGGCGAATCGCTCGATGGCGATGCTTGTGCCCTCACCGACCCGTTTGCCGAACGAAATTCCACCACTTGGCACGTTCGCACCCGCTCGAAGCGAGGCAGCACGATTTTCGAGATCGTCACGCACCTCCTTCAGCAAAGCAATGAGTTCGTCGGCGTGAGGCCGTTCATCGTCGGGCTCCGCACTCACGCACGTGACTGTACAGCTCACGATTGGGCGACGAATCGTGGATTATCGCGCGTCGGACCGACGGGCTTGGCGTCGAGGTCGAGTGTGATCTAGACCACGATCCATGCCTGCGCGTTCGGATCAACTGTGGACGCCGACACCGGAGTCGATAGCGGCCAGCAACATCGGCCGGTTCGTCCAGTGGTTGCGTCAGCGCGGCGTCGGACAATTCGATTCCTACGAGCAACTCTGGCGTTGGTCCACGGAGGACATCGCCGGGTTCTGGGCGGCGGTGTGGGAGTTCTTCGACATGCAGGCCAGCGTGCCGTTCACCCAAGTCCTCGACTCGCCGGCAATGCCGGGCACCAAGTGGCTGATCGACGCCCGGTTGAACTACGCCGAGCACATCCTTCGCCACCACGGCGAGCGCACAGCAATCATCGCCCATTCGCAAACTCGGCGGCCGTCATCGCTGACCTGGGACGAACTGGCTGATCAGGTCGGCCGCGCTCGGGTGGGCTTGCAGCGGATCGGGATCGGCAAGGGCGACCGGGTGGCCGCCTACATGCCCAACGTGCCCGAGACCATCATCGCATTCCTGGCCACGGCAAGTCTCGGCGCGATCTGGACCAGCTGCGCGCCCGAGTTCGGCGTCCAGGCGGTCCTCGACCGTTTTGGTCAGATCGATCCGAAGGCGCTCCTGGTCGTCGACGGATACCGGTACGGCAATCGCGACATCGACCGCCGCGACGAGGTGCAAGCGATCCGCGACGGCCTGCCGAGCCTCCGGGCCACTGTCGAGCTGCAATACCTCAGCGAGGAACAGGTGACGCCGAACGCGGTCTCGTGGACGGAGCTCGTCGCCGAGCCCGGTCCAGTGGACTTCGAGCAGGTCGGTGCCAATCACCCCCTGTACGTGTTGTACTCGTCCGGCACGACCGGCATGCCAAAGCCGATCGTCCATGGCCACGGCGGCATCCTTCTCGAACACTTCAAGGTCCTCGGTCTGCACGCTGATCTCGGGCCCGAGGATCGATTCTTCTGGTTCACGACGACGGGTTGGATGATGTGGAACTACCTCGTCAGCGGCCTGTTGACCGGCGCGGCCATCGTCACGTTCGACGGAGACCCGGCTTCACCGAACCTCGACACGCTCTGGGGGCTGGCCGAACAAGCCGAGATCACGTGGTTCGGGGCCAGCGCGCCGTACTACATGGCTTGCCGGAAATCTCGTCTTCGGCCGGGACGCACCTTCGACCTTGCTCGGCTGCGCGCCGTTGGGTCGACGGGCGCACCGCTGCCTCCCGACGGTTTCCAATGGATCTACGAGAACGTCTCACACGACGTGATGCTGTCGTCGATCAGTGGCGGCACCGACATCTGCTCGGCGTTCGTCGGCGGCTGTCCCATGGTGCCAGTCGTTGCCGGAGAGATCTCGTGTCGCTACCTCGGTGCCGCGGTCGAGGCGTTTGATGAGACCGGCCGCTCGGTCGTCGGTGAACAAGGTGAGTTGGTGATCACCAAGCCGATGCCATCGATGCCGATCGGATTCTGGGGTGACGCCGACGGCTCCCGATACCGGGCTGCGTATTTCGAGACCTATCCAGGCGTGTGGCGGCATGGAGACTGGATCACACTCGACGAGGACGGCAGCAGTGTTATCACCGGCCGATCGGATGCGACGCTGAACCGCGGCGGTGTGCGCATCGGCACCAGTGAGATCTACCGCGTCGTCGAAGCCGTCGATGGAGTCGACGACAGCTTGATCGTGCACCTCGAAGATGCCGACGGCGGCGGAGCCGGAGTGCTGGTGCTGTTCGTCGTCCTCAGCGATAGGGATTCCGTCGCTGACATCATCGATTCGATCAAGCAGGCGCTGCGCAGCGACCTCTCTCCGCGCCACGTACCCGATGAGATCTACACCGTTGCGTCCATCCCGACGACGCTGTCGGGCAAGAAGCTCGAGCTACCGGTCAAGAAGATCCTGAGCGGCGCCGATCCCGATTCCGTCGCAAGTCGTGGTGCCCTGAAGAACCCGGAATCCCTCGACGCGGTCGCAGAAATCGCCCACTCCCGTAGGCCGTGAACGAGTGTTTCCCGCGCCCCCGGGTGAGCGCGAGACACTCGTTCGGCGTTGATCAGGCGAGGTTTTCGATGACGATCGCGATGCCTTGGCCGACACCGATGCACATCGTTGCCAGGCCGTACCTGCCGCCCGTGCGACGCAGAAGGTGAGCCAAGGTGGTGACGATTCGAACACCTGAGCAGCCGAGCGGGTGGCCGATGGCAATCGCTCCACCTTGCTGGTTGACAAGCGACGGGTCGAGCTCGGGCCACTCTCGAAGGCAGGCCAGCGACTGAGCGGCGAACGCTTCGTTCAACTCGACGGCGGAGAGGTCGTCCCAGCCGATCCCGGCCCGCCGCAGCGCAGCGCGGGCCGCCTCGACGGGTCCGATGCCGTAGAGATGAGGCTCGACACCGCTGGTTGCTCGACTGACGATTCGCGCCATCGGCGTTGCCTGCGAGATCTCCACCCCGCGCGAAGACATCACAAGCATCGCGGCGGCGCCGTCGTTCATCGGCGACGCGTTGCCCGCTGTCACGGATCCACCCTGACGGAAGACGGGCTTCAACTTGCCCAACGATTCCATCGTGGAATCCGGTCGAATGCACTCATCGCGTTCCAACGGCGCGTCGGCAACTTGAACGGTCTCAGCGGCGAAACTCCCGTCGGCCCACGCGGCAGCCGCGCGCTGGTGCGACCTCACCGAGAATGCATCCTGCTCGTCTCGCGATATCGAGTACTTGTCGGCCAGCACCTCGGCGCCCTCCCCGAGGGAGATGGTCCATTCGCCCGGCATCTTCGTGTTCATCATTCGCCAACCCAGCGCCGAGTTCCACATCTGCTCGTGCGTTGTCGGGTAAGCCTTCGACGGCTTGAGGACCACCCACGGCGCACGTGTCATGCTCTCCACACCGCAAGCAATGGTGATGTCCGCGTCGCCGACCGCGACCATTCGCGACGCGCCGAAGATCGCCTCGATTCCGCTACCGCACAGTCGATTGACGGTCGCTGCGGGGATGGTCGTCGGCAGTCCCGCCAGCAACAACGCCATGCGTCCGACGTTTCGGTTGTCTTCGCCGGCACCGTTGGCGTCGCCGGCATAGACCTCGTCGATCGATGCCGGATCGAGCGACGGCGATCGATCGACGATGGCACGCACCGCACCGGCCAACAGATCATCGGGACGGACACCCGCCAATGCCCCACCAATCCGACCGAGAGGCGTGCGCACTGCATCGACGATGAATGCCTCGGTGCTCATGGTCGTGATCCTTCGTAGGCCCGTTCAAGCAAGGCGAGCAGGTCGGCCTCGGTGACAGGCCGCGGGTTGACTGTGATCTCTTCAGCGGCGGCATGTGCAGCGCCCGGCAGATCTTCACGTTTCAGCGGCCCGTCGTCGCCACTGAGATCGGCGAGTCGCGTCGGCACGTTGCTGGCCACCGCCAAATCCCACAGCGCCGACGCCGGGTTGCCGCCGGGCACCCCAAGCGCGGCGGCCAATCGAATCATCTCGTCCGGCAACGCCGGGGCGTTGAAGGCGATCGCATGCGGCAGGATCACCGAGTGTGCATCGGCATGCACGAGGTTGAACCGACCGCCCAACACGTGGCACAACTTGTGATGCAGACCGGTCGACGTGGAGCCAAGCGCGACACCGGAAAGGTACGCGCCATAGAGCAGCGTGCCGCGGGCCTCGATGTCCCCCGGCGACGTCATCACGGTCGGCAGCGAGTCGTGGATGGCGCGCACACCCTCGAGCGCCAAAGCCGACGTGATTGGATTGCAGCCCGGCGCGTACAGCGCCTCGACGGAATGGGCCAAGGCATTGAAGGCCGAAGGACCGGTCACGTGCGGGGGTAGACCGACGGTGAGCTCGGCGTCGTAGACAACGGTCTTTGGTTGCACTATCGCGTTCTTTCCGGTCTCCTTGCGGCGCCCACCGGTGATTCCGTAGATGGAGGTTTGCTCGCTCCCCGCATAGGTCGTGGGCACGGCGACGATTGGCACGGCGTGACTCAGCGCCAGGGCCTTGGCCAGACCGGTCGACGAACCACCGCCGATGCACACGACACAGTCGATCGACTCGGCGGTTGCCGCTGAACGGGCCCGCTCGGCAAGCTCCGCTGGAACATGCTGGGCGACCTCGTCCCACGCAAGCGCCAGGCGTGACCCGAGCTGCCCGGTGACCGTGCTGGCCGCTGCCGTCGTGGCCCAGTCGGATATCAACATCACTCGTCGCCCGCCGAGGCGCTCGACCTCCGCGCCGACCTCGGCAAGCCGTCCGGCGCCGAACACGATGCGTGCCGGCAACTGGTCGTACGTGAAGGGTTTCACGCCGCCTGCAAAGCGCGCAGCGTGTCGAGCTCCACTGCGGTCGGTTCGTTCGTGGTCGCGAGGTCATCGACGAAACGAACGGCCCAGCCGGTTGCGGCAGCAACCTGGTCGCGGTTGACGCCGGGGTGGAGTGCCACGACGACGAGCTCGCACGTATCGGGATCGGGTTCCATCACCGCAAGGTCGGTGATGACCCACCGCGGACCGCCGCCACGCAACCCGAACCGCTCGCGGTCCCCCTTCCCATCCCCGAAGCCGATCGACGTGCGGAAGTCGCACCGCTCGACGAAGGCGCGCGCCGACTGGCGCATGATCACCATCACCGCGCCGGCAGAAGCCGCGATCTCGGGCGCACCGCCTGCCCCGGGAAGACGGGTCTTCGGCGATTCATACGACCCGATGACGGTCGAATTGATGTTGGCGTACTTGTCGATCTGGGCACCGCTAAGGAAGCCGACGTCGATGCGGCCTGCCTGCAACCAGTAGGCGAAGATCTCGGGCACGCTGACGACCGCATCGCTCGTTTCGGCAAGCTCGCCATCGCCGATCGACAAGGGCAGGCGCGTCGGCTTCGAGCCGATGCACCCCGACTCGTAGATCAGCACTGGCTCGATGGGGTACAGGCGGCGGGCGAGGTTGGCAGCAGTCGATGGCAAGCCGATACCGACGAAGCATTGACGTTTGGCAGCTGCAGCAAGGGCGCCGAGCTGGCGCGCTGCGTTGACGATCATCAGCTCATCGGCGGTGTACTCAGACATCGATGCCCACGCTCTCGCAATACTCGGAGAAATCGGCGGTGCCGAGGATGTGCTTGTCGATCCACGCCGTGAATGCATCACGATCCTTCGAGATCGCGTCCCACGCTTTGTAGAACGCATTGTCGCGCACCGAGAACCCCATAGCGAAGCTGGGATGTGCACCGCCGGGCACATGACACACCGCACCGACGGCCCACGACGGCAGCACGATCGCGCCGGGTATTTCAGGCAACTCGTCGACGATCTCTTCCACCGTCACGATCGAGCGCGCCGAGGCCAGCACCGCCTCTTTCTGCACGCCGAGCAGACCCCAGATCTGTACGTTGCCGGACCTGTCGGCACGCTGGCCATGGATGATCCCGACATCGGGAGTGATTGCCGGGACCGCCGCCAGGACCTCGCCGGTGAACGGGCATTCAACGGTCTTGATCGTGCTGGTGTGCTTCGGCAGGTCGGTGCCGATGTAGCCGCGCAGGATCCCGAACGGCAATCCCGCAGCGCCCGCCGCGTAGCCGGTGGCCATGCCGGCGTGACTGTGCTCCTCGATCTCGAGAGTGTGCGGCCATTGGTTCTCGACGGCATCGCGAAATCGTTGGAGCGAACCGACACCGGGGTTGCCACCCCACGAGAAGGTCAGCTTGGTAACGCATCCCGCGCCGATCAACTGGTCGTAGACAACGTCGGGCGTCATCCTCACCACGTGGAGATCCCGGCGACCCTGACGGATGATCTCGTGCCCAGCCGCGTGCGGGATCAGATGGGTGAACCCCTCCAGGGCCAACGTGTCGCCATCGTGCACGAACTCGTAGACGGCTGCGCGCAACGACGTGATCATCGCGGATACCAGAGCGGCATCAAAACTCGACGGGATACACGCTTGCCTTACCGGTGCGGATCATCTCCGGCAACTCGGGCGAGGCGTTCTCCCACACCAGCAACATCGAACGCTTCGGGCTGTAGCCCTGGTGGCGGATATCGCCCGGCATCGCTGCCACGTCCCCCGCCTTCATGGTCACCTTGCTGCGTGGGGCGCCCGAGTCACGGTCCTGGACGTCCCACACGATCTCGTCGCTGAGTTGCACGAACCACTCGACCCTGTCGTTGCCGTGGAACACCGGCAGCATGTACTCCTCGCTGGTCGGGCAGTACAAGCTGGCCTTGCACACGCTGACCACACTGGGATTCCACGTGACATCGCTGCGGCTGATGTAGGAGTACAGGTTGAAAGCGGCAACCTCGTTCTCGAAGCCAGGCTCCGGGTAGACCTCGGGCTGGTCCTGGGGAACGTCTGCGAACATCCTGTTGACCGGGTGCGTCTCGTCGGTACGGATCTTCTCGTCACCCGGCACGCCGACCATGCGTGCTGCGGCGACCCTGCGGCGGGTGATCGCCTCGGTGTTGCTGCCGTCCTTCACGCCGAACGGCTTGTCAGTCTCGGCGGGGCTGGCGAACGGGTCGAACGAGGCGTTGGTCCAATCGTCGAGCATCGCCTTGAACGTCTCGCGGATCAGTCCTGTCTCGAAGTTCTCGGTGTGGTCGAGCTCGGCCTTGCGATAGGCATCGTTGAAACGGCCGGCGAACATGTCGACCGTGCCGTAGTGGTTGACGGTTCCGAACACGCTGTCGAAGTTGACGGTGCCGTAGAAGAAGTCCCACGCAACGTCGCGCTGCAGGGCGCGAAGGAACACATCTGCGCTGAGCACGTGCTTGCCAGTGGGCCACGTGATATGCACGAAGTACTCGTCGCGGGAGAAGTGGAATGCGCCGAGGCTGAACTCGCGGTAACCCTGCGCGTTCGGCTCGGTGGATTGAACGTCGGTCAGTGTCATGTCAGTGTTTCCCTTTTCATCTCCAACAGATTTGGTCAGCTCAAACAGATTTCGGCCCAGCGCTCGATGGTGTCGTCGCCGAGAATGGTTTGCAACAGGATGACGCTGGGCGCCGAGGCACTCATGCGGTAGGCGGAGTTGGCGGGCAGCAGCGCCTGGTGCCCTTTGCGCAGCACGATCCGTCCCATCTTCTTGCCGGCCGGGTCACCGTCGATCCGAACCGATCCCTCTTTGTCGGCGGGCACCGCCGGCTCGTCGAGCTTGACGAGCTCGATCGCGACTTCACCGTCCATGCACAGCGGGAACTCGTCGTGGGCGCATGTACGCCACTCGCTGGTGCCCTCGGCCCGAATGGCCTCGAGCACGTACTGCATGTTCTTGCCGACCGCCACCTTCTCCCACGGTTTCGAGGAGTTGGCCACCTCGAAGATGTTGGAGAACGCGTAGTTCTTGGCCTGGTCGTTGATGAGCTCGATGTTTCCTTTGTCGTAGTCGGCGAGCGACCCGAACTTGGTGACGTACTCGGTCACGCAACCCCCTCCCCTAAATGTTCGCATTGCGCACACTCGTGCGATATGTGAACATTGTCGCCGGAGGTGTGCCCAAGTGTCAAGCAGGCCATCGCGTGACAGCCAGGAACGAGACTACGTGCAGTCGTTGGGCCGCGGCCTTACCGTGCTGCAGGCGTTCAACGCCGAGCGGCCGGCGATGACGCTGGCCGACATGTCGCGAGCCACGGGATTGACACGGGCAACGGCTCGCCGACTCCTGCACACCCTTGTCGCTCTCGGGTTCGTCTGCGCCGATGGCCGTACGTTCGAGCTCACTCCGCGCGTCCTCGACCTCGGCTTCGCCTACGTGTCGTCGCTGCAACTGCCCGACATCGCTCAACCCTTCATGGAAGCACTTTCGGATCGCGTTCACGAGAGCGTGTCGGCCTCTGTGCTCGACGGCGCTCAGATCGTCTACGTCGCCCGTGTCAACACGCAACGGATCATGGGCATCTCGTTGGCGATCGGCTCGCGGCTGCCCGCTCCGTGGACGTCGATGGGCCGAGTGCTGCTGGCCGGTCTCACCGACCCACAACTCGAAGTGTTCCTCGACGGCTTGGTGATCACTCGCCTGACGACACACTCGATCACCGACATCGATGAGCTGCGCTCCGAGGTCCAAGCGGTGCGCAGTCAGGGCTACGCATTGGTCGATCAGGAGCTGGAGGACGGCATCAGGTCGGTTGCCGCGCCCCTGCGAGATCGCCGCGGTCGAACGCTTGCCGCGGTCAACGTGGGTACGCACGCCGCGCGGGTGACACTGAAGGAGCTGCGCGGTGTCATCCTGCCCGACCTGCTCGATACAGCACGCAGCATCGAAAGGCAGTTGGCGAAGCGGTGAGCGAGCCGGCACATCCCTTGGTCGACCGTGTCACAGCGTTGGTCGACCGGCTTCGCCGCCGGGGCATCGAGGTGACTACGGGAGCGGTCATCGATGCATTCACTGCACTCACCCACCTGCCACTCGAAGAACCAGAGTCGGTGAAGGCCGGGTTGCGGGCCACGCTCGTCAAGAGCTCCGATCCGACCGGCGAGTTCGATCGCGCCTTTCGAGCCATCTTCATCGGCGGTGGCCACGGCGACTCGACGAGCGAAACGACCGGACCCCATGAGGGCGACCGTGCTCCGGCGACTGCGGGCCAGCTCTCCAGCGCGTTGCTGCACGCGATGCAGCAGGGCGACGATGCCCAAATCGCGTTGCTCGCACAGCAGGCTGTCGAGGCACTGGCCGGCTTCGACGACGACGCAGAACGAAGCGAGCGCTACTACCTGCACAAGGTCATGCGGGCGATCGATCTGTCGCGCATGCTCAGCGCTGCGATGCAACAGTTGCGCCGCGAAGGTGAGTTGACGGAGCTCGAGTTGATGCTCGCTCGCAACGAGTTCACCGAGATGCTCGAACAGTTTCGGCGGCGACTCGCCGCCGAGATCGCTGCACGGATGACGGCGGGTGGATTCGATCACCCTGATGTGGAGATCGGCGCGGCACTGGCCGACCGCGACATGCTGCAGCTTTCTGCGTTGGAACTGAATGAGCTTCGTCGAGTCGTGCAACCACTCGCGAGACAACTCGCGGCGCGGATCAGCAGTCATAGGCGTCTTCGCAGCACCGGACGTCTCGATGCGCGCCGCACTGTACGACGGTCATTACAAGCCGGCGGGGTGCCGCTGGACGTCGTGATGAGACGGCGCCACCCGCACCGGCCCGAGCTGGTGCTGCTCTGCGATGTCAGCGGATCGGTTGCCGAGTTCGCCCAGTTCACGTTCACCCTCGTTCACGCGCTGCACGACGAACTGCGCCGAGTGCGCAGCTTCGCTTTCGTGGACGGCATCGCCGAGGTGACCGATCTGTTCGAGACGGCACAGCACGAGATTCACGTCAACCGATTCGTCGAACGTCGCGGCGTGCTGGGCGACGACGGACACAGCGACTACGGCCGAGCATTCACACGGTTCGTCGAGCACCACCTCGCCGACGCAGTCTCATCACGATCGACCGTGATCATCTGCGGTGACGCCCGCACCAACTATCGCCCCGATGGCGCCGAGGCGCTACGTGCTATTGCTGATCAGGCTCGGCGGGTTTTCTGGTTGAATCCCGAGGCCGAAGCGGAGTGGGGCGCCACCGATTCGGCGATGGACGACTACCGAGCCTATTGCCGTGGCGCGTTCGAGGTGCGCTCGCTGCGTCAACTGGGCGATGTGATTGCGTCGCTGGTGTAGCCGATTTCGCTGCCGTCGGGGCGGTAGGTGTGCCAGTGTCCGTCAGGGTCGCGCACGGTTCAAAAGCCACGTTGTTTCCAGCGGTTGTGTCGCCCGCAGGCGGGTGCCCCGTTGTCGGGCCGTGTCGGACCATCGGCGGCCAGCCACCGCAGGGCGAAGTTCGACGGGAATCGATCCCACGTTCTGACTCTAGGCGTGCTTGGCTCTTGACCAACTTCTCACTGGCAGTTCTGGGCAGTGTGTTCACACCGGCGCAGGACCAGCTGACACCACCAGTCGGGCATCTCCTCCACCCAAGGCCAACCCAGCGATTGCTCCCAAGTCTCCATCAGAAATTTTGCGAGAACTCCACCGCGTCGTCAAAAGGTGTGCTGGCCGCGAGGTCGGGCAACCATCCGTCCCAAACGCCAACGCTGTCGTAGATCGCGTACCGCCAACGGTCACCGCGGAGGTCGCGGTAAAGCACGACGCTCGCTAACTCGCCGTATTCGACCACGTGGTCAGATGCTCGCACGGGAGCGCAGACGGAAGGACGATTTCCAGGCCAGAACACACGCATTGCGGCAGTTCGGCGCTGTTTGATTCACAATCGCACACTCCCTGGGGAGTGTGGGTGGGTACGGGTGAAGAGTGCGTCGAGTGCCATGCCGAGGTCGAGGCGTTCTCCTTCCCATCGGCTGCGGACATCGGCGGCTTGGCGTTGATGAGCAGCGACGACGGACGGGTCGCCGGTGGTCAAGGGTTGTCGGGCGCAGATGCGACGGCCGCGGGCGTCGTGCAACTCGAGCCCGTCGGGTGTACGTACCGCGGTCCACCCGCCTTCGTGGAGGCGGTGGTGATGGAAGCGGCACAGCAGGGTGAGGTTGGCAAGCGTGCTTTGACCTCCATGGGCTCGGTGGCGGATGTGGTGGACCTCGAGGTAGCCGCGGCGGGTGCAGCCGGGGATTTGGCAGCGGTGCTGGTCGCGTGCTTCGACCTCGCGACGCAGCCTGCCGCGCACCAAGCGACTGCGACGACCACGATGCTTGATGTTGCCTTCGTCGTCAATTACGGCGACGTCGATGTCGGCGTCACAACTCAACCGCAGCGCTGTCTCGACGGAGACTCCGATTGGCTGGTCGATGCTGTCACCGTGACCATCGATCTCGCAGCAGCCCTCCCCACCGGCAAGGGCTGTCTCGTCGACGCGCAAGCGAACGAGATAGCGCGGCGTCGCGCTGTTCTGGGCGGATGCGGTGTTGCCGGCGATGGCCAGATCGACCAAGGCGTCGGCACGACGCGCCGACACCGGATCGCGGGTGCCGTCGGGCTCCACGACTGATGGTGCGACGAACAGTTCGATCGCCGACAGCACCGTGGCGCCGGCCTCGGCTGGAAGGCGGACAGTGATCAGCACCGAGCCGTCGTCTTCGATCTGATGGAACAGGCCCCGCCGAGCGTGCTGTATCTGTTCGCGCTCGACAGCGATCGGTTCCGCTCGGCGGTAGGCACTGACAATTCGCTCAACATGATTGGTGGTGCCGGCCAGGGCCATGTCGACCAAAGCCTGTTC
>JANMRB010000159.1:0-9634 GCA_031370825.1 Ilumatobacteraceae bacterium
AGCCAATTGATGCTGCGCAACTACGAGGGCTTCCTGAAGTGAGGCTGTCCCGTCTTTCGAAAGGCGGGTCGACAGCGGCATGATCCCCGGCGCGCGGCTCATTCTGCTCGGCCGGCAAGGTGCGGGTAAGGGGACTCAATGCGTGCGTCTGTCGCGCCACTTCGTGGTCCCGCACATCTCGACGGGCGACATGTTGCGGGCGGCAGTACGCGAAGGTACCGACCTCGGTCGGATGGCCAAGAAGATCATGGACGACGGCGGTCTGGTCGGCGACGACATCATGATCGGCATCGTCAATGAGCGGCTGAGTCACCACGACGCCAAGGGTCGCGGTTACATCCTCGACGGCTTTCCGCGAACGGTCTTCCAAGCGCAGGCCCTCGACGAGGTGACGAAGGAGCAGCCCATCGACCTGGTCCTCGATCTCGACGTGCCGAGGGAACTGGTGCTGGCTCGACTGAGTGCCCGGCGTGTCTGCCGCGACTGCGGTACGAACTACGTAGCCAGTGGATACGAGAAGCTGCCGTGGATCTGCGAGGTCTGCGGTGGCGACGTCATGCATCGCGACGATGACACGCCTGAGGCCATCGAGCACCGGCTCGATCTGTACGAAGAGCAGACGGCTCCGCTGATCGAGTACTACCAAAACGAGAGCAGGCTCGCCGTGATCGATGGGGTCGGCACGCCAGAGTCCGTCTTCCGGCTGCTCGCAGCAGCTGTCGACGCCACTCGCTGAGGCATCGCTGTGAGGAGATTGGTGCGCCGGTCCGCCGAGGAGTTGCGGCACATGCGTGCTGCCGGACGCGTCGTGGCAGAGATGCATGACGCAATTCGCGCTGCGGCAGCTCCGGGCGTCACCACGCTGCGGCTTGATCGCGTGGCCCGCGACGTGTTGGCGACTCGCGGTGCAACCTCGAACTTCCTCGGCTACCACGGCTTCCCGGCTGTGATCTGCGCGTCGGTCAATGACGAGATCGTGCACGGGATCCCCAACGAACGCGAGTTGCGTGAAGGCGACATCCTGTCGATCGACTGCGGTGCCATCGTCGACGGTTGGCACGGCGACGCAGCGTTCACGATGGGCATCGGCACCATCCACACCGACGCGCAAGGCCTGATCGACGCTGCGGACCGCGCCCTGGCCGCCGCCGTGGCAGCGATGCAGCCCGGTGGGCACCTCGGCGACATCGGTGCGGCGGTCGAGGCCGTCGTCGCCGCCGCCGGTTACGGCAGTCCCCGCGACTACTGCGGCCATGGGATCGGTCGAGCGATGCACGAAGATCCCGATGTCGAGAACCGTGGTCGCCGCGGCAAAGGCCCACGGTTGGAGACCGGCGTGGTGCTGGCGATCGAGCCGATGCTGATCGCCGGTGGTCACGACTATGTGATGGTGCTCGACGACGACTGGACGGTCGTCACGGCCGACGGCTCGTTGGCCGCTCACACCGAACACACCGTCCTGGTCACCGACCGTGGCCCGGAGATCCTCACCCGCGTGAGCCGGTACGCCTCCGGCGTGCCGTCTCACCCATGACCCGCCTCAGTGTTGGGCGATGGCGTCGATCACGACGGGGACGCCGTCGAGAATCGTGTGTCGAGCTCTGCCGCGAACGGTACGTCCGGCGTACGGCGTGTTGCGGCTCTTGCTGGCCAGCTTGGCGGGCACGACGGTCCACTCCTCGCCAGGGTCGAACACGACGAGATTGGCGGGCTCGCCGACGGCGACCGGTCGCCCGTGCCGGTTACCGATCCCGGCAATGGTCGCCGGCTTCCAACTCATCGCCGCAATGATGTCGGCCAGCGGCATGTCGAGCTCGGTGATGGCCAGAGCGAGGGCGGTCTCCAACCCGAGCATGCCGGGTGGTGCCTGGTCGAGCGGTGCTTCCTTCGCCTCTGGTGGATGCGGCGCGTGATCGGTGGCGATGGCGTCGATCGTCCCGTCGGCGAGACCGGCTTTGATCGCGACGAGGTCGGCGGCGGTGCGCAGCGGCGGGTTGACCTTGTACGCGGCGTCGTAACCGGCCAGCAGGTCGTGGGTGAGCGTGAAGTGGTGAGGCGCGGCTTCGGCCGTCACAAGAAGACCGTCGGCCTTTGCTGCGCGAACCAGCTCCACGCTGCGGGCGGTCGAGAGGTGCAGCAGGTGGATGCGCGCCCCGGTGAGACGGCACAACTCGATGTCGCGGTGGACCATCAACTCCTCGGCGATGGAGGGCCAACCCGCAAGACCGAGATGGCTGCAGCATGATCCCTCGTGCATGACCGCGCCCTTGGTCAGCGAGGCAACCTCACAGTGCTGCGCCAAGGTGATCTCGAGCACCCGCGCGTACTCCAGCGCGTGGCGCATGAGCTGCGGATCTTGAACTCCGTTGCCGTCGTCGGTGAAGAGACGCACCCCCGCCGCGGCCAGTTCACCGAATGGGGCCAGCGCCTGCCCGTCTCGGTTCATGGTGATGCAACCAGCCGGGTGCACGTCGCACAGCGCAGCGCGACGTGCCTGGGAGCGGACGAACTCGATGACCGCGAGCGAGTCCTGGGCCGGTTCGGTGTTGGGCATTGCGACGATCGCAGTGAACCCGCCGAGGGCTGCTGCGCGGCTGCCGGTCTCTATCGTCTCGGCTTCTTCTCGACCGGGCTCACGTAAGTGAACGTGAAGGTCGACGAAGCCGGGAGAGACAGTGCAACCGCCGGCATCGAGGGTCTGGTCATTGTCGGAGGCGACCAGTGAGGGGCCGACTTCGACGACTCGGCCATTGTCGATCACCACATCGGCGCGGCGCTCGCCTGTTGCATCGAGCACGGTGCCGCCGCGAATGAGAATGCGGCTCACGACGCATCCCCTCTCAGGTCATTGCCGGATCCGAGCAGTTGAAACAGGACGGCCATGCGCACGGCGACGCCGTTGGTGACCTGATCCAGGATCACGGACCCGGGCAGCTCGGCCGGGTCGACCACCATCTCGACACCGCGATTCATCGGACCGGGATGCATCACCAGGGATTGTGGTGACAGGCGGGCGGCACGTTGGGAAGTGAGTCCGTACATCGATGAGTACTCGCGAAGACTCGGCAGCAGTGCGTCATCCATCCGCTCCCGTTGCACCCGCAACAGGTAGAGAACATCGAGGTCGGCAAGAACGGAATCGAGGTCATGGGAGATAGCAACCGGCCACTCGTCGAGTGACGGTGGCAGCAGCGTCGGCGGCGCCACGAGCGTGACGTGAGCGCCGAGCGCCGTGAACGCCTGCGTGTTGCTGCGGGCGACGCGGCTGTGCTTGATGTCGCCGACGATCGCGATGCGCAGCCCTTCGAAACCATCGCGACGGTTGAGGTTGGTGCGGATGGTGTAGCAATCAAGGAGAGCCTGGGTCGGGTGCTGATGCCATCCGTCGCCTGCATTCACGATGCTGGCATTCGTCCATCGCGTGATCATCTGCGGCGCGCCACTGGATTTGTGGCGCACGACGAAGGCGTCGACCCCCATGGCGGCGATGGTCTCGATCGTGTCGCGCAGGCTCTCGCCCTTGTTGACGCTGCTGGATGACACGGCGAAGTTCATCGTGTCGGCGCTGAGGCGCTTGGCAGCCGTGTCGAAGCTGGTGCGGGTACGTGTCGAATCCTCGAAGAACAGGCTGACAACGTTCTTGCCGCGCAATGCAGGGACCTTGGGGATCGGGCGCTGCGAGATCTCGACCATGTGATCGGTGAGCTCCATCAGGCCATGGATGTCGGCGGCGCTGAGGTCGGCGATCGAGAGCAGGTGCTTCACGCAATCACCACGCCGGCCGCGGTGACCTGAACATCTTCGTCGCCCGACGTGGGCAGGTTCTTGCCGACGTAGTCCGGTCGGATGGGCAGCTCACGATGACCGCGATCGACGATGACGGCCAACTGCACGGCGCGCGGTCGCCCGTAATCGTTCAGCGCTTCGAGCGCAGCGCGAACCGTGCGGCCGGTGAACAGCACATCGTCGACCAGGACCACCGTCTTGCCATCCAGCGACACGGGTATCGACGTCACGTGGCCTGGCACGATCGGGCGGAGGCCCACATCGTCGCGATGGAAGCTGACGTCGAGCGAACCGCGAGGAACTCGCTGTTCGATGCCCGCGAGGATGGCGGCCAACTCGTCGGCGATCCAGACACCGCCGCGTTGCAGGCCGACCAGCACGACGCCCTCGGTGCCATGGTTTCGCTCGACGATCTCGTGGGCGATGCGGGTGAGCGCCCGGCGCACGTCGTCGGCGCTGAGGACCTCTCGAGACCCCGTCAATGGAGGCATGACTTCCTTCCACGTATCGGCCTCACAGAACCGATTTCACGTTCGGGGGTCGATGTTATCCGGGCACGGCGACACGCCGTTCACCTGCCTTCCCCATCCATCGTGGCCACGTGATTTCATCGAGGTTCAAATCTGGGAAAATGCCCGATGATCGAGCGTGAGATCAAACTTGCTGCGGAGCTCGGCATGACCATGCCCGACCTGGCCGACGAGTTGGATGGTGTCACCATCAGCTCCCGGTCTGAACGGCAGCTCGACGCCATCTATTACGACACGCCGACGCTCTCGATGGCTCGATCCGGGATCACGTTGCGGGCCAGGACCGGCGAACCCGAGCCGATCTGGACGTTGAAGCTCCCGGCCGACGCTCAGGGGGAAGAACTGGCACGTCATGAGTTCACCCTTGACGAGCCGCTGGGAGCGGTGCCGACATCGATTCGCCAAGCAGCGCGAGCCCACGTCCGTTCACAGAACCTGGGCCCGGTGGTGCGGTTGCACACGCGACGTTCGGAGTTCGTCCTCGAGTTCGACGGCCGACCGCAGATCAAAGTGTGTGACGATGTCGTCACCGTCGAGGGCGGAACCGACCGAAGCGGCGACTTCCGCGAGATCGAGCTGGAGTTCTCCTCGGACGACGTGGATCGCAACTTCGTCGAGCGGGTGCTGGCGCGCTTTCGCGCTGCCGGGTGCCGCGACACCGAGGACGCGATCCCCAAAGCGATCCGCGCTCTCGGGCCGCGTGCACTTGATTCGCCTGATGTCGAGGTCCTTCCAATTGGTAAGAACGCGACGGTCAGAGATGTAGTACGCCACGTGTTCAGCCGGTCCGTGACTCAGCTCATCAACCACCATGCCAATGTCTGGTTGACCCTTGACGCCGAAGAGCTGCACCAGTTTCGGGTCGGAGCGCGACGACTTCGGTCGGATCTGCGAAGTTTTGCGCCACTGCTCGACCGGAACTGGACCGCATATCTGCGCGATGAGTTGAAGTGGTTGGGCACCGAAGTCGCGCTGGCGCGCGATGCCGACGTGCTTGCCGAGCGGCTTCGCTCGCAGATCAAGAGGCTGCCGTCCGAGGATGCCAGGTCTGCTGACCGGCTTCTGCAGCGTGTCGCCGACACGACGGCAGAAGCACGGGCGCACGTGATCGCGGCTCTGTCCAGTGATCGCTACGTTGCATTGCTCGAGGACCTGGTCGACTCGTCCCGTGATCCACGGTTCGCTGCGGACCGGCCAGGTGTCGCCGATCAGCGTGGTCGGAAGGTCTTCGTCGAACTCGTTCGGCGGCCATGGAAGCGCATGAGCCGAGCCATCAAGGCTGTCCAGCCCGACTCTCCACCGACCGCGTTGCACGCGATTCGCATCAAGTCGAAGCGTGCTCGCTACGCGGCGGAGGCAGTCGCACCGCTGTATGGGCGTGACGGCACCCGGTTGGCGGACGCCATCGCCGACGTCCAGACCGTGCTCGGCGACTTCCAGGACACCACGGTTGCCGAGGCGTGGTTGCGTGGCGCGGCGAAGGCGGTGCCGTCCACTCGCGTTGTCGCTGGTCAGCTCATCGCTCTGGAGCGTGCAGATCGCGCCCGCTTGCGCCTGAAGTTTGCCCGGGTCTGGAAGAAGACCTCGCGGCCGAAGCTGCGCAAGTGGCTGTCGTGAGCTAGACGAGACGACCCCGGTCGAGCCGCAGAACCTGGTCAGCGCGGTCGAAGGCCACGGCTCTGTGCGACACGGCGAGCACGGTGATTCCGGCCATTGACAGATTGGACCAGAGCTCGAGCTCGGTCTCGATGTCCAGCGCGCTCGACAGATCGTCGAGCACGACGAGCTCGGGCGAGTGCACCAGTGCCCTCGCCGTTGCGACTCGCTGGCGCTGGCCTCCCGACAGGCGCAGTCCACGAGGACCGATCAAAGTCTGCGCACCGTCGGGCATCTCGTCGATGTCATCGAGCACCGCCGCCAATTCGAGCGCCATGATCAGCCGCTCTTCGTCGACGATCCCGAGAGCGACGTTGTCGGCCACAGAGTCGGAGATGAGTTGTGGAACCTGAGGCAGGAACGCAGCATTGGGCGGGATCAGGAACGCGGCGCGGTCCGTGAGGTGTTGGCCATTCCATACGACGTCGCCGGCGACGTCGGCTTGATGAGCGAGACCGAGCAATGCCCGTAACAGCGTGCTCTTGCCCGAGCCGATCGGACCTGTCAAGACGACGAAACTGCCGCGGGTCAGCGTGAAGTTGATGTCATCGACGCCGGCTCCAGTGGGGTAGTGGGCGCTGAGGTGGCGCACCTCCAACGTGTCGAGTGCGACTCGCTGCGGACGTGAGGTCAGGGGACGATCACGTTGCTGGCGCAGACCGATCGGAAGATCGCGATCCGTGACCGTGTTGCCGACCTCGGTGTCGGCGACGAGCATCTTCATTCGATCGAACGCAACCGCGACCTGCTTGCGACGAGCCAGCATTCGTCCCACCATGCGTGGCAGGAAGCTCAGCCATCCGAGGTATGCCGAGAAGATCGCCAACTCGCCGACGCTGAACTTCCCGGACGCCATCGCGCCCGCAGCGGTGAGCAGCACCAGTCCGAGTCCGACGTCCGCGGCGCCCTGGCTGAAGGCCCAGACGCTTTCGTCGAGAACGCGGTCGCGCACGGCAGTTCGGCGCCGTTCGTCGACCAACTTCCGTAGGTGAGCGATCGTCGGCTCGATGGCGTTGTTGACCTTCACCGTGGTTGCTGCGGCCATCACATCGCCGAGGAGACCACTGACTGCGGATGCGGCGATGCGGTCTGCCGCTCGGTAGCGCTTGATGCGCCCATCGAGCGTGCGCGTCGCCATGGCAACGCCGATCAGTGGGATCAACAGCACGAGCGCCGCTCGACCGTCGACGCTTCCGAGCACCAAGCCGGCCAGGACGGTGAAGACCACGCCGGCCGAGATGTCGACGAACCCGTCGATGAACATCGTCACGTCTTCGACGTCGTCACGGAAGTGTGTGATCGCCTCGCCGGCGGACCCGACGGGCTGGCCGGCTTCCGGGCCGCCACTGGCAACTTGGGCGTTGAGCAAGTTCGATCGCAACAGCGACTGCATGTGCACCCACGCCTTCGTCCAGGCCAGCGCGCCGGCGTGGATCGCGCTCATCCGGGCAATCTCACAGAGGGCCAGGGCTGCACCGATCCAGTAGACCCGGGAGTTGTGACCGGTCGAGAGCGCTTGGAACCCGCGGCCGAGCAGCCAACCGCTCAACACGGGAAACGTGAAGAACAGCACGAACAGCAGGTATCCCGCCCAAAAGCTGCGCGGCTCGTGCTGCGAGACGCGCCAACCGAGACGCCAAACGCTCACGGCGCCACCACCTTGTCGTCGTGGGCCAGATCGAGCAGGTGGCGATAGCGACTTTCGAGATCATCGGCGAGGTCGGAGCGTTCACCGTGCTCGACAACCCGACCGTGATCGAGCACCACGATCTCATCGACGTGGCGAAGCGTTGACAGGCGGTGGGCGATGATCAACGTCGTGCGCCCCTCCGTGAGCAGGGCCACGGCTGCCTCGAGCCTTCCTTCGGTCGCCGGGTCGACGCGCGCCGTCGCCTCGTCCAGCACGACGATGTCGGGATTGCGCAGCCAAACACGAGCCAACGCCAGCAACTGCGCCTCGCCTGCCGAGAGCCCTGCGCCGCCCGCACCGAGTTGGCGATGGATGCCGCCGTCGGCCAGGGCGCCGAGACCGGCACTGCGAAGTACGTCAGCAACGTCGTCGTCCGATGGCAAGTCATCGAACAGGGTGACGTTGTCGCGGATCGAGCCACTGAGCAACTCGACCTCCTGGGGAATGAGGGCCACCCGTCGACGCAACTCGTCGAGCGGGATCTCCTCGATCGCGACCCCGCCCAACAGCACGGTGCCGCTGGTCGCCTCGACCAACCGCAGCACCAGCCGCGACAGAGTCGTCTTGCCACTTCCGGTACGGCCGACGATCCCGATCGACCGGCCGGCGGCGAAGGACAGATCAACTGACTGTAGGACCGATTGTTCGTCCCCGTAGTCGAAGCCGACATCGCGGAGCTCGATGCTCAACGGGCCCGCCGGAGGCAGCGTTTCACCCGTGTCGTGGATGTCGGGCTCGACTGCCAGGAGGTCGATGACTCGCACCATCGCCCCGTTGGCCTTCTGGACCGTCTCCAGCTGATCGACCAGATCCTCGAGCGGGCGCGAGATCAACAGGACGTACTGAAAGAGCAAGAAGGCGTCACCGATGGTGATGATGTGCCGGCTGACCAGCAGGGCACTGGCGATCAGCGATACGACCGATCCGGCAGCCACTGACCCGTCGACCGACCACCACATTCGCAGGAATGCCTTCTCACGTCGCACGGCGCTGCCAAGCGCGTCGGCGCTGTCTTCGACGAACCGCCACATCGCATGGCCACCCGCACCGTTGGAACGCAGGTCCTCCGCCGCGGTGAGCCGTTCCTCGATCCCTCCGTACAGTCGGGCGTACGACCCCATCTCGTCGGATGACTCGCCAACCGCGCGGTGCCGCCCGCTGATGACCACGGCGACGGCCAGCGCCACGTAGATCACGACGCCGAGCGCCAGGCGCCAGTCGACGACGATCAGCACACCGATCATGCCGACCACCGTGAACAGCGCCCCGGCCGCCCGGGGGATGACCCTGCCCATGAAATCGGAGACCGAGGTCACGTCGCCGTCGACTCGCTGGATCAGCTCGCCCGGTGTGTGTTGGCGGTGAAAGGCGTGACCGAGGCCGAGCACATGTCGTGCCAGCCGGATCCGGATCCCGTTCGTCGTGTGCCATGCCGTGATGGTGGCGATCCAGGCCACGGCCATGTTGATGAGCTGGGTGGCAACGGCCACGATCAGGAACAGCACCGCCAGCCGGGACAGCTGACCCGGGGTTGTGCCGTTGGTCGCCTTGTCGACTATCCCACGAACGATTAGCGGGCCCGTCAGGATCAGGGCAGATCCCGTCGCCACGAGCGCGCCGAGACCGGTCCAACGCGAGGCGTCGGGCCGGAGCAGGGCGCCGAGGGCGCGCCAACGAGAGGTTGCGGGGGGCATCGGAATGATTCTTCCCTGTCAGGGCTGTTCAATGCCGCCGATTTTCCGAACCGAGCCACTTGGCGTTGAGTTCCGTGGCCGATAGCATTGCTCTTCGGCCCAGGTCGGCTTCGCGCGTGCGGAGCAGGCTTGAGCTGCAGCAATCACCGTTCGAAAGAGGCCCACCCTGCCCAAGCCAAAAGACGACGCCATCGTGCTCGAAGGCACGATCCTCGAATCGCTACCCAACGCAATGTTCAGGGTCGAGCTCGAGAACAGCCACAAAGTGCTGGCGCACA
>JANMRB010000171.1:0-12991 GCA_031370825.1 Ilumatobacteraceae bacterium
TTCGACTGCGCGCGCCTCGAACTCTGCCGCCGTCGAGGCGATACCCGTTCCCCGCCCGCCGAGGATATAGGCCGGACGGATGATGATAGGCAGGCCGATCCGCTCCACGACCGCCATCGCCTCTTCGAGGTTGTGAGCTACGCCGCTGACGGGCACGGCAAGGCCGATCTCGACCATCGCCTGCTTGAACTTGTCGCGATCTTCGGCAGTGGAGATGGCCTCGGCGTTGGCGCCGATCATCTCCGGTGTGCCGGGCACACCGATGATGCCGCGTTCGAACAGGGCCATGGCCGTGTTGAGACCGGTCTGTCCACCGAGCGTCGGCAGGACCGCATCGGGCCGCTCGCGCTCGATGATCTTGGCGACTACCTCCGGCGTGATCGGCTCGATGTAGGTGGCATCAGCGAAGTCGGGGTCGGTCATGATCGTCGCCGGATTGGAGTTGACGAGGACGACCCGGTAGCCCTCTTCGCGTAGCACACGACAGGCCTGCGTGCCCGAGTAGTCGAACTCGCAGGCCTGGCCGATCACGATCGGCCCGGAACCGATGATCAGGATCGAGTGGATGTCAGTTCGCTTCGGCATCAGACGCCCGCATCCATCAGATCGGCGAACATCTCGAAGAGATATCGGGAGTCATGCGGTCCCGGTCCTGCCTCCGGGTGGTACTGCACGCTGAAGGCGGGCATCCGAAGCACTCGCATGCCTTCGTTGGTCTCGTCGTTGAGATTGAGGTGGGTCACCTCGACCTTGCCTTCGAGACTGGCCGGATCGACGCAGAAGTTGTGATTCTGGCTGGTGATCTCGACATGTCCCGACAGCTCGTGACGGACGGGATGGTTTCCGCCGTGGTGGCCGAACGGCAGCTTGAACGTCTCACCGCCCAGTGCCCTGCTGAGCAGTTGGTGACCGAGACAGATGCCGAAGATTGGTACCTGCCCGACGAGCTCGGCGATCGTCTCCACGGCGTAACCGACCATCGCCGGATCGCCGGGCCCGTTCGACAAGAACACTCCGTCGGGCTTGCGGTTGAGCACCTCTACCGACGTCGTGCCGGCCGGCACCACCTCGACCGTGCCAAGTCCGGCTAGGTGTCGGACCATCGTTCGTTTGATGCCGAAGTCGAACGCGACGATTTGTCGTTCGCCGGCGCCCGTCGCGGCGGTCACGTACGGAGACTCGCAGCTGACGTCGGCGACGAGGTCGATGCCGTCGGTACCGGGCTCTCGTGCTGCCGCGCTGCGCAGTGACGCCTCGTCGGCGGTGCCGAACGCACCGGCCATTGCGCCGGTGTCGCGAAGGATCCGAGTCAGCCGACGTGTATCGATGCCGCCGATGGCACTGACGCCTTGTTGTCGCAGCATCGCATCGAGGGAGCCTTCGGATCGCTGGTTGCTGTCTCGCCGGGCCATCTCTCGCACGATCACGCCGCGGCAGAACGGCCGTTGTGATTCGAAATCCGTGGCGTTGGTTCCGTAGTTGCCGATGTGCGGATACGTGAAGGTGATGATCTGCCCGGCGTAGGACGGATCGGTGATCACCTCTTGGTACCCGCTCATCACGGTGTTGAAGACCACTTCACCACTAGCGATGCCGTTCGGGGGTTCGGCACCGAACAGTTCGCCTTCGAACACGCTGCCGTCGGCCAGCACCAGGGCGGCTTCCATGATCATGCGCCAGCTCCATGCATGATCATGCAGTTTAGTGCATGACAAATGGACAGATCAGTATTGGGGGGTCGGGCGCGCCAACCGACGCTCAGCTCGAGAACGTTCACCATTGCTCCTCCCGTATGGGCCTCACGGGACCCATTTCACGGCAGGGCGAGCGTAGCAGGCGACCCGCAAGAGATCGGCCCTTGCCGAGTGATACGTTTCGCGAATGCCGGAGCTGCGCGGAACGATCGTGCTGGCCACGTACAACAGCGGTGCCTCGGTGGGCCCGGTACTGGCGGAGATCGAAGAAGCAGCGTCGGTGCTCAACCGATCGGGCATCGAGCTCGAGGTGCTGTTGGTCGACGATTCGAGCCCCGACAACACCGCAGCGATAGCCACGGACGAAGCGGCGAGGCTCGGGATCAAGATCGAGGTTCTCACCGGATCGCACCTCGGCCTCGGTGGATCTCAGCTCGCCGGTTTCGAGCATCTGTTGAACACTGCTGATCGGGACTTCTTCGTGACATTGGATCCCGACGGTCACCACGACGCCCGCCAGATCACTGACGTCGTGCGGACCTTCGTCGCCCGTCGCAGTGGTGTGACCATCGGGTCGCGCTGGGTTCGCGGTGGGTCCTCCCCCGGCACCTCCGCGCTGCGTTCGATCGTCAGCCGCACGGCCAACGTGCTCGCCCGCCGGATCATCGGGCTGCACGGTGTGCACGACGCGACGACCTCGTTCCGCATCATCCAGCCCGAGGTTGCCCGGCTGTGGATCGACCGGCGAGTACCTGCCGATGGGTACGGTTACTTCACGACTTCGATCGCCATTGCTCAGGCGGCAGGCTTTTCGATCACCGAATGTCCGATCACCTTCCGCCCCCGCTATGCCGGCGTTCGCTCGCTGTCCTTCTCCGACATAACCGCTTTCTGGCGCAGCTTGCACACGACACGAGTCCTCGTCGCAGAAGTGCGCGCGGAAGCTCGGCGCGATCAAGCGACGTGGGCAGCTCGTTCGCCGCGCATGCAGGCCCAAGCAGCGTCCTCGAACTCGCAGTTCGGTGCCGCCGAGGAGTTGGAGAACCTGGCCCAAGCCGGACGGTTCTTCGGGTGGATCGCCGACGAGCTCGCCCCGCACCTCGGTCATCGAGTCCTCGAAGTCGGCGCCGGAATCGGGACGATCGCCATCAAGATGGCCGAGCGGAAGCCGGCGAGCCAGATAACGGCTATCGAGCCTGCAGAAAATCTCTTCGACGAGCTGCAGGCCGCCACCACGCGCTTGCGCAACGTCACGCCGCTGCAACTCACCTCGCAGGACCTCGCCGGCACGAGACCGCGACAGTTCGACTCGATCGTGTACGTCAACGTGCTCGAGCACATCCTCGACGACGCCGCCGAAATGCGCACCGCCTTCGATCTGGTCGCTCCGGGCGGTTCGCTCGGCGTGTTCGTACCGGCCATGTCGCGGCTGTACGGCAGCCTCGACTACAAGTCGGGGCACCATCGTCGGTACGACAAGGCACGTCTGCGCGAAGTGATCTCCGGCGCGGGCTTCGAGATCGTCGAACTGCGCTATCTCGAGGTGGCCGGAGTCCTGCCGTATTGGTTGATGTACCGAGTGCTCAACCGCCAATCGCTGAGCACGATGTCGTCGGGGGTGTTCGACGGAGTGGTGGTGCCGGTCAGCAAGGTCGCGCAGCGACTGGTGCCAAACCCGCCGTTCGGCAAGAACCTCCTGGCGATCGCCCGGCGGCGCTAGCGGCCGGGTTTGCGGCGACCGACCAATACATCGTCCTTGTTGAACAGGACTTGGAATGGCCCGTCGGGCGCGATGAAGCCGGCGACCAACGCCTTCTGTGCCTCGCCGACCTGTTGCAGATCCAGCACGATGTACTGGATCGTCGCCGGATCGGGCAGGCGGTACCCGTCGTCGTTGCCCCAGTACGACGGCACCCAGGGGTTCGGCCAGTCGTAGATCTGCTCGCGGTGCGACAGGTGAGGTAGCAGTCCGTAGGTGGCGGTGACGGATGCGTCGTCGGGCACCAACTTCAGTGCCTCGCGCATCGAGTCGTGACGCGGCAACGCCCTGGCCCACACGTTGTACGAGTCGCCGATCGGCGATGGCGACCAGGCAACGTTCGTCATGTAGGCACAGCCGAGCAGCCATATAGGCAGCAGCACGTGCATCACCTTGAACCGCCACAGCACGCGCCCACCCTCGATCGCCGCGATGAGCAACGGAGCGATCATCATCGCCGTGTATTGGTAATGAATGCTGCGGGCATATGGACTGAGACCGATCACGCTGGCCAACATCTGCGGGAGCGCCATCAGCAGTGCCATCGGCGCAAGGAGCGGAAACCCGCCCAACGGCAACGTCAGGTCGCGATAGAAACGCAACCGGTCGGGTTGCGTCGCGTCGCCGATCACACGATTCGGATGGCGAAGCATCGTTTTGATGATCGTCGGCATGTCCTTGCCGTAGTTGTTGTAGAACGACTGAATGTAGAAGGGCTGCTTGCCCTGGTTGAAATGCGGGATCACCAATCTTGTGGCCACCAGGTACGAGCTGAATCCGAGAAGGATCGTCGCCAGCGCCATCATCCGATCGCTGTGCTCGCCTTTGCCTGGTCGGTACATGAACACCAGGACGAGCCCGAGCATGATCACCACCAGCGCGGTGTCTTCGCGAATCGAAAGAGCGATCAGCAAGGCGATGAACATCGCCCGCCATCGCCGTTGCGTTGCGTACCACCACGCGAACAGCAGTGGTGCGATCACCAGCGACTCTGGATGGAAGTTGGCCCAGGCGATCCACTGGATCGGTGCGTACATCAGATAGACGACCGCGAACAGCAGACCCATCCAAGGCTTCAGGAAACGGTCGCGGGCGATCAGGTAGATCGGAATGGCAGCGGCGCCCAGGCCGACCGCCTGCGAGATGTAGAGGAACGACGGACCTGCGCCCAGCCAGTAGAACGGCACGTAGGCAAGCACGATCAGGTTGAGGTGGTGACCCCAGAACTCCATGCCGCGCACGGTCATGAAGCTCTGCCCGCCGCGCGACACCAGCCAGAAGCCCTGGTCGTAGATGCCCATGTCGTACGACCACGTGCCGAAGTTGCGGTGGTGCTGCACGCCGAGTCTTCCGAAGATCAACGCGAAGAGCAGAGCTCCGGCGCCCGTGAACCACGCGGCCGGGTGGATCGTGGAGATGCGGTCGGCGAAACGCTCGTATCGGCCGACCGTTATTTCACCAGTAGGTTGGTCGACGATCTCCTCCGCGGTGGAGGCGACATCTTCCTCGGCGATCACGTCGCGATGATAGGTGGAGCACCCAGAGATGACACGGCAAGTCGGCGCCCACGGCGAGTGCAGCGATTGGAGTGTGCGGACCGCATACGGGTCCGTCGGCGCCAAACGCTGTGGAAGAGTGTTGACCGCTTATAGGAAGGGACATGACAGTGACGAAATTCGGATGGTTGTCGCCCGTTGCAGGCCATGGCGGCAGCAACTTCCAACCCATCGTGATGTACCAGGAAGAGCACATCCTCCCTCAGGCGCTGCCACATTTCGATTCCGTGTGGATCGCCGATCACTTCTATGGGTTCGACAGCGCGAAGAAGGAGGGCTTCCTCGAAGGCTGGACCACGATCACCTGGCTGGCCGCCAGGTTCCCCGATGTCATGTTGTGCCACCACGTGCTGGGTCACGGCTACCGCAACCCGGCCCTCACCGCGAAGATGGCCGCGACGTTGCAGATGCTGTCCGGCGGGCGCTTCATGTTGGGAATCGGCGCCGGTTGGCGCGAAGACGAATATCACTCATACGGCTACCAGTTCCCCTCGACTTCGGTCCGACTGCATCAGCTCGAAGAAGTGGTGCAGATCTGCCGCCTGATGTGGACCGAGGAGCACCCGACGTTCAGCGGTACATATTTCAAGATCGACGACGCGGCGGCCACACCGCGCCCCGACGTTGTTCCGCCGATCTGCATCGGTAGCTCCGGCGAAAAGATCGGGCTGCCGATCGTCGGACGGCACGCGGACATCTGGAACGGCGCCTACAGGGATGACGACGATTGGAAACGCAAGCGCGACATCGTCAACAAAGCGGCAGTCGATGCCGGGCGTAGTCCAGCCGATGTCGAGAGCTGTGTCACCGTGGCCGGCGATCTTCCCGATTCCAACGCAGCCTCCGAGGGTTGGCTCGAAAGGTTGACCCACTTACGCGAACTCGGCGTGACGTACTTCGTCATGGACTTCGGTCATCCCCTGCATGTCGAGCCGGCGCTCCGTTTCGCCGAGCAGGTCATCGTTGCCATGAAGGCCTCCGGATCATGACCGAGCCATGGGACCGCGAATCACTACTTCTTGGAGCAGCATCCTGATGCCCCAGCCCACTTGGATCGCGGGCAGATCACCTTTCTGCTCGGGCTTGCCAACTCGACCATCGACTCGCCGGCCGGCCAACATGTGGTCGAGCAACTCGAGACGGCCCGTCGGATGTAGGTGGGTGGGAGTCCTACCGCGGAGCGCGCCGACTCAATAGGACTCATTGGCTAGAAACGGCTCAGTCGGACGCGCCCGAGAGGCGCATGTGCGACATTTGCCAGTTCGCCACAACGAGAGCGACGACTGTCACGATCAACAGCCGAACGATCGCAGCGCCACCCTGTGGGATGCCGGCGCGAATGAGCCGGGTGGGAGCATCATCGAGGTAGCCGACGAAGATTGCCCGCGATTCCCACGTCGGGGAGAGCTGGGCTATTCCGGTCAACGCCGCGCCGAGGAGTCGCTCGACGAGGAACACGATCGCCAACGACCACGCCGCGGTACGTCGCGTGATGCAGCCGATTGCGATGAACAACGCGACGTACGAAACGCTGCCAACAGCTGCGGCGATGTAGGCGGGACCCGCCACCGAGGATGCGCCGGCAATTACAGCGGCCAGTGCGGTGGCGGGAGCGATCGTTATCAAGGCGACGAACGACCCGCCCAGCCACCTTCCGAGCACTATCTGCCACGTCGGCGTCGGCGAGAGCCAGGTGAAGTGGAACGTGCCCGCGCGCACTTCGGAACCGAGCACGGCGTCTCCGATGACGAGCGCTGCAATCGGCATCACCAGAGAAAAGATTCCCTCTGCGGCGACGTTGGCGAACGCACGCTCTCGTGTCGGGAAGTTATGGACCGCACGGGCGAGCAATCCGAAGAGAAAGGCGCCGCCACATGGCAACAGGATCGCGAACCAACGCTTCGGTGGTATGCACGACTGCCACGTGAAGATGACAATGGCAGCGAATCGAGAGCGTCGCGGCGCCGCCGTGATCTGCATTGGCTCGGTCATCGGACGAGCTCCCGGAAGAGGCTCTCCAACGAGTCGTCGAGCGCACGCACCTCGAGCAGCCGGATCGAAGCGTCGCGCGCCAACCGAGGAAGAGCCAGCGCGAGCTCCCTTGCTTGCACGGTCTGGATCACGAGCCCGTCGCGCATGGAATCGAAGCTGACCCCGGCTACCGATTCCAAGGCGATCAACGACGCCGCCAATCGCCGTCCACTGTCGGAGCGGACCAGCACGTGCCGCGGCCGGTCGTCCATCGCGTCGCGAATCGCATGGCGCCCGCCGGCTGCCGCCAACCGGCCGTGCATGAGCACGATCATCCGTTCTGCCATGCGTTCGACCTCGTTCAACACGTGAGAGCTGACGATGACGGTTCGGCCGCTCGTACCGAGTTGCTTGAACAGATCGATCAAGTGCAAACGCTGAACCGGATCGGCACCGTTCAATGGCTCGTCGAGCACCAGCACCTGCGGGTCGGTCACGAGTGCTGCAGCTATCTTCGTCCGTTGGCGCATGCCCTTGCTGAAGCCATCGACTCGGCGATCTCCGTCGTCGAGCATGGCAACGCTCCGTAGCGCCTTGTCGGGCGCCTCGCGGTCGGCGACGCGGAACAGGTCCGCGGCGTAACACACCAGTTGACGGGCGGTGAGGCCGCCTGGCACCGCCTCGTCTTCCGGTACCAGCGCCATCCGACCGTGGATCTGGCGGTCCCGGCGTGGATCGCGCCCCTCCACTCGCACGGTTCCCTGGTTGACACCGATGAGGCCGGTCATCGCCCGCATCAGCGTGGTCTTACCGGCACCATTCGGCCCAAGCAGGCCGGTAACTCCCGGACCGAACGAGCAGCTCAGCTCGGACAGAGCAACCTTGGGCCCGAACCACACTGACACGTCGGAGATCTCGACGGTGGCGTCGGCGGCGAAGGCAGGGTCGCCTTCGCGCTGCGCGGGATCAGGATCGGCGGCACCGATATCGGACAACGGTGACATCAGCGTTCGACCCACCGGTAGCGCTGGATGAGGACGCCGATCCCGATCAGCAGCACGACGAGGTACGTGGCGACGCTGAACAATCCGCCGTTGCTGACGCCGGCGAGCGGTGACTCGGGGTCGATGTGGCCGAGGAACACCAGATCGCGCAGGTACAGCGGCAGTGCCAGAACGTTGACGAGACCAGCGATCGAACCGTGTCCGGTCTCGAAGTCGCCCACGAGAATGCCCGACGAGATCGATGTGACCAGGAACAGGCCGATGACCGCGGCACCCGCCACGATCCGCCGGTCGGTCAGCGACGCGATCGCGACGCCGATCACCGCGTAGTACAGCGCCAGCAGGAATACTGCGACCGGGACTCGCCACAGGATCTCGAGGTGACCGGTGAAGTAGTCCGCTGCGCTGTCACTGACCAGCATGTTGCCGACGAACAACACCACCTGCGGCAGGAACGAGAACGCGAAGAGGATCGAGGCGATGGCCCCGACCTTGGCAACCACGTAGTCGACACCTGTCAGTGGGCGGGCGAACATCAACGGAAGCACCCGCTGCCGGCGGTCGGGGCACATGACATCGGGGGCGACGAGAGCGACGAACAGCAAGAGCGCCGAAGACACGCCCACGTAATCGCGATAGGTGATGATCTCCAGCTTGTTCTCGAGGCGATCTCGCGTCACGTAACCGATGCCGACGTTGACGATTGCGGGGATCGTGACGACGCCCAACAGCACGAACGGGGCGAACTTCTGGCGCCACGACCGCCGAATGCCCAATGCCCGACGTATCGACGCCTTGTACAGCGCGAACGTCGCAGCACCGCGAAGGCCACGTGGGCCCTCGTACGGTCGATAGCCGCGGTCGTAGACGGCGCCTGCACCCAACACGCTCACGAATTGCTCCCGGCGAGACGGAGGAAGACCTCGTCGAGTGATGTCAATCGAGTCGAGAGACGATAGAGCGGGAGCCCGAGGTCGGCTATCACATCTCGCAGCAGATCCATCTGCTCGTTGCCCTCAACGGTGACCTCGACCAGACCATCGTCGGCAGCCGCCACCAGGCCGGCTCTGGCGAGACCTGCGGCCAGCGCCTTCCCACCGTCGCCGACATCCACCGTCACCAGCCCGGTGCGCTCGAGCAGCGAATCGGTGCCGCCCGAGACCACGAGACGTCCGGCATCGATCATGACGACGTGGTCGCAGACCTGCTGCACATCGTCGAGCAGGTGGGTAGCCATGATCACAGAGATCCCGAACGAGCCGAGCCGGGCGACGAGTGCCAGCATCTCTTCGCGTCCGACCGGATCGAGACCGGCGGTCGGTTCGTCGAGCAGAACCAGTTCGGGGTCCCCGACCAGAGCTTGCGCGAGCTTGGCCCGTTGGCGCATCCCGGTCGAGAATCCGCTGATCGGCCGAAACCTCGCTTCGTCGAGCCCGACCAGGTCGAGGATGTCGGACGCCCGCTGACGCGCTGCTCGTGCAGGCAAGCCACTGAGCTCGCCGAACGTCGAGACGACATCGGCGGCGGTCTGATCAAGAGGCAGGCAGTCGTGCTCGGGCATGTAGCCGAGGCGCGACCGAACCTCGATCGGGTTGGCGGAGACATCGATGCCGCAAACCTCGATGGTGCCGTCGGTCGGTTTGGAGAGCCCCAGCAGCAGGCGAAACATGGTCGTCTTGCCTGCGCCGTTCGCACCGACAAGGCCGACGAGACCCCGCGGCAAAGCGATGGTGAGGTCGTCGAGAGCCGTTACCCCCGGGTATTGCTTGGTCAGACCATCGATGCGGAGGAGGGGATCAGCTAGCACGACGCCGGAGAGTCTGGCACGTCGAGCGTCGGGTGTTCATTCGTCCGGCGAATCCGTCGTGCCGGGATCGGCGGCCCCGGCACGCTCGTCGCGCTCCGCCCAGGCCAGCAACTGGTCGATCTCGAACACGGCGTCGTCGATGTGGCCGTGCAGATCGCCGAGCTCGGCGAAGCGTTGCGGGACGGTCGCAACGGTGAGATCGGCCGGGTTGACGTCGTCGACCTCGTCCCACAGGATCGGCGTCGACACACGGGCATCGGGGAACCCGCGGACCGAATAGGCCGCAGCCATCGTGTGGTCCCGTGCATTCTGGTTGTAGTCGACGAACACCGCGTTCGGGTCACGGTCCTTGCGCCACCACGTCGTGGTGACATCGCCGGCCGCGCGTCGGTGGACATAGCGGGCGAAAGCCAACGCGGCGCGGCGTACGTCGGTGAAGCCATGAGACGGTTCGATTCGGACATAGATGTGCAAACCACGGCCTCCGGAGGTCTTCGGCCAGCCGACAGCGCCGAGCTCGTCGAGCACCTCGTGTGCCACATGGGCCACCCGACGGACCGTCGCGAACGGACAATCGGGCATCGGGTCGAGGTCGATCCGCCACTCATCAGGCTTCTCCGTGTCTACCCGTCTCGAGTTCCACGGATGAAACTCGACCGTTGACATCTGCACCGCCCAGATCACTTCGGCCAGTTCGGTCACGCACAACTCGTCCGCGTGCTGCCCGTAGCGCGGAAAGAACAGGCGCACGGTACCCAGCCACGGGGGCGCTCCCTTGGGAACCCGCTTCTGGTGGACCTTCTCACCCGTGACACCAGTCGGGAAGCGGTGCAACATGCACGGCCGCTCCCGCAGCGCGTTGACAATCCCATCACCGACGCTCAGATAGTAGTTGAC
This sequence comes from Ilumatobacteraceae bacterium, assembly GCA_031370825.1. Taxonomy (GTDB): domain Bacteria; phylum Actinomycetota; class Acidimicrobiia; order Acidimicrobiales; family Ilumatobacteraceae; genus JAENVT01. The sequence goes on from JANMRB010000171.1 coordinate 10,689, forward strand.
CAGGTCGAGCTTGGTTGCTCCGACCTCCGGGAAATAAATGCGGTCCGGGTTGGAGACACGCACCAGTCGATCCCCAACCGCAACTTCGATCGCAGGTTGGTTCGCGCCCGGCACGACATGACCGTACCGCCGTCAGACGTTGGGGCGAAGCACCGGCACGAGCGCTGACAGCACGCCGTTGACGAAGCGCCCCGAATCGTCGGTCGAGAAGCGCTTGGCCAGTTCCACAGCTTCGTTGAGGACCACTGCAACCGGGACGTCGCTGCGACCCAGCAACTCGAAGCCGGCAATGCGCAGAACGGTGCGGTCGATGGTTGGCATGCGCGCCAACGTCCAACCATGCGAGTGCTCGCTGATGGCCTCGTCGAGCTGGCTCTGGTGCTGCTCGACGCCTTCGACCAACAACGTGGTCAACTCGTCGGCCTCCGAGATCTGCGCGGCCAGGACTTCGCTGGCGGCGATGCCCTTGGAGTCGGCCTCGTAGAGCAGCATCATCGCCCGCTCGCGAGAGTCGGTGCGTTCGTCGTCAGCGCGGCGCTGCCTTCGTCGTGCCACCTCAGACTCGGGTGATGTAGTCGCCGCTGCGCGTGTCGACCTTGACTCGGTCGCCCGGGTTGATGAACAGCGGCACCTGTAGGACCAGGCCGGTCTCGAGCGTCGCCGGCTTGCGGGCGCCGGAAACGCGATCGCCCTGCATGCCGGGCTCGGTATCGGTGACAGCCAACTCGACCGAAGCCGGGATCTCGATAGAAACGATGTCACCTTGATAGAACGCGATGATCGCGATGGATTGCTCGATCATGTAGTTGGCCGCGTCGCCGAGTGCACCTGGAGCAACGTGGATCTGGTCGTAGTTGTCGGTGTCCATGAACACGTACTCGTCGCCGTCCCGATACAGGAACTGCATGTCCTTCTTCTCAAGCAGCGCCTGCTCGACGCGCACGCCGGCGTTGAACGTGCGGTCGAAGACGTTGCCGGTCTTCACGTTGCGCAACTTGGTGCGCACGAATGCGCCGCCCTTGCCTGGCTTGACGTGTTGGAACTCGACCACCTGGAACAGCCCGTTGTCGAGCTGGAGGGTGATTCCGTTCTTCAGGTCGTTGGTGGTGATGGCGGGCACGGTGAATCCTTCTGCGATGCAGTCAGTACGCGGCAGCCATTTTCCGTCACGACCACGAGGTCTTCGACACGGATACCGCCGAATCCTTCACGATAGACCCCAGGCTCCACGGTCACTACGTCTCCAACCTGCAATTTCAGATCGCCGGTTCGATTGATGAACGGGTCTTCGTGAATCAGCAAACCCACACCATGACCCGTTCCATGGCTGAACCATTCGCCATAACCGGCCTCAGCGATCGCATTGCGACAGACGGCGTCGAGCTCCGCGCTGCTGATGCCCGCCTCCACGGCGGCTACGCCCGCACACTGCGCGTTCAGCACGATCTCGTAGAGCTCCTGCTGAAGCGAAGTCGCCTCGCCCACGAAGAAGGTGCGGGTCATGTCGCTGTGGTAGCCGTCGTAGAGCGCTCCGACGTCGATGATCACGGTGTGCCCGTTCATGATCATCTCGTCGGTCGGTCGGTGATGTGGACGCGCTGCGTGCACCGGCCCAGTGGCGACAATCGTCTCGTAGCTCGGACCACTGGCACCGAACTCGCGCATACGGATCTCGAGCTGGTTACGAACCTGCGCCTCGGTACGACCCTCCAAGCCTGCGCCCTCCAGAACCTCTGAGAGGGCGGCGTCGGCGATCCTGCTGGCCTCGGCCATGCGGGCGATCTCACCGTCGTCCTTCGACCGTCGTTCAGCCTCGACCACCCCACCCACCGGGACCATCGACGTCTTGAACAGGTTCTGGAACCGTTGGAACTGCTCGTAGGTCACGTGGGCCGATTCGAAGCCAACCGACGCGAAGTTGGCAACCTCGGCAGCCAGTGAATCGAGCATCTCGCCGCTGGACAATCCGACTATCACCCGGCCATCGACGCCGGCTTCCTTCAGCTGAGCCGCGGCCTGTTCGCCGTAGCGACCGTCAGTGACCAGCACGAGGTCATCGGGTGTGAGCAACGCCCACCCGTTGGAGCCAGTGAAACCGGTCAACCAGCGGATGTTGCTGAGGTCGCTGACCAACAGGGCCGCGGCCTGATCGAACCGCCGACGGACGCGCGCCGCGCGGCCGGCAACCTCCAGCGGTGGCATCACGTCGAACCCAATTTCGCAACGACGGCCTCGACGGCCAGCCGGTATCCAAGCATGCCGAAGCCCATGATCGACCCAGTCGACACCGGAGCGATGACGCT
>JANMRB010000181.1:0-3032 GCA_031370825.1 Ilumatobacteraceae bacterium
GTGGCAGTGATCATCTCCGACACGTTTGGGCGTGCCTGGCGCGAGGGTCAGACCGACATCGCCATCGGTATCGCCGGCATGCAGCCGATCTACAGCTACATCGGCCAGTTCGACCCGCACGGCCACGAGTTCAAGGTGCAAGCCGTGTGCCTGGCCGACGAGTTGGCCGGTGCAGCCGAACTGGTCAAGGGCAACGTCTCACGAACGCCCGTCGGCGTGATCCGCGGCTACCCGTGGGAGATCGACGACACGGCGACCATCGCACCGGTGCTACGCGACCAGAGCCGCGATCTGTTCAGATAGGCAGATGCCTCAGCAGATCTGCGTTGAAAGAACGATCCGTGCCGGAGCCGCCGAGATCTACGCATTGGTCAGTGATCTACCCCGTATGGGTGACTGGTCGCCGGAGAACACTGGCGGGAGATGGGTCGACGCGGCGAACGGGCCCGTGGTCGGCGCCCGGTTCAAGGGCTCGAACCGTTCCGGGAGGTTCCGCTGGAACACCGATGTCGTCGTCACCATCGCACAGCCCGGTGAGGAGTTCAGCTTCGACGTGACCCTCGGACCGTTCAAGGTGGCCAACTGGGACTATCGCTTCGAGCAGGCTGAAGGAACCGGTGGAGAGGCGACGAAGGTCGTCGAGACGTGGACCGACCATCGGGTGCCGTTCTTCGGAACGATCGGCAGCCTGTTCATCGGGGTTCGCGACCGTCCCGGAAGGAACCGGCAGAACATGGAGGCGACGCTGGCGAAGCTGGCCGCAGCGGTCGAAGCCGACTAGTCGATCAGCTTGGAGAACTCGGCGGCGATGTCGGCGGCGAGTGCGGCGTTGTGCTTGATCAGGGCGAGGTTGGCCTCGAGGCTTCGGCCACCAGTCCGCTCGGCTATCCGGGAGAGCAGGAACGGGGTGACTGCCTGACCGACGATTCCTTGCGCCTCCAAGTCCCTCAGTGCTTCCACGATGACGCCGTCGATCTCTCGCGAAGGGATCTCGTCCTCTGGCGAGATGGGGTTGGCGATGAGGATTCCGCGTCGCAAGTCCAGGGCGTTCCACGTCGCGTCGAGCACTGCTGCCGCCTCACGGACGTCGTCGACATGGCGAGGCGCCGGTTGGCCACTGGTGCGGCTGTAGAACGCAGGGAACTGGTCGCTTCCCACAACGACGACGGGGACGCCGGCAGTCTCGAGATACTCCAAGGTAAGGGGAATGTCGAGAATAGACTTCACACCCGCACACACGACAGCGACCGGAGTGACTGCCAGCTCGGTGAGATCAGCCGAGATGTCGAACGTGGTCACTGCGCCGCGATGTACCCCGCCAACGCCACCGGTCGCGAAGATCCGGATGCCGGCGAGCGCAGCGAGGTTCATGGTCGCGGCGACCGTTGTGGCGCCGGTCGACTTCGTCGCCACGAGCCACGGCAGGTCACGCGTTGTCGCTTTGTGAACGTCACGACGAGTCCCGAGCAGCTCGATCTCAGGGTCAGTCAAACCAATCCGGCACACACCGTCGATGACGGCGATCGTCGCGGGAGTCGCGCCGCGTCGGCGGACGATGGCTTCGACCTCAGCCGCCATCTCGATGTTCTGCGGGTAGGGCATCCCGTGACTGATGATGGTCGATTCCAGTGCCACCACCGGTTGGCGATTGTGCAGGGCCTGGCGGACCTCTTCGCTAACATCTACGGCCACGTTCAGGTCCCGGGTGTCGTGAACGACGGGCACATGGTGTCGATGTAGTTCTGAAAGCGGTCCTGCGCCAACTGGTACGCGTCACTGGAGAACGCACCGTTGAGCTTGGCGAACTCCGGTGTCGAGACCATCGCGACGACGTCGTAATGGTTGGGCTGCACGACCGCCAGCAACGCCTGTGCTGCCTCGTTGAGCGCATCGACCTCAGGCTTCATCTCGGCGGGCGCCACAGCGGGCAGCGCCGCGAACTTTGCTGCAAAATCATCGATCGCCGGCTGGATCGTTTCGGGTGCCGGCGCGTCCTGCGCGTCGAAGAGCTTCTGCTGGTTGTCGGATGAAGCCTTGGCGGCACGCGCCGCGTCGCAGAATGCGGCCTCCGAGTTGCCCGCCTTGCTGCTTCCGCCGCAGGCCGTCACCATCGCCAAGACCAAACCGGTTACGGCCAGGTGCGTCCGATTCACACACATCCTCCTCGTCGCCTCCCACGGTACCGTCCGATCGGTATCGGGGTAGGCCACACTGTGCGTCGATGAACGCCGACGCCGATGCACCGATTCGACTGACCAACGAAGGGGTGGTCGCGACCATTTGGTTGAACCGGCCGAGCAAGCGCAACGCCATGAACTATGAGATGTGGTCAAGCCTGCACGAACGGGCCTCACGGCTGGCGACTGATCTGGGAGTGCGAATCGTCGTCGTGCGCGGGTCAGGCCAACACTTCTGCGCCGGAGCCGACATCACCGAGCTGAACGTTGTACGTGGCAGCGACGAGCGCTCGTTCGCGGAAGTCAACAGCGCCGCCGAAGATGCCCTGGCCGCTCTCGCTAAGCCGACGATCGCGTACATCTCGGGTGACTGCATCGGTGGCGGATGCGCAATCGCCATCGACTGCGACCTGCGAATCGCCACGCCGGACGCTCGATTCGGCATTACGCCGGCCAAGTTGGGCATCGTCTATCCCAGCGCCTCCCTCGAACGCGCCACCCAGCTTCTCGGTCCGGCAAAGACCAAGCGACTGCTCTTCACCGGCGAACTGATCGCCGCCGACGAGGCTCTACGGATCGGCCTCGTCGACGAGGTGGTCAGTGCCGCAGAAGGGGAGGAACGGCTTGCTACGTTGGCCGGCGTGCTCGCGGCCCGCTCGCTGTTGACCCAAGCCGCCACGAAGTCGATGGTGGCAGAGGTTGCCGCGCACGGCGTCGTTCCTCGAGACCTGCAGGACCACTGGAGACAGGTGGCCGCCGACGCAGGCGACGGTGCGGAGGGGATTGCCGCGTTCGTCGAAAAGCGTTCGCCACGCTTTACGTGGTCCGGACCGATCGCGACCAACCAGAGTGACC
>JANMRB010000187.1:0-21818 GCA_031370825.1 Ilumatobacteraceae bacterium
GCCGGCCACTTGCATTGTGGTGGCACTTTGGCCTGGAAGAATTTTTCGTGCCTCGTGGATAGAGAGAAGCGAACCCGTCCACCAGCCGGTGTAGTCGTGGCCGAGTAGTAACACACCGAGTTCGTCGCGGCCATCGATAATTTCGTTGTTCAAGATTCGTTCCTTTGGTTGCATCTCCCAGTTGCGCATTCGGAGCTCGAGGACGCTGCTGATCGCGGCATCGGCGGGGCAGTAGGCGTAGTGCACGGTGGGCCGGTAGACCGGGTTCCCGTCCTGGCCCCACACCGTCAGATGATCGTTGATGGTCAGCGCCTCGCCATGGCGGATGACCATCCCGCGTATCTCGCCAGTCGGTACCCAGGATCGAACCCAGGTCTCCATTCCCGGTCGAGCGATGCAGATCTGGTTGCGCGGGCCGTACCCGTGGTGCACGAAGCCGTTTGGCGGTAGCCGCTTCTCGTGAGTTCCCCACCCGAGCTCGGCGGGAGCGATGCCTTCTTCGTAGAAGCCGTCGACCGACCAGGTGTTGACGAACTCGTCGACCTCTTTGGGCACGTCGGTGATCTGGGTGTCGCGCTCGGCGACGTGGATCACCTTGGTGCCGGTCAGCATCGCGAGCGTTGCGTAGGACTCGTGGGCAAGCGCGTCCTCCATCGCTGCACTGTCGCTGACGCAACCATCGTGAAGCATTCGACCGGCGATCTCGGTGAGCGCCTGCTTGGTGAAATGGCTGACGAGGCCGGGGTTGGCGCCGTGCTCCAGCACGGCCGTTGCCCCCTTGTTGTCGCCCCATTTGGCGATCATCCTGCGCAGATCCATGTGGCGCACGTAGAGGGTGCGGTCGAGTGGGTGTGTCGACACCATGTCGTCGTACGGATCCCACACTTCGACACTGGTGTTCAAGTACCTCACACCATGGTCGCGACACCACTGCAAGATGGTTGGATTGTCGATGTTCCACGCCAGGTCCAACAACAGGTCGCCCTGGCCCACCCTCGCCGACAGGAACTCATCGAGGTTGCCGGGTGTGACCTGATCCTGCTCGAACGTCACGCCGCGGGCGATCGAATCAGCGACGCGGGAACGGTTGTCGATCATGTCGACGATCGTGATGCGCTGCGCGTCGATCCCGAGGTCACGAATCAGCAGCGGCAGCGTGCACTGGGCTACGGAGCCACAGCCCAGCACCAGCACCCGCCATGGCACTTGCCGGGCCTGCATGGTTATTCGGCGTACTCCGGGGTCATCGTTGCCAGCTCGACTTCGAGTGTTGCAGCTTCAGCAGAGACCAACAGCGACTGCCAGTCGTATGCGATTCCCTTGCGGCCTGACGTCATTGTTCCGTCGAATGCTTCCATGGCGTGCGCCTCCTCGAAGACGTGTTGAGGGTGAGATCGGTTCCTTTCTGACCGGGCTGTCCGGCACAGGCTGACGGACGCTAACGGCGTGTGAACCAGGTATCTACTATTTGATCCATCAGGCGGTTTTTCTGCCCGGTGGGTCAGCGCGACTGACTCACTCGGTAGTGCCAACCCGGTAATGAAGATGCACCACACCGTTGCCGAAGCGGCGGAGGTCAAGCAGTTCGAGGCCGACGCGCACGTCGTCGGGGAGCGAGCGCTTGCCACGTCCGATCACGACGGGCGTGAGGAACAGGTGCAGTTCGTCCACGAGGCCGGCCTTGAAGGCCTCGGCCGCCAATCGAGGACCGCCGACCGAGATGTCGCGGTCCGCCGAAGCTTTCATCCGCCGTACCACGTCCGGATCGAAGCTCCGTTCGATCCGCGTCTTCGCGCTGGAAACCGCGTCCAGGTGCCTGGAGTACACCACCTTGTCCGCCGACTGCCAGATCTGGGTGTAATCGCGCTCGACGGACGGCTCAGCAGCATCGGTCGGCGCGGTGTCCCAATAGGACATCACGTCGTACATCGCCCGCCCGTACAGGTAGGTGCCGATCGGGCGTTCGAGGTCGTTGACGAAGCCATGGACCTCGTCGTCGGGTGCGGCCCAATCGAAGTTTCCGCTCTCATCAGCCACATAGCCGTCGAGCGACGTGATGGCGGAGTAGATGAGCTTGGCCAGCGGACGCTCAGTTCACTTGCTTCGTCTGCGCGCTCCAGTACGGCTCGCGCAGTTTGAACTTCTGTAGCTTGCCGGTCGCCGTTCGGGCCAAGGCGTCGCGGAACTCGACGGCCTTCGGGCATTTGAAAGCGGCCAACTTGGTCCGGGTGTAGGCGATCAGATCGGCTTCAGACAGCGTCGATCCCTCGGTGGTGACGACGAGAGCCATGACCATCTCGCCCCACTTCTCGTCGGGTACACCGATCACGGCGACTTCCGCCACATCGGGATGGCTGAAGATCGCGTCCTCGACCTCGATCGAGCTGACGTTCTCGCCGCCGGAGATGATCACGTCCTTCTTGCGATCACTGATGGTGAGGTAGTTGTCGGAGTCGAGGTGGCCGCCATCACCTGTCCGGAACCACGACGGGCCGTCGGGATCGTCATCCGCCGGCCGAATGGCGTCGGCAGTGGCGTCGGGCTGGCTCCAGTATCCCGCCATGATGTGGTTGCCGCGCGCGAGCACTTCGCCATCGGGCGAGATTCGTACCTCGACTCCGATTGCCGGCGCACCGGCGCGGCTGAGCTTGGAAGCGCGGTCAGCGGGGGAGAGCGCATCGAACTCGGATCGCCTGCGGTTCATCGTCAGCAGCGGCGTGGTTTCGGTGAGGCCGTAGATCTGGATGAACTCCCAGCCGAGCTCCGTCTCGATGCGTTCGATCGTGCGCGTCGGCGGCGGTGCCCCGGCGATCACCATCCGCAGCGTTCCGTTGCCGGGAATCGGGCCGTCCCAGTTGGCGGCTGCGTCGAGGATTGCGTTGGCCACAGCAGGCGCGCCGCACATCACGGTCACACCGTGTTCGGCAATGCGGCGCAGGATCTCCGGACCATCGATCTTGCGGATGATCACGTGCTTGCCGCCCATGCCGGTGACTGCGTACAGCACCCCCCAACCATTGCAATGGAACTGCGGCAAGGTGTGCAGATACACGTCTCGATCGTTGATGCCGAGCTGCCAGCCGAATGTGGTGGCGTTGAGCCAGATGTTGCGATGAGTCAGCTCCACGCCCTTCGGCCGAGCCGTGGTGCCGCTGGTGTAGTTGATCGACGCCGTGCTGTCCTCGTCGTACGTCCACGATTTTGGCTCGGCATGCTCTATGGGTGCATCGCTGTCCGCGCCGATCACGAAGCGGTGCTCGCACTCCACGCCGGCCAGCGCGTTCTGCAGCTCGGGATCGACCATGAGGATGCGCGCACCGGAGTGCTCGACGATGTACTTGACCTCTTCCGCGACGAGGCGGAAGTTGATCGGCACGAGCACCCGACCGCTGCCGCTGACGCCGAAGAGCGCGGTGAGCAACCGTGCCGAGTTGTGGCTGACGATGGCGACGCGCTCGCCGACGCCGATGCCCATGGAGTCGAGTGCGGCCGCCTGGGCTCGCGCACGTGCTGCCATCTCGGAGTAGGTGATCGTCCCCCATGACTCGGCGGGCTGCGCCGGCTCATCGACGACGGCCTGCCGGTCGGGATAGATCGCGTCGGCACGTCGAAGGAAATCGTTGACCGTCAGTTCAACCTTCATGGTGACGAATTGTTGCCGATGTCGTCGCATGTCTTTGCACCCGGGGCTCTGGCGCACCGAGGCCCGCTGTACACGACCCGTCGACCCTCCGGTCATCGCGCAACCTTGAGCCGGGTGGCGGTACCCTCCATGCTCGACATGTCTGAACATTCCCGCCCGCCTGGGGCACCACGGCGGCGGCGCCGCAAACCCACTCCAAGTCCAGCTCGCACTCCGGTCGAGTCCGCAACCATCACGATCGATCCGGACTCCTACATTCCGACGGCCTTCATCGACATCGGGGTTCCCACCGAGGTCGACATGGGACTTGCGGCCGCTGGATTCACCACACCGTTCGCCATCCAGACCAAAGCAATCCCTGTCGCTCTCACCGGACGAGATGTGTGTGGAAGGGCAAAGACCGGGTCCGGCAAGACACTGGCGTTCGGCGTGCCGATGCTGGCTCGCCTCACGGGAGAAGCCGACAGCCGCCGACCGCTCGCCATGGTGTTGGTCCCGACCAGAGAGCTGGCCCTGCAGGTCGCCGAAGTCCTGGCACCCGTTGCGGCCGCATGCAATCGAACGGTGCTCGCCGTCTACGGCGGCGCGTCACGTCACCAGCAGATCGATGCCCTCCATCGCGGAATCGATGTCATCGTGGCGACTCCGTTGCGGCTGATCGACCTGCTGAAGGAGAACGAGCTCGACCTCGACAAGGTCGAGATCGTCGTCCTCGACGAAGCGGATCGCATGGCCGACGACGGCTTCACACCGCAGGTCGAGTGGATCCTTCGCAAGGTCACGGGCAAGCACCAGACGATGTTGTTCTCGGCAACCCTCGACGGCGATGTAGGCCATCTCGTTCGGCGGTACATGAACGATCCGATCGAGGTCGCAATCGACTCGGCTACCGACACGGTCGGCACGATGCATCATCTCTTCCTGGCCGTGCACCACATGGACAAGGACAAGGTGGTGCAGGCGATTGCCTCGGGTGTGGGCAAGGCGCTGGTGTTCTGTCAGACCAAACGCGGGTGCGACCGGGTCGAACGGTCCCTGCAGGACCTCGGTGTGCAGGCCATGGCCATTCACGGTGACCTGGCCCAGGTCACGAGGGAAAAGGCGATGCGTCGGTTCGGTGACGGCGAGCTCAGCGTGCTGGTCGCCACAGATGTCGCAGCTCGCGGCATCGACATCGACGACATCGGCGTGGTCATCCACTACGAGCCCGCGCCAGACGGCAAGGACTACCTGCACCGCAGCGGCCGAACGGCGCGCGCCGGACGCGATGGCTGGGCCGTGACCATGGCCGAGTACAACCAGCACACGCAGGTCCGCATTCTGCAGCGGGCGCTGCGACTGGAAGTGGCGCCTCCGATCGAGGTGTTCTCCAACAACCCGAAGCTTCGCAACCTCGCCGAGTTCGAAAACTTCTAGGTTGAGCTAGCGGAGCCAGGCGGGGCGGTGCTGCTCGAAGGCCGTGATGTCGTCGACGTGGGTCAGTGTGATGCCCACGTCGTCGAGACCGTTCAGGAACCGATGCTGTGTCTGCGGGTCCATGGGGAAAGCGTGGGTGATGCCGGCGCCAGGTACCTCGATGCTGAGTCGTTCGACGTCGACAGTGATCTCTGTCGACGGGTCGTTTTCGATCGCCGTCCAGATCTGCTCGACGGTCGCCTCGGGCACGATCACCGGTACGAGGCCGTTCTTGGCGCAGTTGTTGCGAAAGATGTCGCTGAAACTGGGGGCGATGACCGCGTTGAAGCCGCCTTGCAGGATGGCCCAGACGGCGTGCTCGCGCGACGAGCCGACACCGAAGCTGGGACCAGCCACCAAGATCGATGCACCCACATAACGTTCGTCGTTGAGCACGAAGTTCCTGTCATCGCGCCACGTCGAGAACAGTCCCTTCTCGAACCCTGTGCGCTCGACGCGCTTCAACCATTCGGCTGGAATGATCTGGTCGGTGTCCACATCGCTGCGCCGCAGCGGCACTCCTCTTCCGGAAATGACGTGCACCGACTTCATTGCGCTGCTCCTACTTCGTCCGGCGTTGCCAGATCGTCTGGTGAACCGAAATGGCCGAGCACGGCTGTGGCCGCGGCGACCGCGGGGGAGACGAGATGTGTGCGACCGCCTCTGCCCTGGCGGCCCTCGAAGTTTCTGTTGCTGGTGCTCGCAGCACGCTCGCCTTGCGACAACTTGTCCGGGTTCATCGCCAGGCACATGCTGCAGCCGGGTTCACGCCAGTCTGCCCCGGCGGCACGGAAGACGTGGTGAAGGCCTTCCGCCTCTGCCTGCTCTTTCACAGCGTGGCTCCCCGGTACCACCATGACGCGGGGCACTGTGACCGTTCGTCCCTGCATGACGGCAGCGGCGAGGCGCAGATCTTCGATCCTGCTGTTGGTGCAACTGCCGATGAAAACGGTGTCGACGGAGATGTCGCGCATGCGCGTGCCTGCCGCGAGACCCATGTACTCGAGCGATCGAGCCACGGTCTCGCGGGTTGTTGCATCTGCAAAGTCATCAGGTGATGGCACGCTGCCGTCGATCGTCGTGACCTGCGCGGGGTTCGTACCCCAGGTGATGTGGGGGCGCAGCGCGGCGGCGTCGATCACGACCTCCTTGTCGAAGACCGCTCCGTCGTCGCTGACCAGGGTGCGCCAATCGGCGACGGCGGCGTCCCACGAGTCACCGTGCGGGGCATTGGCCCGGCCGTTCAGGTACTCGAACGTCGTGGCGTCGGGTGCGACGAGCCCTGCCTTGGCGCCGGCTTCGATGGACATGTTGCAAACCGTCATCCGGCCTTCCATGGACAGAGCGCGAATCGCCGAGCCGCGGTACTCGATGACATGGCCGATCCCTCCACCGGTTCCGATGTTGCCGATGATCGCGAGGATGATGTCCTTGGCGGTGACGTCCGGCGGAACCTCGCCATCAACGGTGACGCTCATCCACTTCGGCCGTGACTGGGGAAGGGTCTGCGTCGCCAGAACATGTTCGACCTCGCTGGTACCGATGCCGAAAGCGAGGGCACCGAAGGCGCCGTGCGTTGCCGTGTGGCTGTCGCCGCAGACGACCGTCATGCCGGGCAGGCTCCGGCCCTGCTCCGGCGCGATCACATGGACGATCCCCTGACCGGGGTCCCCCATCGGAAAGTTGACGATGTCGAATTCCTTGGTGTTCTCGCGCAAGACTTCGACCTGACGGGCCGAGATCGGGTCGGCGATCGGCTGATCGATGTTCTCGGTGGGAACGTTGTGATCTTCGGTCGCAATCGTGAGGTCCGGTCTGCGCACGCGTCGGTTCGACAGTCGCAGCCCGTCGAAAGCCTGTGGGCTGGTGACCTCGTGAACGAGGTGAAGATCGATGTAGAGCAGGTCGGGCTCATCGGGTGCCGAGTGGACCACGTGACGTTCCCAGAGCTTCTGGGCCAGGGTTCGAGGAGATGGCATTCGCTAATCTCACTTTCTGAGATAACATTCTCGCGAATGGACAGTGTAAGCGGAGTTGGCGTCATTGACAAAGGTGTTCTGATCCTGCGCGCATTGGCTCGTGCCCCGCTCGATCTGGCCGCGCTCCAAGAGGCGACGGAACTGCCGCGCGCGACTGCTCACCGGTTGGCCGTCGCGTTGGAGCAACACGGCCTGCTTCGCCGCGACCCGCAAGGCCGGTTCTGCCTTGGCTTCGAACTGATCCGCCTCGGCCAGGCCGCTGAAGACCAGTTCCCGTTGGCTGAACTGACCCGTCCGGTGCTCACTGCATTGCGCGACGAGACCGGCGAAAGTGTGCAGATGTACGTTGCCGATGGCGAGGGCAGGCGGTGCGTCGTCTCGCTCGAGTCCACACACGGCTTGCGCTGGATCGTCCCGCAAGGCGCTTTGTTCCCGCTCGATCGTGGCTCCGCCGGCCGAGTCCTGCAGGGCGACGATCTGGCGGAGAGCGTCGAAGAGCGCGAGCCGGGCGTCGCTTCCGTCAGCGCCGCTGTCAGGGATCGTCGCGGCCAGATCGTCGCGGCGGTGAGTCTGAGTGGACCTGTCGAGCGCCTCAGCCGGCAGCCGGGTCAGAAGTTCGGTCGTCGGGTTTCCGAAGCCGCCGACGCGGTGACATCGGCGCTCGGCCGCTAGGCGATTGCCTTTCGCCGATCAGTAGACGGCGACGAGATCGAGCACCATGATCAGGTCCGTCGAAGCCGGCAGGCCGAGGTCGGTGTTGCCGGCCGTTCCCCAGGCGTCGGCGAAAGGTATGTCGACCCGACGGCGTCCGCCGACCTTCATTCCGTCGACTGCTTTCTCCACACCCGGAGGCAGTCGGCCGGCACCGGGGACGAAGCTCAACGGCGTTCCTTGATCCCAGGAGGAGTCGAGCAGCTTGCCGTCCGATGCACTGAAGGCGAGGAGTTGCACGGCCACGGTCTGTCCTGGCTCGATGCCTGCGCCGCCACCCACCTTGAGATCGGTGAAGGTCTGCTCGGCCTGGTTCGGCGTCGGTGGAATCGAGATGGTGGGCACGTCCGCCGGGTCGGGTTTGGGGATGATCGTGACGGCGTCGATCACGAAGGTCAGCGCATCGCCCTTCTGGATGACGTCGGTAGATGGAGGCGCATCGCCGTACGCCAGATCGGTGGGGATGTCGAGTTGACGGCGACCGCCCGACTTGATGCCGACGAGGCCCTGATCCCAGCCCTTGATCACCTGACCGACGCCGAGCGTGACCGGCAGCGGGGATCCGCGGTCGTAGCTGTTGTCGAACTCCTTGCCATCAGCCGAGCGCACGCCGACGTAATGGACGATGACCGTGTCGCCTTCCACAGCGGCGTCGCCTGTGCCCTCGGTGAGATCGGTGACGACCAACGACGTCGGGATTGCCGATGGCAGTTTGACCTCGGGCTTCGGAATCGCCCCCGCTGCGGTCGTGGACGGGGCAACGGAACCGGTCGAGGACGAGGCCACGGAATCCGAGGTGGCCGTGTTGTCGCCACAAGCAGCAAGCATCCCGAGCACAGCGACGGGTAGCAGAACGGTCCTGAAACGCATCTGGCGACGTTACCGCCGCAACACCTGCGACCGGTATGCACCAGGCGACACACCGACGACACGACGGAACTGGCGCGTGAAAGCGCTCCGTCGATGACGCGCGCAGCCACGATGCCGTGCAAGATGACCGCATGGCCGTCGATGAGGCGATAGCACTCGCCGACACGCTGTTGCGCGAGGCGATCGCCAACGCGACGTGGCGCGAGCGACGCCAGTTGCGGCGGCTCGGGCTCCTGGTGGCCGATCCTGCCGGCCGCGAGCTCGTGCAACGTCTGACTGACGACGTGTTGCGCATCCAGTCCAACCGCCGCGCCGCTCGTCGATTTGTCGATGTCGTCCGCGAACACGGGCTGCCCGGGTCGCTGAGCCGCCTCGACCGGGCACTGATGTCGAGTGGCGCCAAGCTGGCACCACTGTTGCCCCAAGTGGTGATGCCCCTGGTCCGGCGACGAATCCTTGCGGAGACCAAAGGCGTTGTCCTGCCCGCAGAGGATCCAGCGTTCGCGGCCCACGCCGCCGAGCGCCGACGTGAGGGAATTGGTCTGCTTGTCAACCCGCTCGGTGAATCGATCCTGGGTGACGACGAAGCCAGGCGCCGAGTTGATCAGGTGCTCGAAAAGCTGTGCCGTCCCGACGTCAGCGCCGTGTCGATCAAAGCCTCGGCTCTGGTCGCCAACCTCGACGCGCTCGACTTCGAACGCAGCGTCGAACGCATCAGCGAGCCGCTCCGTGAGATCTATCGAGCTGCGCTGCTGAAGGAACCGCATGGGTTCGTCAATCTGGACATGGAGGAGTACCGGGACCTGCACCTGACGGTCGCCGCATTCACCAAGGTGCTCGATGAACCCGAGTTCAACCATCTGGAGGCCGGCATCGTTCTGCAGGCGTATCTTCCCGACAGCCACGAGGTGCTGGAGGACCTCGGCGATTGGGCGTCCGCTCGCGTTCGTGACGGTCGTGCCGGCATCAAGATTCGGATCGTCAAGGGCGCCAACTTGGCAATGGAGGCAGTCGAAGCCGAGCTTCACGACTGGATCCCTGCGCCATACCCGACCAAGGCGGACGTGGACGCCAGTTACAAGTTGATGCTCGAATCGGTGCTTCGCCCGGAATGGAATGGTGCGGTACGTGTCGGCGTCGCCAGCCACAACCTGTTCGACGTCGCCTGGGCGATGGTGTTGCGAAACAGGCTGCCGATCGATCAGCGGGCACGCGTCGAACTAGAGATGCTGGAAGGCATGGCTCCAGCGCAGAGTCGGGCCGTGCGCAAGATGGCGGGCTCCCTGTTGCTCTACGCGCCTGTCGTGCAGCGGGACCAGATCGACGCCAGCATCGCTTACCTGGCCCGGCGCCTAGACGAGAACACGGCCCCGGAGAACTTCCTTCGGGCGCTGTTCACGATCACACCTGGATCTGCCGAGTTCGCGGAGCAAGCGGAGCGGTTCCGTCGAGCGGTCGCCGACCGTCACCAGGTACCGAGAGTGCGCCGCCGGCGGGCCAAGCCGCCGAACGACACGACGTTCACCAACGAACCCGACAGCGACCCGACTGACCCGGTTGCCCGTGCGTCGCTGCAGGCCGCGGTGCGAGGTCCGGCGATTCGACATGAGTCCGTTCTCGTCGAAAGCACCGCCGAAATCGACGCGATCGTCGCCACCGCGGTCGCGGCGCAACGTCATTGGTCGGCCGCGGGAGCGGGCGAGCGTCGGCACACGTTGGCCGCTGCGGCCGTCGTCCTGCGTAGCGAACGGTTCGACACCATCGCAGTGATGGCCGATGAGGCGGTGAAGGTCGCACGCGAGGGCGACCCGGAGGTCAGCGAGGCGATCGACTTCGCCAAGTACTACGGGTCGGTCGGCATCGACGTCGTCGACGAGCAAGAGGCGGAGGGTGCCGAACTGCGCCCGCGTGGCGTCGTCGTCGTGGCATCGCCGTGGAACTTCCCGTATGCGATACCGGCCGGTGGTGTCCTCGCCGCGTTGGCCGCCGGTAACGCGGTGATCCTCAAGCCGCCGCCTGAAGCTCGCCGCACGGGCCAACACCTGATCGAGCAATTGCACCGCGGCGGTGTACCGAAAGAGGTCGTGCAGTTCGTGGCCTGCCCCGACAACGAGGTTGGGCGCCGGTTGATCAGCCATCCCGATGTCAATTCGGTGGTTCTCACCGGCGCATACGAGACGGCTGAGCTGTTCCGGTCGTGGACGCCGGGGATGCACCTTCAGGCGGAGACAAGCGGCAAGAACGCCATCGTCATCACCCAGGCGGCTGACCTCGATCTGGCGATCCGCGACCTGGTCAGGTCGGCCTTCGGTCATGCCGGGCAGAAGTGTTCGGCGGCGAGCCTGGCGATCGTCGAAGCACCTTTGTACGACAACTCGTCCTTCATGCAGCGACTTGCGGATGCGACGCGCAGCCTGATCGTGGGTCGGCCGGACGATCTCGGCAGCGTTGTCGGCCCATTGATCGGTGAGCCGTCACCCAAACTGCAGCGCGGCCTGACCCAACTCGACCCGGGGGAGGGGTGGCTGGTCGAACCGCACGAACTCGGCGACGACCTCTGGTCACCCGGCGTGCGAGTCGGGGTGCGGCCCGGTTCGTGGTTCCACGTCACCGAATGCTTCGGTCCGGTGCTCGGCGTGATGCGCGCGGAGGATCTCGACCATGCGATCGAACTGCAGAACGCGACGCCCTACGGTCTCACCGGTGGGATTCACTCGCTCGACGAGGCCGAGATCGACACGTGGCTCGACAATGTGCAGGTCGGCAACGCCTATGTCAATCGGGGCATCACCGGGGCCATCGTCCAACGGCAGCCGTTTGGTGGATGGAAGCGTTCGTCGGTCGGATGTGGTCCGAAGGCCGGCGGTCCCGACTACGTCGCCGAGATGCTCACTTCCACGCCAACAGCCATCGACAGCGACTCCGTGGTGCAGGTGTACCGCGGTGCATGGACCCGTTGGTTCGCGATCAGTCACGACCCAACGGGCTTGAAGAGCGAGTGCAACGACCTGCGCTACCGACCTCTCACTGGCGTGCTGCTGCGTGTGGGCGCCGACACGCCCGAAGGTGCCGCAGATGCGGCGCGCTGCGCTGCGGATCTCTGCGGTACCCGCGTCGTCACCTCGGACGCGTCAATCGAGCCCGAAGCCACCCTGATCGAACGATTGAGCTCTCTCGGGGTCGAGCGTGTGCGCTTGCTCACATCAGCGAGCGATTCGTTTCGCGCCGGTTGTTGCGCGCTCGGCATCGAGATCGACATCGAACCCGTGTCGATCAGTGGAAGACGTGAACTGCGCAGGTGGCTGCGCGAACAGGCAATCAGCCGGACAGCACACCGTCACGGCCGCGTCGCTCCGTGAGCCAGGCCTGCTCGGCCTCGGCCATCGGCGTGCTGGGGGGACCCTGCACGAACGGCCACAGCTCTTCTGCCATCCGTCGGTAGTTGCCCGTGGCGCGGAGTTCGCCGAGGAGCGCGTACAGACCGAGGTTGATTCGTTGGATGAACACGAATGCTCGCGGCACCGTTGCGTATTGCGAGATCGGGCTGGTTCTGTCGAAGGTGTGGCGCACGATCCGGCTGGCATAGTCGGAGGACCAGGTGACGACCTTGTCGTACCTGACGCTTTCGTAGAACTGACCGAAGTACTCGCCGATCGCTGCATCGTCGGCGGGGGCACCGCGCCTCAGCATTCCGGCGTCTTCGACGGTTCGCCGAAAAGTTGGGACGTCGTTCTCGTACGCGGCTGACTTGACCATCCCGATGAACGTGCTCATCTCCTCGTCGGTGAACTGCTTGACGAGACCGAAGTCCAGGAACGTGATGCGGCCGCCGCCGTGGAACAGGTAGTTCCCCGGATGCGGGTCGCCGTTGAACCTGTGCATGCCGTACAGGCTGCGAAACACGAAGCGGAAGAGGCACTCGCCGACAAGGTCTCGCTCGTCCTGCGACCAGCCGATCATCTCCTGCCACGTCGCTCCGTTGACCAGATCACTGGTCAGCACCCGCCCGGTGCTGTGCGAGGCGAGCACATCGGGTACGTGGATGAACGGGTGGCCGCGGTAGTAGTCGGCAAAGGCTTGCTGGTTGGCAGCTTCCAGGGAGTAGTCGAGCTCGTCGATCAGGCGATCTCTTATCTCGGCGACCATGTCGTCGGGGTCGAGCCCGCCGAAGCCCTGCTTGAGGATCGCGCCGAGGAGGCTGGCATTGCGCAGATCCGCTTCGATCGCCGCGCCGACTCCGGGGTACTGAACCTTGACCGCTACTGCTCGATCCAAACCGGTGTTCGGATCTTTGACGACGGCGCGATGCACCTGGCCGATGCTGGCCGAGGCAATCGGATCCGGATCCCATTCCACGAAGACCTTGTCCGGTGCCGCGCCGAGCTCGCGCTCGATCACCTCCGCGGCAAGCTCGGCGCTCATCGGCGGCGCGTTTGACTGCAGCTCGGCGAGCGCCTTGCGCAGCGGCTCGGGAAGACCCTCGTCGACGTAGCTCGCCATCTGACCGAGCTTCATCAACGCGCCCTTCATGTTGCCCAAGCGATCGGCAACGGCATCGGCTGTGCGCAACTCGCGTTCACGATCGAGCTCGATTCGCCGTTCGGCCGAGGAGAAGAGCTTGCGAGCAGCCGTCGACGCATAGTTCCCACCCACCTGCAAGCCGAGGGCCGCGATGTCGAGGTTGCGCTTACCGCGCACGCTGCGGCGCACGATGGCGGCGGCGGCGGCGATGCCGGCCGCGGCGAAAACGATCACACGCTTGTTCATCGCGATCGTTCGACGACCGAGCGGCAAGCGCGCAGCAGCGTCGGGACGAACAGCTTGGGGTTGGAAACGCAGGCGTCGTGGTCGCCGTCGACCCGGAAGGCCTCAGCATCGGGAATCGCCTCGAAAAGGCGCACCTGACGGCGAACAGGAACGACCCGATCGCGCATGGTGATGATCATCGAAGTGGGAACGTCGATCTCACTGATCCAATCGCGCGAGGAGAAGTTGCCGATGGCCCGGCCGGCCTCGAGCACCGGTCTCCAATCGTGCGTCGACGCCTGATCGACTGCCCACGGCTCCCACAGGTCGGCCTTGCGTTGCAGGTAGAACTGCTCAGTGAGCCACTGCCGCGCCTGCGCCGGGGTCAGCCTGGCCACCGCAGCAAGCCCGGAGAGGCCGAGGAAGCTCAGCCGCTCTTCACGCGAGGTCGAGAAGTATGCCGACGTCGCGCACAGCACCAGGCCCGCCGTGCGTTGTCGATGACGTCGCCAGACGAGTTGGGCGATCGGCCCACCCATCGAATAGCCGATGGGTATGAACTGTTCGATGCCCAGCACGTCGCAGACGGCGACGGCGTCATCGGCGCAGTCCTCCAGCCGGAACACCTTGCGCGAACGAATGCCGCGGCCGTGTCCTCTGTGGTCCAGAGCAACAACCCTGAAATGCTCGGCCAGCGGCTTGTAGCACCTGAACCAGTTCAGGTCGGCCGTCGCTGTCCATCCGTGCAGCAGCACAACTGTCGGCGCGCCGACCGGCCCGCTGAGCGTGCGTACGAAGGTGGTGCCGCGACCCGGAAGGTGCATTGCCGCACCAGGAGGTAGTTCGGGCAGTTCACCGCCGACTCGCGCCGGCACTAGGCGGACTCCACCTTGATCACGTGGACCCTGAGCTTGCCCGTCGGCGCCTCGTACTCGACCCACGTGTCGGCGCTGGCGCCGAGCAGCGCGGCACCGAGCGGGGAATCGGGGCTCATCACGTCGAGGTCGCCCACCTTCTCCTCCATGTGGCCCACCAGGTAACGCTCGGCCATCGTGTCGTCGTCGCCGTCGTACACGATTGTCACGATCGAGCCTGTTGAGACGATGCCCGCGTCGCCAGCCTCGATGATCTCTGCGGTCTCGATGATGTACTCGAGCTGACGGATGCGGCCCTCCATATGACCCTGCTCGTCCTTGGCCGCGTGGTAGTCGCCGTTCTCGCTGAGGTCACCGAGCAGTCGCGCAGTCTCGATCTTCTGTGCAACCTCGATTCGACCGCGCGTGGTGAGGTCGAGGAACTCGGCTTGCAGTCGTTCGAATGCCGAGCGGGAGAGCTGCGTCGTCGCCATAGGGTGAAAACGCTATCGCCCCGTAACATCTCGGGCCTATGGCTTATCGAATTGCTGTGATCGGTGGCGATGGGATCGGACCCGAGGTCACCGCCGAAGCGTTGAAGGTGGTTCGGGCGGCAGGGATCGATCTCGAGACGACCGCGTACGACCTCGGCGGCGCCCGCTATCTGCGAGATGGCGAGATCCTGTCCGACGCGACGCTCCACGAACTACGTGGGTTCGATGCAATCCTCCTGGGTGCTGTCGGCACGCCCGACGTCCCACCAGGCGTCATCGAGCGCGGCCTGCTGTTGAAGATGCGATTCGACCTCGATCTCTACGTCAACCAGCGTCCGTTCGTCGGGACTGCGCCCGGCCAAACCGAGCCTCATGACTTCGTCGTGATTCGCGAGAACACGGAGGGCCCGTATGTCGGCGAGGGCGGCGTCCTTCGCAAGGGGACGGTGCACGAAGTTGCCACGCAGGGCTCGGTCAACACGCGCATGGGAGCGGAGCGGGCCATCCGGTTCGCGTTCGAATTGGCCTTGCAACGCGGGAAGGCAGACCCGCCGGGGCGCCAGCACGTCACGTTGGTGCACAAGACCAACGTCCTCACGTTCTCGGGTGATCTGTGGCAGCGGGCCTTCAACGACGTTGCCGCCGACTATCCGCAGGTCGGCACGGCGTACAACCACGTCGACGCGGCTTGCATCTACTTCGTGCAAGATCCTCATCGCTACGACGTGATCGTGACCGACAACCTGTTCGGCGACATCCTCACCGATCTCGGCGGCGCCGTCAGTGGCGGTATCGGCCTGGCGTCGTCGGCCAACCTCAACCCGGCACGGACCGGGCCGTCGATGTTCGAGCCTGTGCACGGATCGGCCCCCGACATCGTCGGAACCGGGAAAGCGAATCCCATCGCGGCCATCCTCAGTGCAGCGTTGATGCTGGATTTCCTGGGCGAAGGCGACGCTGCGGCACGCATTCGTTCGGCATGTGCCGCCCACAGTGGTAGCGGCAGCACCAGCGAGATCGGTTCCCAAATCGCTGCAGCCGTGGCAGGCTAGTCAGCAGCGACTTTCATTTTTCCCTACCTCTGCACAGCGGGAGCCAGCGATGCCAATCCAACCCACTCCGAAGATCTGGATGAACGGAGACCTCGTCGATTGGGACAAGGCCCAGATTCACATCCTTACTCACACGTTGCACTACGGCACCGGCGTGTTCGAGGGCATCCGCGCGTATCCGACGTCGCAGGGCCCGGCGGTGTTCCGCCTGACCGAGCACATCGAGCGGTTGTACCGCAGCGCCCACATCGTGGGGATGGAGATCCCGTACACCGTCGCCGAGATCGTCGCCGCGACGAAGGCGACGGTGGCGTCGACAGGTCTGCCCGGTTGCTACGTGCGACCGATCGCTTACTACGGCTACGGCGAGATGGGACTCAACACCCTGCCGTGCAGCGTCGATGTCGCCATTGCCTGTTGGCCGTGGGCCCCGTTCCTCGGTGAAGATGCCTTGGACCATGGTGTTCGCATGAAGGTCTCGTCGTGGACTCGCCACGACCACAACACCATGCCCCCGGCTGCGAAGACAACGGGCAACTATGTCAACTCGTCGCTTGCCAAGGTCGAGGCACTGAAGGCCGGCTACGACGAAGCGATCATGCTGGCACCAAACGGATTGATCGCCGAGTGCACCGGCGAGAACATCTTCGCGGTTCGCAACAACATCATCATCACTCCACCTCTGTCGGCAGGCGCGTTGGAAGGCATCACCCAGAGCTCGGTCATGACCATCGCCCGCAACCTCGGCTTCGACATCCGCATCGACAACCTCGCCCGCAGCGATCTGTACGTCGCCGAAGAGGTCTTCGTGTGCGGAACTGCCGCCGAGATCAGCTCGGTGAAGTCCATCGACGATCGCAACATCCCCTGCCCCGGCCCGATGACCAAGGCCATCGCCGAGGTCTACGCACGAGCCGTGCGCGGCGAAGAGGACCAGTACAAGGACTGGTGCGAGCTGGCTGTCTACTAGGTGAAACGCCAGCGAGTGGCACGGTTGGCGAACTCGTCCTCGCGCTCGATGATTGCGAAAGCCTTGGTCGGCGCGACCTCGAACATGGCGTGCTGGCGGACGAAGTCACCGAGCCCGTCAGGAACCTCGGCGCCGTACTTCTCGACGTAGCGGTCGATCCAGACGTCCACCCGGGCCGGGTCGGTGATCGGCGCAGCGACACCCTCGACCGAGATGCACTCCACGGTGCTGTCGACCGTGAAGACGACGCGTGGATTGGCAGCGATGTTGCGTGCCTTACGGGCGGTAGGAGCGCACGAGAACATGAAGCGAAGGTCGTCGTCGCTCCAGACGCCCCACACCGGCAGGGCCTGCGGAGCGCCGTCGGTCGAGACGGTGACGACCCAATAGTTTTTGTTGGGGGTCAGTCGCTCTGCCGCCCACTCCCACGGCAAGGCCTCCCATTTCGGCGAGTTCACGCCGTACGCGGCCATCCCGGGCCGCTCTCCGATCGGTCGATTCATGCAGCCGATGGTAGATGGGGCACGCTCGGCTTCAGCGTGCCGGGAGCCCGGGTGCGGTCCCGGCGGCGTCGCGTCGTTTGGCGGCAAGCCCTGCCAGACATTCCATGAACAACCTGTTGGCGACGTTGACCGTGCAGTCAACCATGTCGTATGCCGGCGCGACTTCGACGATGTCCATACGATCTTGCGGCTGGCGATCTCGTGCACACGTGTGCGGATGTTGTCGAGACTGGTCTGCACCATGCCGTGGGGACAGTGCGCATCGCCGTAGTCGATGACCTCGATGTGATCGAAGCTCTCCGAGATCGAAGGGGGCGCCGACGATGGCGACATCGGGCTCGTCGCCCACCGAGACACAGATCGGAGCTACACCGACCGAAAGCAACACAGGCCAAAAGCGAAGCACCCCGGGCTGCGCAGCTAGCCGAAACCAGCGCGCCGCCCGGGGCGACTCCTTTTGGTTCATGATCCACCACTGGTCGACCTGCCGGCGTTAGCCTGTAGCTCGACTCAATGTCATCGCCCGTCAGCTCACGCTGGCGGGCGATTCCCTTTGTCAGTTCACTCCCCGGCGAACCGGTTTGTTTCCCTGACCACTGATTCGGCCGTTACCGGCGAACCGGTTCCAACCAACCCAGCTGCTCGTTCCGCAACCCCGGTTACCCGGCTCGCTTCCCTCGCTGAACCGGGTCGTAGCGATCTGGTTGCCCAGTTCGTTCCTCTCCGGCCCCACCGTTCAGTCCGAAGACCTCCCGGCAGGATGGATCATTCCCCTCCCGAAGCCGCTTCCACCTCGTGAACCCGGTTGGCCCTCCGATCCTGCAACAACCATTCCTGGCTGCCACGGTGTTCGGCACCGTTCCTCGAGTCCCGGTTGGCGTGCGCTCTCCGGTACTCGGCTAGCTTGCGCCAACTCAATATCCCAGGTCAAGAGGTATTTTCCAAGTCACAGGGTTATCCGCAGACTTTCGTGAGAATCCCCAGAAGTTTTTGATCTGTCCACCTGTTGCACACAGGTTTTGCACAGCGTTCACGTTGACGCCTGTCCTAAAACCGGGTTGAATGGCTTTCGTGATCTCTCGCCTTGCTGCCACGATCATCATCATTCACTAGCGCATGTCGGCCTCTGCCGATGTGCGCTCCGAGCCGCCCACCCGGGCGGCTCTTTCATTTCCAGCGCCTTCATTTCAGGGAAGAGGATCAGCAATGAGCAACCAAAACCGGGGAGACTCCAACAGCCGGGAATCGGTCGAGGTCTTCGACACAACTCTTCGCGACGGCTTGCAGGTCGAAGGGGTGTCGGCCACGGTCGACGACAAGCTGCGCATTGCCGAGCAGCTCGACTACCTGGGCGTTCACTTCATCGAAGGTGGATGGCCCGGCGCCAACCCGAAAGACATCGAGTTCTTCGCACGCGCCGCAACCGAGTTGCAGCTGACGACGTCGACGATGGTCGCGTTTGGTTCGACGCGCCGCCCGAAGGGCAAGGTCGACGACGACGCAACACTGCGCAACCTGCTCGATGCCAACACGTCTGCGGTCTGCATCGTTGCCAAGAGCTGGGACTACCACGTGCTCAACGCATTGCAGACCACACTCGACGAAGGCGAGGCGATGATCGCCGACTCGGTCGCGTTTCTCGCCGGTCACGGTCGACAGGTGATGGTCGACTTGGAGCATTTCTTCGACGGGTTCAAGCGAAATCCCGAGTTCGCCTTGCGAGCGTTGGAGGCGGCTGTCGTGAAAGGCGCCAGCCACGTTGTCCTGTGCGACACCAACGGCGGGTCGTTGCCGCACGAGGTGGAGGACGTCGTTGCCAACGTGTATCGGCACGTCGGCAACGATGTGATCATCGGCATCCACTGTCACGACGACACCGGCTGCGCGGTCGCCAACTCGATGGCCGCGGTGCGGGCGGGTGCCCGTCACGTGCAGGGCACGCTCAACGGACTCGGCGAGCGGACCGGCAACTGCAATCTCACGACGGTGATCCCCAACCTTCAACTGAAGTTGGGCATACCCTGCTTGCCGGATGGTCGCATCGAACGACTGACTGCAGTGAGCCATCACGTTGCCGAGGTGCTCAATCGTCCGCTCAATCCGCAAGCCCCGTATGTCGGCGGTTCTGCCTTCGCCCACAAGGCCGGTCTGCACGTCAGCGCGATCGTCCGCGCCAAGGATGCGTACGAACACGTCGATCCCGAGCTGGTCGGCAACGGCACCCGGTTCGTGGTCAGCGAGATGGCCGGCAGGGCAACGATTCAGATGAAGGCCGCCGAGCTCGGCCTGCCGATGGACGGGCCCGCTGTCAACCAGGTCATCGACGACCTCAAGCGGTTGGAGCACGAGGGCTATCACTTCGAGGCGGCCGACGCCTCGCTCGAGTTGTTGATGCGCCGCGCCTCGGGGTGGCAGCAGGACTTCTTCCGCGTCGAGAGCATGCGCGTGATCACTGACGACATGGCCACCGGCGAGTTCACGACCGAGGCGACCGTCAAGGTGTGGGTCGGCGAGCAGCGTCATGTGCACACCTCGGAGGGCAATGGTCCGGTCAATGCAATCGACTCCGCCCTGCGTGCCGCTATCACCGGCTCCTACCCGCTGCTCAGCAAGGTGCACCTGACGGACTACAAGGTGCGCATCCTCGATGGAGCCACCGCCACCGGGGCGATCACCCGCGTGCTGATCGACGCCACCAACGGTGATCGCACATGGACGACGATCGGCGTCAGTGCCAACATCATCGAGGCGTCGTGGCGGGCCCTCGAGGAGACCATGGTCTACGGCCTTCTGCACTCCGCCTGAAGACCTTCGTTTGGCGTCTGCGGACCCGTATGGGGTCCTGCGCCTCCAAACGCCGGGTGGTAGAAAGGGTGTCTCATGGCTGCGCCGAAGTTCGCCCCCGTCTCATGCGTCGACTCTTCGAGGGTCTACGCCTCGCCCGACATCGTCCCTGGTTCGTGGAAGCCGAATCGCCCCGGCGACCTCGTCGGCTTCCAGCCAGAAGGCGTCCGTCTCGGCTATCAGGGTCCCGACCAAGGCTTCGCGCTCAAGATCGCCAACGGCTTCCGCGACCGGCTGCAGTTGCAGCCCGGCGAACGCGCTGCCGACGCCATCCAGGGGTGCCTCGGGATCGCCCTCCGGCGGGCTTCGATGTTCAGCCGGGCTCCCGTCGTGCACGATCTGACGATCGCCTTCACCATCTGGGGATTTCTCGACAGCGATCCCCCCGCGGAGCTGAAGATCCTGCGGGCCAGGTTGTTCGAGGGGGTCAGCAACACCTTGCATCATTACGACGAGGCGAGAGCGCTGGTCGACATGGTTCCCGAGGCACCACTGCGTATGACGCCGGCACAGATTGCCGCTGCGTACCCGGAGCGCTGGAAGGAGTTGTTGGGCACATGAGTCAACCGATCAATCTCACCGAGGAGCAGCAGGAGTTCCGCGCGGTCGTCCGCCGATTTGCGGACGACAAGATCGCGCCCCGTGCTGCTGCCACTGATGAGAAGGCCGAGTACGACTGGGAGGCGTTCAAAGCACTCGTCGCCGCCGACCTCACCTCGTTGCAGTATCCGGAGGAGTACGGCGGTCAGGGAGCGCCGGTGGTGACGCAGGCGATCGCCACAGAGGAACTGGCGCGCGCGTGCGCGTCGACCAGTCTGATGTTCTTGATCTCCAAGCTCGGGATGTTGCCCGTCATCAACTTCGGCTCCGATGCGTTGAAGGCCGAAGTGTTGCCGCGCATCTGTGATGGCAGCAGTCAGGCCAGCTACTGCCTCAGCGAGGCGGACGCGGGCAGCGATGTGGCCTCGATGACGACTCGCGCCACTCGTGACGGCGATGACTGGGTGATCAACGGCACGAAGTGCTGGATCACCAACGCCGGGATCAGCGACTTCTACACCGTGTTCGCGAGGACCTCCGACGATCGCCACAAAGGCCTCACGTGCTTCCTGGCCAAGGCCGAGTGGGGCGTGCACGTTGACAAGCTCGAGCACAAGCTCGGAATCAAGGGCTCGCCCACCGGAGTTGTTCGATTCGAGGATTGCCATGTTCCCGATGGATGGCGTCTGGGCGAGGTCGGCCAGGGCTTTGCGGTGGCGATGCACACCCTCGACAGGTCTCGGCCGACGATCGGCGCACAAGCAGTAGGCATCGCCCAGGGTGCGCTCGACTTCTCCGTCCGCTACATGAGAGAGCGCCGCACGTTCGGCCGGCCGCTCGCCGACAATCAGGGATTGCAATGGATGGCAGCTGATTGTGCAATGCGCATCGAGGCAGCGCGGGCGCTGGTGTACCGGGCATGCGCGATGGTCGACGACGGAGATCCCACCGGTGAACTGGGCATGGCCGGTGCAATGGCGAAATGCTTCGCCAGCGACGTGGCCATGCAAGTGACCACCGATTGCGTGCAGTTCCTGGGTGGGTATGGCTACACCGCCGAGTTCCCGGTGGAACGAATGATGCGCGACGCGAAGATCACCCAGATCTACGAGGGAACGAATCAGATCCAGCGAATCGTGATCGCAAAGAAGCTGTTC
>JANMRB010000194.1:0-4977 GCA_031370825.1 Ilumatobacteraceae bacterium
GCGCTCCTGCATCGACCATGGCGCGCCGTGCTCGGCCAGCAACGGCAGGAACGGGTCAGCCGAGAACGCCTCTGGTCCCTTGACGCCTTCGCCCTTCCATTCGCCGGTCGCCATCATCTCGAGCGCGACCGCTGGGTGCACGGCCGTCTGCCAGACGACCGCCTGGTGACCGAACTCGGCCATCGTCCACTCGTTGTCGACGATCTGGTAGATGTACGTCGACCTCGGCTTGCCATCGACCCCGATGCCGGTGACCAATGCGCCGCCACACGTACGACCGACCATGCGATGACCCAGCTCTGCCGGGTTCGGCAGCAGCGCAGCAACCAGATCGCGCGGTATCACGTCGACACCGCGCACGGTCACTGCCGTCGTCGAGTCGAGGCCGAGCTTGTGCAGGGTGGTCAACACATCGAGGAACTCCTCGCTGAGGCCGTACTTGAAGGTCACCCTGTCGACATCGATCCAGCGCGGCATCAGCAGCACTTCTTCGTGCTCGACGTTGACGCACTTCAGTTTCCCGATGCCTTCCGGGAACTCGAACAACTCCGGCTCCGAGAACGGCGCTGTCGTGAACCATCCCCGGTCGCGTTCGTAGACGATCGGCGGGTTGAGGCACTCTTCGATGGTGGTCCAGATGCTGAACGTCGGGGCAAAGGCGAATCCTTCGATGACGAGGTCACTCCCGTCGCGCACACCGATCTCATCGATCGACGAGAAGAGGTGATCGGCCGCGTAACGCGCTGCTACATCGGAGAATCCGGGCTCGACGCCCATCCCGACCAGCGCGAGGAGCCCACGATCCGCCCACGCATCGCTTGCGGCGAACTGTGCTGCGCCGAGACTGACACCGACCTGGTTGTAGGGATCGGTCGGATGCGGCGACGAGAGGTGCATCGCCATGTCGATGTAGTGACACCCGGCCTCGAACGCCGCTTCGAATATCGGTGGGTTGAATCGCGGATCGCACGCGTTCACGATCACATCGGCACCACTCGTCGCGGCGAGCTCTACGACGTCTAGTCGCTGCGACGCATCGACGCGGGTGCTGCTGACGCGATCGTCGTGAGCTGTCGCCGCGGCACGGGCCGATCGCGATGGATCGACATCGGCGATGATGATCCGTTCGAACGCCTCACGACGTGCACAGATGGTGGCCAGCGCGGACCCGACACCACCCGAGCCGACGATGAGCACTCGCATGACCCGAGGGTAGTCAGAGAGCGAAGGCGCGGCGTTCGGCGCCGACGTTGACCAGCGCGGCGATGCGCCTGGCCAGGTAGGGGCTGAACGACCCCCGATATCGCAGCTGCAGTTCCGGCAGCATCCAGTCGTGCCCTGACACCTTGCCTCTGCACGAAACGGAGCCGCACACGCACTCGAACTCGTCGTAGTCGCTGCCATCGGTCGTGGCGTAGTCGTAGGTCAGTTCCTCGCCGGCCTCGATGTCACGAGCGGCGACCAGGATCACGTTTCCGCTGAGTGCGCAGTTGGGTTCGCACGAGTGATTGATGAAGTCAGCGGGCTCCGGTTCCGGGGCTCCGACGATGTACAGGTTCTCTTCGATCTGCAAGCTGCGTCGCTGTTGGCTGGTGGGCAACAGGTCGAACTCGTCGCGGCTGATACAACGGCCGCCGAACGCGGCAACAACCTCGCCGCCGACGATCAGCTCACTGACAACGTTGCCGTATCTCGTGCGCGGAGTGGCGGTCGGACGCGCCTTCGGAGTGAGAAAACAGACACCCATGGGCAAAAGCATCGCCGCAGATCCTGCAAACGTCTACTTGCTGACCAGTCAGCCGTTCTGATCAGCGGCTCAGTCAGTTTGGAGTTCCGGTCAATCCACGCAGGCCCACAGCCGTAATGCCGTGTGCAGAGGGCCTCGCCGTCGCTACAGTATCGACGGTTCGCATCACGAGTGATCGTCGCCTTTCGGGGTGCCGATCCGGCAACCGGGGAGGAAGCCCCACGGTGCCATCCTGCTTCGGCGGGGATGTGGCCCTGCGGTGCAGGGCAACTCAGCTTCCCTCGTGCGGCGTTCACCACCAAGACGAACACGAGGAGGAGGAGACGATGGCGGGCCAACCACTGCCGGCGAGCGGCGCATGGCAACCCGGCGAGCCTGTCGGCAATCGCCAGTTCCTCGAGTTCACCCGCCCCGTCGCGCTCGACGGTGGGGTGACCCTTGAGAACGTGACGGTCGCCTACGAGACGTGGGGGACCCTCGACGACAGCCACAGCAACGCGATTCTGCTGTGCCATGCATGGACGGGCGACAGTCATGCGATGGGCCCGATGGGCCATGGTCACCCCAGTGAGGGATGGTGGGAGGGCGCGGTCGGTCCAGGGATGGCGATCGACACCGACCGCTGGTTCGTCGTCTGCGCCAATGTGCTCGGTGGCTGTCAGGGATCGACCGGTCCGGCAACAGCGCATCCGATCGATGGCAAACCGTACGGCAGCCGATTTCCAGTCGTGACCGTTCGCGACATCGTGCGTGCCCAGGTTCGGTTGGCCGACCATCTGGCGATCCCGGCCTGGCATTGTGTCGTCGGCGGTTCGATGGGCGGGATGCAGGTCCTCGAGTGGGCGATCACCTTTCCCCATCGCGTCCGTTCGATCGTCCCGATCGCAACGTGTGCCCAAGCCACGGCGCAACAGATCGCCTGGGGTGCCATCGGCCGTCGAGCCATCCGGATGGATCCGAACTGGCGCGGGGGCGACTACTACGACGCCGATGACAACGACGGTCCGTGGGAGGGCCTGTCGGTTGCGCGCATGGTCGCGCAGGTCACGTTCCGCAGCGACAACGTCTTCACGGACCGCTTCGGCCGTGAGTTGGCCGACGGGGCGACGCTGCGCGACAGCCTCGACCTGTGGCAGCGATTCGAGGTCGAGCGGTACCTCGATCACCATGGTGAGAAGTTGGTCCGACGCTTTGATGCCAACAGCTATCTGATCATCGGCAAAGCGATGGACCTGCACGACGTCGGCCGTGGACGCGGTGGCCTCGTCGCCGCGATGTCGCGCATCCAAGTTCCGACCCTGACCATCGGCATATCCAGCGACATGCTGTATCCGTCATATCAACAGCGCCAGATCCGCGATCTTCTTCTGTCGAACGGAACGCCGTGCGAGTACTTCGAGATCGATTCGCCACACGGTCACGACGCGTTCCTGATCAATCTCGATCAGCTGTCGGAGCCCCTCGCCGAGTTCGTCGACGCCATCGCCAAGTCCTAGTCCCGATCGGCCGCCGGGGTGTTCATCACCTCGTCGAGAATCGACACGGCGCGACTCTTGGACGGCACCTTGATGGTCATCCGTTCGGTGGTGCCGAGGATGTTGATCGTGCGCAGTACGTAGACCTCGCGGCGCGGCGGAGGTTTGGCGGCCTTGCCCTCGACCCACCAATGAGTGACGTCGTGCCGCAACCGTCGCTTTACGTCGACGCTCAGTTGTCCGTCCGGCAACACGTTCACCCAGACCTCACGCTTTCGACCGTCGGTGTCGCCCTGTGCGGAGAGCCACTGTCCTGTGCACAGGAAACGACTGCCGTCTCTGGACACGTGGTGCGGCTCAATTCGATATCCGAGGTACAGCAATCCCGCGCAGATCGCGATCGCGACAAGCATCCAGAGCACATCCACAGGACCAGCTTGGCCGATCACCGCGATCTTGGCCAGTAGTGCGGGTGTGCGACTGCCCCCGACATGCGAGAATGCCGGGGTGAACGTAAGGCTCTCAGGTCGCGCCCTTGAAGGCATCTTCGGTAGCGATTTCAATGACCCGACCAACGAGCGTCTGATCTACCTGTCCGCTGCTGGACTTGCCCTCGTCGGGCTGGCCCTCCTCGTCGGCACGATCCTATGGTGGAAACGCGGTCGACAAGAGCACCCAACGTTGGCCCCGCTCGAAGTGATGAGCACCCGAACGTGGGAGAAGGCACCGGAAGGTGATCGGCGACGGCGACTCGATGAGGTTCGCCCTGCCGGCGCCGGAGCTACCGAGGACGAGATCGTTCGTGCCGAGCCGCTCGACCTACAGGCGCTGGTGCGCAGCGTCCCGCAAGCGTTCGATGACCTCCGCGAACCGGGCGAGCCCGCTGCGACCGAGGAACCGGTGGCGGAGGAATCGGCCGTCGAGGAACCAGTGGCTGAGGAACCAGTGGCTGAGGAACCAGTGCCCGAGGAATTGGCCGTCGAGGAACCCGTCTCGGAGGTACCGGCAGAACCGAGTGAGCAGCCCGTCGAAGCGAAAGAAGCGGCCGACGCGACGAAGAGCGACGCCGTTGCGCCGGCTCCGGTCCACAACAAATCAGTGTCGACCGAGCCCCCACCAAACGTCGTCGAGGTCGTCTCGGCCGGTCCGAACGAGTCAACCAAGTAGTCATCCGTCACATGACCATCGTGGCGGGGGAGGTGCGGACTACTCTGCTCTTACGTGGCTGAGGGATTGAATGTCGAGGCAATGCTTGCCCGATTCCGCGAGCGTGCTACCGCAGTCAAGAGCCGTCCACTTCCGCCGATTGCCGGTGAGGAACGTCAGCGGTTCATACAACAAGCACAGTCGGATTTCATGGATTTTGCAATCATCGGCGATGCCACGGCGTCGCTCGAAGATGGTGTGTTGGTACTTCGGGTCGACCTGCGACCTGCCGATCAAAAGCCGTGAGGACAGCAGAAGGTCGGGCACACCTGGCCATATCCATCGCCGCAGTTGCGGTGTTTGCGTGGGGCTTCGGGCCGCTTCTGGTACGTGGCATCGATGCGTCGGCCCCCACCATCGTCTTCTGGCGGTTGTGGATTTCAGCGCCGGTGATGCTGGTCGCCGCGTACTTCACCGGCGGCCGCGTCAGCACTCCGCTGCTCAGGAGCGTGTTCGTCCCTGGTGTGCTGTTCGGGATCTCGATGCTCGTGGGTTTCACTTCGTACCAAGAAACATCGATAGCAAACGCGACTTCTGATTGGAGCGCTC
>JANMRB010000232.1:0-10127 GCA_031370825.1 Ilumatobacteraceae bacterium
AGCGAGACGCCGTCGGCGCCGACGATGATCGGGGTGATCTCGGCGATGCACGCCCAGCGCCGCAACGTCTCCACCGGCAGATCGATCGGCACCCCGCAGTCGATGATCGTGTGCGGGTGTTGGCCATGGAGGAGGGTCTCGGCGTCGATCAGGACCGACATGTCGACACGCCCCGACGGGCGCTTCCCCGTCCCGGTGATCAACGCCACGAGGGCGAGGGCGCGCAGGTGGTGTTGTTTCAACAACGGATCGGTGGGACATGTATCCGGTTCGTTGTCACGGAACAGTGTCTCGATGGCGGCGCGGAGGCGGTGTTCGAGCAGGGCTCCGGTTTCCGGGTCGAATTCGCCGCGCAGGCACCACATCCCGGTCTCGCGGTCGACCCAGCTGCGCAGGGCCGTGTTACGGCGCTGCCGTTGTAGACGGTTGATGCCGTCGTCGGTGTGGATGCGGCGTACTTCTTCGCGAACGGTGCGGGCGAACTCGTCGCGGGGCAGCAGTGTCGCTGCTAACGCCAACACCTCACCACGTTCGCCAAGCCGGTCGCGTTGATCCGCTGTCAGTGGGCGCATCGCCCTGGTGACAACATCGATATGGGCGCCGGACACCTGCCCGGCCTCGAGCACGACGCCCATTTCGGGTATCGCCGCGACGGTGGCGGCGCGTTCGAAACCTTTCGACGCCTCCGTCAGGGTCACCCGCCCGGCTTCGGCGGCGACCTGTTCGGGGAACATCGACGGGCACATCGCTGCAAGCTCGCTGAGCCGCTGCGCGCCGCGCGGATCTCGACCGAATCGAGCCAGCCACGCACCCGGCGCACATCCGCCAACACCGCGGCGACAGCATCCCGATCAGCGCCACCCCAATCGACCGCGGCGATCGCTTCGACCAACCCCACAACAGACACAACGACCCCCTTCCAACAATCGGCACTCTCAACAGACGGGGGAAGTCGCTACGACAACCATACCGAAGGGGTGCTACACGGCTCCCTGCCGTCAGGGTGAAGGCGTTACGCGGGTCGTTCGGGCAGATCGAGGACATCGAGCTCGGCACGGAGTTGATCGAGGCCCATCGCACCCATGTCGAGCACGACCTGATGAAACTTCTTGAGGTCGAAGTCCGAACCAAGTCGGCGGCGGGCTCGATCCCGACCTTCCAGCCAGACGCGCTCGCCGATCTTGTAGGAGATCGCCTGCCCGGGCATTCCGAGGTATCGATCGATCTCTGAAGCGAGATGCTCGGCGGAGTAGCCGGTTCGCTCGATCAGGAAAGGCAGCCCCAACTCCGATGTCCAGATCTCGCCCGGGTGGAAACGCTCGTTTCTCGGGATGCGCATCTGGCAGTGCACGCCGATGTCGACGATGACCCGTGCGGCACGCAACGCCTGCCCGGTCAGCCATCCGAGCTCGTAGACGGGGTCGTCGAGATAACCCATCTCGTGCATCAACCGCTCGGCGTACAGTGCCCAGCCTTCGCCGTGACCGGCAATGGACACACCGAGGCGTTGGAACCGCGTCAGCGATTCGGCCTGGTACATCATCTGCGCGAGCTGGAGGTGATGTCCCGGAGCACTCTCGTGGTACTCGATCGACAGCGCCTCCCACAATGGAAAGTGGTCGCGCTCGGCGACGGGATGCCAGATCTGCCCAGGGCGGCTGAAGTCCTCACTCGGTGGCGTGTAATAGGTGGCATCGGGTCCACCGGCAGGAGCCGGCATCGCCTGACACCGACGCAACGGATCGGCGATCTCGAAGTATCTGCCGTTGAGCTCGTCGATCGTACGATCGATCACGTCCTGGCTCCACGAGATGAACCTGTCGGCGCCCTCGATGACGTAGCGCGGATCCTTCTTGACCATGTCGATGCACTCGTCGCGCGACGCCCCGGGCATTATTCGCTCGACCAATGAAGCCATACGACCCTCGATGCTGCGCAGCTCGTCCCAGCCCCATTGATACGTCTCGTCGAGGTCGAGCTGGGTGCCGTTGTGGTAGCGGACGAACAACCGGTAGCGCTCCGCCCCGACCGGATCGTGCGGAGTCGCGATCGCTGCGTAGTCCGTGCGCAGCCAGCTGCCGAAGTCGATGAACGCCGCAGCCGCTGCCGTCGCATCCGCGGTCAGGTCGAGCGACTCGCATTCCGAGACCAGCTCGGCGAAATACCCGTCGGGGCCGCCCCACACCTCGCATTGACCGGCGCAGGCCAATGCTTGTCGGCGTGCCGCGACCTGGCCCTTGCCCGCAGCGTGGAGAAAGCTGGCACGCAACTTGTCGAGCGCGTCGGGCACTGCGGCCAGCCTGGTGCGCAGGTTGGTCCACTCCTGCTCGGATTGGCGTGGCATGAAGTCGAAGATCTCACGGATGTATTCGTGATGGCTGTTCAACGTGCTGAGCAAGCGGTGATATTCACCAGACTCGATGAGATCGAGCTCAGCCTGCACACGTTCGCGCATCACCTCTACGGCGATGCGATCTCCACGGTTGCGGGGTTCGATCAGGGCCAACTCGCTGATGGTCCGGCGCTGCAGCTCGAGCCGTTCCGCCCAGCCCTCGGGCGAGTAGTCGGTCAGCTCGTCGTCGAATCCGGGGATCCCCCAGAACGAGGCAAGCATCGGGTCGAGCGCGGCGCTCTCGACTATGTACC
Organism: Ilumatobacteraceae bacterium; assembly: GCA_031370825.1. Taxonomy (GTDB): domain Bacteria; phylum Actinomycetota; class Acidimicrobiia; order Acidimicrobiales; family Ilumatobacteraceae; genus JAENVT01. The sequence continues at coordinate 2,647 of JANMRB010000232.1, forward strand.
TGTCCGACAGCTCGAAGATGTCCGACGCGCCGCGGCCGTCGACGGATGATTCCTTGCCTGTCATCGTCGTCATCACCGCCGTCCCAACATCGAGAGCTGACGTCCCGCTGAAACTGATTCTCGCAGGGTTCATGGTGATACGGCAATCGAAAGATCACGACAGCACGCTGCGCGATGGCCGTTCCTCGACGTGCTAGACATCGGCCCAGCTTGAAGTGTGGCGGGGGCCGCACCGAGCCAGAACTGGGGGTTCTGTATGACTACCATGGACGAGGACCGCGATCAGCTGCATGCCATGGGCTATGCCCAGGAGCTGCACCGCGGCATGAGCACGTTCAGTAACTTCGCCATCAGCTTCTCGATCATCTCGATCCTCGCGGGCGGAATGACCAGCTTCTGGTTGGGCATGGCCACCGGGGGACCGAGGGTGATCATGATCGGCTGGATAGTCGTTGGCTTCTTCGCGTTGCTCGTGGGCATGGCGATGGGCGAGATCTGCTCGGCGTATCCGACCGCCGGTGGGTTGTACTACTGGTCGGCCAAGCTGGCGCGCAAGAACGCCGCCCGCTGGTCGTGGTTCACCGGCTACTTCAACCTCCTCGGCCAGATCGGCGTCATCGCCTCGGTCGACTACGCCCTGTCGATCTTCATCGCCTACTTCATCCGGATGTTCGACGACGGCTTCAAGCTCACAGTCGGATCGATATACATCATCTTCTTGATCGTGCTCGTCGTCCATGGCCTGCTGAACACGTTCAGCATCGACGTGGTGAAGATCATGGGCGACATCAGCGTCTGGTGGCACGTCGTCGGGGTGGTCGTCATCGCCGCCGTTCTCTTCATCGCGCCGAGCAACAAGCGCGGGATCGGTGGTGCCTTCGACAAGGCGCCTCCGGGGTTGACAGGCTGGAATGGCGGCGTTTGGATCACCGTCTACCTGTTTGCACTCGGCTTGTTGCTCGCCCAATACACCATCACCGGCTTCGACGCATCTGCTCACGTCAGTGAGGAAACCAAGGGTGCACGCACCGAGGCCCCGAAGGCAATTGTGCGATCGATCTACATCTCGGCGATTGCTGCGATCGTCTTGAACCTGTCGATGATTGCCGCGCTGCCCAAGAAGGGTGCGGTCGACGCCGACGGCGCCGACATCTACACCGGCCTCGTCTTCGGGAACTCCCAAGATCCATTCCTCGTCAACGCCGCTCCCCGACTGATCTCCAGCGCGCTCGGGACTCGTGCGGCCAAGCTCCTCGTGTTCATCGCCATCGTCGGCCAGTTCTTCTGCGGTCTCGCGTCGGTCACGGCCAACAGCCGCATGATCTACGCCTTCAGCCGTGATGGCGCCCTGCCGGGCTCCAAGTACTGGCACAAGATCAACAGGAAGACTCGCACGCCTACGAACTCGGTGTGGCTCGGTGTCACGCTCTCGGCGATCGTGGGTGCCTCCTCGCTCTACATAGCGGGCTCCGGCGCCGGCCGCTATTCCACCGCCTTCTTCGCAATGACCGGCATCTGCGTTATCGGGCTCTACATCGCCTACGCGATCCCGATCTACCTGCGCCTGACCAATCCCGACTTCCAGGTGGGACCCTGGAACCTGAAGGGCTATCACAAACTGGTCGGCTGGGCCGCGATCATCTGGATCGGGTTCATCACCATCTTGTTCTTCGCCCCACTGTTGTGGCCGTTCTGGCCGATCTGGGGAAGTGGCAACGAGATCAAGGAGTTCGCCAGCCCGGGCAACTCGTTCTTCCGGCAGAACAACTTCAACTTCACCGGTCCGCTGATCGCCTTGGCGGCCCTTGCCATCTGGCTGTACTGGGCGTTGAGCGGGAAGAAGTGGTTCAAGGGCCCCAAGGTCCAAGGCACCAAGGAAGAGCTGTTGGCGATCGAGCGGGAGCTCGACTCACTGAACTGACGCCATCGTTGCTGCTGAAGAAGAGATGGGCTGCCCCGGGGGAGGCAGCCCATCTCGTGTCTTGGGGTTACCCAGATCGCACCGAGTCAATCGGATGTGCTGCGTCGCCGAGCCAGCCCTCGAATTCCGGCCGGCTCGCCAAGCGTTCACAGTTGCCGAGTCGCTCGTTGGCGTACGACACGAAGTCGGTGTCCAGTGAGCTGATGGCCTGCTGCACCACTGCCCACATGCCCTCGCGGAACTCGCTCATCATCTTCATGAGCTGCAGTCGGGCCCACGAGCTCCTGGTGACCTGACCGAAGTACAGCGTGAGCAGGCGTTCTTCTGCGTCGTGGCCGAAATCGCTGTTGACGCTGAGATTGCCGAGATCGAAGAAGACGTCGTTCATCCCGGCGTACTCGAAGTCGAGCAGCCACACCCGGTCATCTGCGAACAGGATGTTTCCAGGGAGCAGGTCGTTGTGACATGGCACGGTGGGCATCGGAGACCTGGCGAACGCCGCCTCGATGCGTCTGCTCAGCTGATGGAGCCGTTCATATGCGGGCGGAGCCATCACTCCATGCGCCGAGGCGTCGCGGGCATGCCACTCTACGATTCGATGGATCGGGAAGGCGCCGCCGAGCGGGCCGCTGTCGTGGAACCGATGGATCAGGTCGACGACGTCGTCGAGCCGTTCCACGAATCGTGTCGGGTCGAGGTGATGCCCGTCGACGAGTTCGGTGACGAGGGTTCCGACTTCCTCCAACATGCCGAGCACGGCCGGTCCGATGCCGAGGCTTGCTGCCCGCCGCGCCGCTTCGGCCTCGTAGGCCCGGTCGATGCCGAGCAGCGCTGTGCGTTCGCCGGGTATCCGCACCACGTAGTCACCCTGGTCCGTCGACGCCACGAAGTTTCGGTTCGTGATACCACCGTGCAACGGGCGGAGCTGAACGTTGTGATCGGCGAACAACCTGCTCTCGCGCACGAGCCGTTCAACGTCTGCCCTCTCGTTCACCCACCATGGTGTATCACGTCGTAACCTCGCCGCGTGACGAGCGAATGCGTGCTGGCGATCGACTTGGGCACGGGTGGACCGAAGGTTGCCCTCGTCGCGGCCGATGGCACGACCGTGGCATGGTCGAGCCGACCAGTGGGTACTCGATTCCTCGCGGATGGAGGAGCCGAGCAGGATCCACACGAGATGTGGACAGCGATCGTCGCCGCGACCAGAGCAACAGTCGCCGCGGCAAAGCCTCTGCCGCCCATCGTGGCCGTCGCGGTCACCAGTCAATACATGAGCGTGGTTCCGGTCTCGGCCGACGGAATGCCGACAGGACCGTGTGTGTTGTGGATGGACACCAGCGGCGCCGAGCACAACCTGTCGTTGCTGACCGACGAGTCCTTTGCGCTGTTCGTCGAGCGGCACGGTTTGATCCCGCTTCCGAGCGGGAACGACGACATCGCCCACATCGATGTCCTTCGCCGGTTCCATCCCGAGGCCTACTCGAGTGCCGCCGCGTTCGTGGAACCGATGGATTACATCAATGCCCGCCTGACCGGACGGGTCGGCGCAACCCAGTCGACGATGTTCGGGCAGATGGTGTGCGACAACCGCGCATGGGGTCTGGTGGAGTACGACCAAGCCTTGGTGGCCGCCACCCAGCTGGACCCGGACAAGTTGCCACCGCTGCTGCCGATGAACGGCGTTGTCGGTGTCGTGACGAGAGCTGCGGCGCAAGATCTGGGGATAGCCGAAGGCATTCCGGTGACGACCGGCACGATTGATTCGATCACCTCGGCCATCGGCACGGGGGCGCTCAATCGGCACGAAGGATCGGTCATCATCGGTACGACATCGGTCCTGGTCAGCCACATCGCCGAACATCGTGGTGATCTCGGAGCCGGGATCCTCGCGGTCCCGAGCCCGTTGGTCGGCATGTACTACGTCATGGCTGAGAACGGTGTCGGCGGGCGTGCCTTGGAATGGGCGATGCGCATGTTCGGATATGGGGCTGACTTCACCGCGGCTACCGGCGACGCGGCCACCGTCGATCCCGGCGCAGACGGCGTTCAGTTCGTGCCTTGGCTGCTTGGATCGATCGCACCGCGACCGAACGACGATGTTCGTGCAGCGTTCACGGGTCTCGCCCTGCATCACGAGCGTCAAGACATGGTCCGCGCTGTCATGGAGGGCGTCGCTGTGAACCTGGCCTGGTTGCGGCCGGCGGTCGAGGGTTTCGTTGGCCACGAGTTCGGCGTGATGCGTTTCGGTGGCGGCGGGGCGCAAAGCGATCTGTGGGCGCAGATCCTCGCTGACGCGCTGGATCGGCCGGTTGATCAATTGGAGGAGCCCCGCGCAACCAACGCACGCGGCGCCGCCTTCCTCGCTTTTGCGACGCTGGGCAAGATGTCGATCGACGACGTGCCGTCGCTTCTGCGCAGTCGAGCCGTTCGTCATCCCGATCCCTCGAACCGCGAGTGCATGGACCTGGCGTTGCGACGATTGATCGCTCTGCACGAAGCGCTCGTCGACTTGACCTTGTGAGTAGCGGTCATTTGTAGGGGTATTCACGCCGCGTAGTAGCGTCGGCCGCGATGTCGGACTTCTTGCGCGACTACCTGACGGTCGTCTGGTTCGGGGCAATTGCCCTGCTACTGGCAGGCATGCTGTTGGGCATCTCGGCCCTGGTGAGGCCCAACAAGCCCTCGGTGGAGAAGCTCACCGCCTACGAGAGCGGCGTCGATCCGGTCGGCGACGGCTGGTCGCAAAGCCAGGTGCGGTACTACATCTTCGCCCTGCTCTTCGTGGTCTTCGACGTCGAAGCGGTGTTCATCTTCCCGTGGGCCACGCAGTTGGAACGTTACGCCGGTTTTGGCTTGGTCGAGATGGGGGTCTTCGTCTTCGTCCTGCTCCTTGGGCTCGTATATGCGTGGCGCAAGGGTGTGCTTCGTTGGGTGTGACCGCATGGGATTCGTAGACAAGGGGCGCATGCCCAAACCGTTGACGTCGCTGTTCAACCTCGGCCGCTCCTACAGCCTGTGGGTCTACCAATGGGGCCTGGCGTGCTGTGCCATCGAGATGGGAGCAGCGTTCGGCTCGCCGCGATACGACGTCATGCGTCTCGGCGTCATCCCGCTGCCGGCAAGCCCCCGCCAAGCCGACCTCGTGGTGGTATCGGGCACCGTCACCGACAAGATGGCGCCTGCGGTGAAGCGTCTCTACGAGCAGATGCCGGACCCGAAGTACGTGATCTCGATGGGCTCGTGCGCCAATTGCGGCGGGCCGTACTGGGACAGCTATTCGGTCACGAAGGGTGTCGATCAGATCATTCCTGTCGATGTCTACGTTCCGGGCTGTCCACCGAGACCCGAAGCATTGCTCGAGGGGATCGTTTTGCTGCAACAGCGGATCAAGAATGAAGACATGGGCGCCCGCTGGCGTGGTGAAGGCACCAAGCCGATGGTCAAAGACGTGTCCATGCGCGAGCCGATCGTCGTCGGTGGTGGTCGCATTGAGTGACACCGGAGCACCAGAGGCCGAGCCTCTCGCGTTGCCGGGCGACGGGCTCCGCGAGGGAATCGTGCAGCGCCTGCGTGATGCCTTGGGCGATGGTGTCGTCGACAGTCTCGTCAAGCCTGGAGACGACGTCTGGGTACGGGTGAAAACCGATGCGTGGCGCGCCGCCGGCATGGCTCTGCGCGACATCATCGGCTGCGATTACTTCTGCTTCTTGTCGGCGATCGATTGGATGCCGAGCCCGTACGGCCGCGGCGAGGACGATCCGACACAGCCACCACCCGAGCGCGACGACACGATTCGTCAGGGGTACACCGGCGGTGAGACCCGGATGCAGATCTTCGCCAGAGTGACCAACTTGAAGGAGCACTTCGGCGTCACGATCAAGGCAGACGTTCCCGATGACGATCCAGCGGTCGACAGCTGGATCACCGTCTACGCCGGAGCCAACTGGCACGAGCGCGAGGCGCACGAGATGTTCGGCATCGGCTTCAACGGTCACAACGACCTGCGCCACATGTACCTGCCGATGGAGTTCGAGGGCCATCCGCTTCGCAAGGACTTCCCGCTCCTGGCCCGCATCGTGAAGCCATGGCCCGGCATCGTCGATGTGGAGCAACTGCCAGGCGGCGACGACGAAGAGAGCGGTGATCCGGAGTGACCGACCTCGCCGATCGTCAGAAGCTGAGCTACATCGCCGCCCAAGCTGCCGACGCGCGCCTCAACGTCGAGCTCGAGACCGAGGGCATGACCCTCAACATCGGACCGCAACACCCCGCCACGCACGGCACCCTGCGCATCATCGTTCGCCTCGACGGCGAGCAGGTCGTGTGGGCAGAGCCCAGCGCCGGCTACATGCATCGCGGATACGAGAAGCTCACCGAGGTGCGCACCTTTCCCCAGGTGACGACGCTGATCAATCGCATCGACTGGCTCGGCAGCTTCGCCAACGAGGTGCCGTTCATCCTCGCGACAGAGAAGCTGATGCAGATCGAGGCACCGCCGCGTGCGCAGTGGATCCGAACCATCTTGTTCGAGCTCAGCCGCATCGCCAACGTCGGTCTGTTCCTCGGCGATCTCGGCGTACAGCTCGGTGCGATCACCCCTGTGTTCATGGCGTTCCGCGATCGCGAATACGTGCTCAACCTGATCGAGGCTGCCACCGGCGGTCGCTTCCACCCGAACTTCGATCGCATCGGTGGTCTGAAGGACGATCTGCCAGCCGGTTGGATCACCGAGACCAAGCAGGTGATGAAGAAGCTGCGCAACTTCTGCGACGAGATGGACGATCTCCTGTTCGGCAACGAGATCTTCCAGAGCAGGTTGCGCGGGATCGGCGTGATCCCCGCAGATGTGGCCAAGCAGTACGGGCTCAGCGGTGCAAACCTTCGTGCCAGTGGTGTCGACTGGGATCTGCGCCGCGACCAGACGTTGCCGATGGCATGGGACAAGGTCGACTGGAAGGTCTGGACACACCCCGACGGCGACTGCTTCGCACGCTGCTGGGTGCGCCTCCAAGAGACGCGTGAGGCCACAAAGATCGTCGACCAACTGCTCGACGGTCTTCCGAGTGGGTCGATCATGGCCAAGGTGCCACGCATCATCAAGGTGCCCGAGGGCGAAGCGTGGGTCAGCACAGAAAACCCTCTCGGCGAAATGGGCTACTACGTCATCAGCAAGGGTGATCTCGGCCCGTTCCGGGTCAAGATCCGTTCGGCCAGCTTCAACAACATCTCGATCGTGCCCTGGGTCCTGCGCGGCGTGTACGTGCCCGACGTCATCTCGATCCTCGCCTCGCTGTACTTCATCCTCGGAGATATAGATAGATGAGGGTCACGTGATGTTTGCTGTTGACCTTCCCTACTGGGCACAGTCGTTGTTGCGCGTCCTCGGCGGCACGGTGGCGGTGCTGTTGCCCGCTGGCACGATCGTCTACCTGTTCCTGTTCAAGATGATGAGCTTCATGCAGAGCCGTCTCGGTCCGATGGAGGCTGGCCCGTACGGGTCGATGCAACTGTTCGCAGAAGTCGGCAAGTGGTTGCAGAAGGAAGACATCCAACCTGC
>JANMRB010000281.1:0-16375 GCA_031370825.1 Ilumatobacteraceae bacterium
GAAAAACGGCTTATGACGCCCACCCTCCGACGCCGACAACACATACACCTGACCCTCGAAATTGGTGTGCGGCGTGATGCTGCCCGGCTTGCACAACACCTGCCCGCGCTCCACATCCTCCTTCTTCGTCCCACGCAACAACGCACCGATGTTGTCACCCGCCTGACCCTGATCCAAGATCTTGCGGAACATCTCCACACCCGTACACACCGTCTTCTGAGTCGTCCGCAACCCAACGATCTCCAAATCGTCGCCGGTATGAACCTTGCCCTGCTCGACCTTGCCAGTGACCACCGTGCCACGACCGGTGATCGTGAACACGTCTTCGATCGGCATCAAGAACGGCTTATCCATCTCGCGCACCGGCTCAGGAATCGACGCATCAACCGCATCCATCAACTCCATGATCTTGGCCTGCCACGCCTCGTCCCCCTCGAGGGCCTTCAACGCGCTCACGCGCACCACCGGAGCGTCGTCACCAGGGAACTCGTACTCGGTCAGCAGTTCGCGGACTTCGAGCTCGACCAGCTCCAACAACTCTTCGTCGTCGACGGCATCGGCCTTGTTGAGCGCGACCACGATGTACGGCACACCCACCTGACGAGCCAACAACACATGCTCACGCGTCTGCGGCATCGGACCATCAGTCGCCGCCACCACGAGGATCGCCCCGTCGACCTGCGCCGCGCCGGTGATCATGTTCTTGATGTAATCAGCATGACCAGGCATATCGACATGGGCATAGTGGCGCTTGCTCGTCTCGTATTCGATGTGAGCGATCGAGATCGTGATCCCACGAGCCTTCTCCTCAGGCGCCTTGTCGATCTGATCGAAGGGCGTGTACTTGGCCAAACCCTTCCCCTCAAGCGTCTTCGAGATCGCAGCAGTCAACGTCGTCTTGCCATGATCGATATGACCCATGGTGCCGACATTCACATGGGGCTTCGTACGCTCAAACTTCGCCTTGCTCATTGCTATCTCCGTCTTTCGGGGATCATCCGTGGGTTGTCAAAGAACGCAGGGAGTGTAGCGGCGTAGGCCCGTGGCGCGCACCTGTGCCGCCCACAATCTGGCACCACGCCGACATGCATCGCCACAACGCGGCAGACGTAGGCTGCCCCGGTGTTCACCCTGGGCAACCTGATTCTCGGGTCAATCGCTGCCTTGGTCGTCGGCATGTCGAAGACTGCATTTCCCGGCGCGGGGTTGGTTGCCACCCCCATCATCGCGACCATCGTCACCGGTCGGGCAATCCCCGGAACGACCCTGCCGTTGCTGCTGGCGGCCGATGTCTTCGCGGTGAGCTGGTACAGCCAACACGCCCGCTGGGATCTGCTGCGCCCGATGATCATCTCCGTGGCCGTCGGCTTTGCCGCGGGCGCTACGTTCTTCGCTGTCGTCGGTACTTCGACGCGACCGATCGAGATCGTCATCGGTCTGACCATCCTGCTGATGGCCGTGATCCAGACGTGGCGGATGTACCGCCGTTACCAGCCGGTGCGCCCGACGCCACTCGCCGCCGCGGTCTACGGCAGCTCCGGCGGGTTCACGACGTTCGTCGCCAACGCGGCGGGCCCGGTGTTGAACACGTACCTCGTGCGTCTCGGTCTCGGCAAGGACGAGTTGGTCGGAACGTCGGCCTGGTTCTACTTCGCGGTCAACCTCGCCAAGGTGCCCGTGTACATAGCGCTTGGCGCTTGGTCGAGCGGTGGCCCGTTCTTCACCAGTACGAGCCTGGCGTTCGACACCGTCCTGTTGCCCGCTGTGCTCGTTGGTGTGTTCAGTGGGCGGACGCTGCTGCACAAGCTGCCGGAGAAAGCCTTCGTCATCGGCGTTCTCGTGCTCTCCGCAGCAGGTGCAGTCAAACTGCTGCTGCCGTAGCGTCGCCTACCTCACGATGTAGTACAGCGCCAACACGGTGCCGTACGTGACCACTGCGCCGCGCAGTAGCCCCGGTTTGATCGTGGACGCAAGCTTGCCTCCGGCCACACCACCGAGCAGGCTGGCCGGTGCCATCACTGCCGCCAGGCTCCATATCACGTGACCCGACCCGGCGAAGAAGCACGCCGCGACGACGTTGATGACCAGGGCAAGAACCTGCTTGAGCGCATTCAATCGGGGCAGCGTTTCGTCGATGACGAGACCCAGCACCGCCAACAGCGCAATGCCGAGACCCGCTCCGAAGTAGCCACCGTAGATCGAAACGACGAACGTCGATGCGACCGCGATCGCACTGGGAGCGCCGTGGGGCCTGGCTCCGATGCCGAGCCACTTGCGGATGTAGTTCTGGCCGCCCAACAAGGCACAGGCCAAGAGGATCAGCCACGGCACCAGCTTCGTGAATGCCGCCTCGCCCGTAGCAAGCAAGAGCACGGAACCAGTGAGTCCGCCCAACCCGGCGGCGATGGACAGCCGAAACAGACGCGTCCGTTGGCCCGGCAGTTCGGACCGTTGGGCGACGGCGCCACCGAAGTAGCCGGGGCACAGCGCAACGGTGTTGGTCACGTTGGCGCTGACGCGTCCGGCACCGAGGGCGACCAGCGTGGGAAACGAGATCAACGTGCCGCCTCCGGCGATGGCATTGACCGCGCCGGCGGCGGCCGCCGCCACAGCTGCGATGAGGTGATCCGCGAGCGAGAACGCGCTCACGAGGAATCTCTATCGAAGAATGCCGATGCGCGTTCACCGATGAGCACGGCGGTGGCGGCTGGGCCGCGCGAAGGAGCCGTCGGGAGTACCGACGTATCGACAACTCGCAAACCCTCGACGCCGCGCACTCGACAGTATTGATCGACAACTGCCATGGCATCGGTATCGGGACCCATCGGTGCGCTGGAGCACATGTGCACCGCTGTCGTGACGTTGTCGGTGATCCATGGATCGAGTGCTTCCGCACGCGGCGAAGCACGTCGTATGCCAAGGACGCGCATCGATTTCGAATCGACGATCGACAGCCCGATCTCGACTGCCGCGGTCATGCGCGCTCGATCCGTCGACGAGGCGAGCGAGTGATGGTCGATCGTGGGCGGACGACCCGGATCGGCCGATGCCAGCGAGATCTGTACGGCGCTCGTTGCATGCTCCAAGAGCACCCCAAGCACCAACTCGGTTGAAGACGCTCCCGAGCCCGGCACCAGTTCGGCCATCGGCGACAGGTACGGCATCAGCGACACGGATGCGCCATCGACCTCGGTGTCGAGTGCTACCTCGACGATGCCTGCATTCGTCCGTGGCAGCGGTTTCGACGGGGTGAAGCCGAGGAAGACCTGCGGGTGGTCCCTGCACTGCGTTCCGACGCCCGGCAGACCGACGACGACGTCGACTCCGTGGTCGCGCAAATGATCGGCAGGCCCGATACCGGAGAGCAACAGCAGATGCGCCGACATCACCGCGCCTGCACACAACACGATCTGGTCGCCGTGCACGGTCTCGATAGTGCCGGCGCGCTCGATCTCGACTCCTGTTGCCCGGCCCTCGCGAAACCTCACACGTCGTGCGGTGACCCGGCTCCAGATCGTCAAGTTGGGGCGACCTCGATTGGGGTCGATGTAGGCGCGCGCAGCGTTGACGCGCACGCCGTCAACGATGTTGCGGGGCAACGAGCCCCACCCGGGCGGTCCGGGCACGTTCTTGTCGATCTCATGGGGAAACAAGAGGTCGGCGCATGCGCTCGCGAACGCGGTGCTGATCGGATGCATCTCGTTGGCCCGCGCACGGGTGACCGGTATCGGTCCACCTGTGCCGTGGAGCTCATCGTGGGGGAAGTCGCGGTCGTCTTCCAGCCGCTTCAGAAAAGGCAGCGCTGACGCGAACGACCACTCGTCGTTGCCGAGCGATGCCCAGGTGTCGAAGTCATCGGCCGTGGCACGTACGAACACACCACCATTCACGGTGCTGGACCCGCCCATGACCTTGCCGCGAGGCACGGACACCGTTCTCGAACCCGTCAGTTTCGCCATCAACGACCAGTTGGCCTCGTGCCCCGGCGCAGCGCCAACCATCGCTGACGCATCGAGCAGGTGGTCGGTTGGTCCCGTGAGCTCTCCACCCGCTTCCAAGACAAGCACGGTACGACTCGGGTTTTCGGTGAGTCGAGCTGCCAGCGCACATCCGGCCGAGCCGGCGCCGACGATGACGACATCGAAGTGGTTCACGCCGAAGCGATCCTATGCACGCCCGACCACGAGCTCTGGCCTCCCGAATCGTCAGTGACGAAACCCGCACCTACCTCAGGATTGAACGTCGATCTTGCAGTCGATGAATGCCTGGCCGAGGGCTAGTTGCACCGCCTCGCTGGGATTGCCGGAGATGGCCTGGTTCAGATCGGCGCCGCTGATCTTGTCGACAAGGTTGCCCACCAGGCAATCACGATCGTCCTGGGTCAGCGTCGTGCTGGTCCCCAGTTCGAAGAAGTCGAGGAACTTGTTGATGGCAGCCTCACCTTCACCGAGATCGACGATCGTGTCCACCGAGGAGCCGCCTGAGACGATCGTGTCGAGTGACGCGATCGTGTCATCTGGCGCGATCGTGTCGACGACCGGCGTCGAGTCGGACGGTGTCGTGGTGTCGGTGGCGATACCGCATTTGTCACTCAAGTACGTGTCGAGCTCGTCGCCGGCTTGCGTGATCGTCTCGTCGTCGAGGAGCTGCTTGCCCTCTTCGGACTCCGAGAACTTGGTGACGTCGAAGCCATTGGCCTTCAGCAAGCTCTCGAGCTTCTCCTCATTGGCCAACAGCTCCTTGACCGTATCGACGATGTCCTTCGGCGCCTTCGCGGCGACGGCGCTCAGCGAATCGATCGCCGCCCCGAGTTGGAGCTTGACCTCGGTCGGGTTTGTCGGATCGAGGTTGTCGAGCGCGTCGTTGTCGTCCTTCGCAGTCTGAGCGAGCTTGCAGAACGCGTCGCCTTTCGTCGCAGTCGCGGGCTGGCCGACAGTGCTGCCACAAGCCGCGACCGAGAAGCCGGCGACACAAACGAGAGCAAATCGCTTCATCCTCAGACCTTTCTATTCGCCTCGGACACGCTTGACGATGTCGCTGGCGATGTTGGGCGGTACTTCCATGTAGTGGGCGAACTGCATCGTGTAGGTCGCTCGACCCTGCGTGCGCGACCGAAGGTCGGTCGAGTACCCGAACATCTCCGACAGCGGCACTTGGGCCTTGATGACCTGGGTGTTACCGCGGGCTTCCATGCCTTCGATCCGGCCTCTGCGACTCGAGAGGTCGCCCATGACGTCGCCCATGTAGTCCTCAGGCGTGACCACTTCGATGCCCATGATCGGTTCGAGCAGAACCGGCCTGGCCATCTCCGCAGCCTTCTTGAAGGCCATCTGACCAGCGATCTTGAAGGCCATCTCCGACGAGTCGACGTCGTGATACTGGCCATCGACCAACGTTGCTTTGACGTCGACCGTTGGGTAGCCGGCAAGGACGCCCGAGTCGAGAGCCTGCTGCATGCCCTGGTTCGTCGGGTTGATGTACTCGCGCGGGATCTTGCCGCCACTGATCTTGTCGACGAACTCGTAGCCCTTGCCTGGATTGGGCTCGAGGGTGATCTTGACGACCGCGAACTGGCCCGAACCACCTGACTGCTTGATGTGGCGGTACTCGACCGACTCGACGATCTTCGTGATCGTCTCGCGGTATGCCACCTGCGGCTTACCGACGGTCGCGACCACGCCGAACTCGCGCTGCATGCGATCCACGAGGATCTCGAGGTGCAGCTCGCCCATGCCAGAGATCACCGTCTGCCCGGTCTCGTCATCGGTGCGGACGCGGAAGGTGGGGTCCTCGTCGCTGAGCGACTTGAGAGCCTTGCCGAGCTTGTCCTGATCGTCCTTCGTCTTCGGTTCGATCGCGACGTGGATGACCGGCTCCGGGAAGATCATCCGCTCGAGGATGATCGGATTGCTGCGGTCGCACAGCGTGTCGCCCGTCGTGGTGTCCTTGAAGCCGAGACCCGCAACGATGTCGCCTGCCATGGCCACGTCAAGGTCTTCGCGCTGGTTGGCGTGCATCAGCAGGATTCGCCCGAGACGCTCGCGACGTTCCTTGGTCGAGTTGTAGACCTCGTCACCCTTGTTGATCTGGCCCGAGTAGACCCGGAAGTAGGTCAGCTTGCCGAACGGGTCGGCAACGATCTTGAACGCCAGCGCGGCAAACGGCTCGTCGATCGAGGGCTTGCGCGTCAGGATCTCTTCCTCGTGGTTCGGCCTCGTGCCCGCGGTCGGCGGGTTGTCGAGCGGGCTGGGCTACATGTCGATGACCGCATCGAGCATCGGCTGGACGCCCTTGTTCTTGAACGCCGAGCCGCACAGGATCGGCACGAAGTCGAACGCCAGCGTGCCGGCGCGCAAGGCGACCTTGATCTCTTCCTCGGTCACTTCCTCGCCGGCCAGGTACTTCTCCATCAGGTGGTCATCGCTGGTCGCGATGGTCTCGAGCAACAACTCGCGGTACTCGGCGGCCTGCTCGGCCATGTCGGCGGGAATCTCGACCTCGTCCCACTTGGCGCCGAGCTCTTCGTCGTGCCAGATCAAAGCCTTCATCTTGACCAGATCCACTAGTCCGACGAAGGGATTGTTGGATTCCGGGCCACCGGCGCCGACGGGAAGTTGGATCACGGCCGGCGTGGCCTGGAGGCGATCCTTGACCATGGCCACGGTGCGGTAGAAGTCGGCGCCGATGCGGTCCATCTTGTTGACGAAGCACATGCGCGGGACCTTGTACTTGTTGGCCTGGCGCCACACAGTCTCGGTCTGAGGCTCGACGCCGGCGACGGAATCGAACACCGTCACAGCACCGTCGAGCACCCGAAGCGAACGCTCGACCTCGATGGTGAAGTCGACGTGACCAGGGGTGTCGATGATGTTGATGCGGTGGTTGTTCCAGATGCAGGTGGTCGCGGCTGACGTGATGGTGATGCCACGCTCTTGCTCCTGCGCCATGTGATCCATCGTGGCCGCGCCGTCGTGGACCTCGCCGATCTTGTAGCTCTTCCCGGTGTAGTAGAGGATGCGCTCGGTCGTGGTGGTCTTGCCCGCGTCGATGTGGGCCATGATGCCGATGTTGCGGGTGCGCTCGAGGGGGAATTCGCGCTTTGCCATCTCTCTACTTCTCTCTCTTGTCTTGCTCTCAGGGTGCGTCTGTGCGTCGGGGGGCGCGCAAGGCCAATCTGGCCATAGGCACGGCGTTCAATGCTATCGGCGCAGGGGGTATGTTGCGTCGATGCACCACGACGAGTACCGCACCTACGACGGGATGGGTCTCGCCGGACTGGTTCGCTCACGAGAGGTCACGGCGGGCGAACTGCTCGACATCGCTCTGGAGCAGACAGCAGCCACTGACCAGCAGATTGCCGCGGTGGTTCACATTCAGACCGACCGCGCCCGCCGGGCCATCGCCGAGGGGCTTCCCGACGGCCCGTTCAGCGGCGTTCCGTTCCTCATCAAGGACCTCGGTTGTGATGCCATCGACTTCCCCACATCGATGGGCTCTCGCATCTACAGCGACTACCGATACGACGTCGATTCAGAGCTGTTCGTTCGGCTGGAACGCGCCGGCCTGGTGACTTTTGCCCGCACGACCAGCCCGGAGTTCGGCATCGGACCGACGGCCGAAGGTGGCGCGTACGGCCGGCCGACCCGTAACCCGTGGAATCTCGGGCACGTGGCCGGTGGCTCGTCCTCAGGCTCGGCGGCAGCGGTCGCAGCCGGGATCGTGCCGATCGCCCACGGGAGTGACGGCGGAGGATCGGTGCGCATTCCCGCCTCGTCGTGCGGCCTGTTCGGCCTCAAACCAACTCGTGCACGCTTGCCCGATGGACCATCGGCAGGCGAGGGATGGGCCGGCATGGCCATCGATGGCTTTCTGACACGCAGCGTGCGCGACACCGCGACGCTGATCGACGCCACGCATGGTCCCGACCTCGGTACGCCCTACTACGCCCCTCCGATGCAGGGAACCCTGCTCGACGCGATCGGTTCCGCGCCGAGACGGCTGCGAATCGCCTTTTCGACGCTGTCGTTCACCGGAGATCCGGTACATCTGGACTGCCGCGAAGCCGTCTCGCACACCGCGGCGCTCTGCGCACAACTCGGTCACGAGATGATCGAGGGTGACCCGAAGGTGGACATCTACCGATTCATGCGGGCATGGACCTACATCGTGGCTTGCGGCACGCACCTGACGGTGCGGTCGCGACAGGCCGATCTTGCTCGGCCAATCGGCGCCGACGAAATGGATGGCGTGACCCTCGGTGCGGTGGCGTTGGGTCGAACCATCTCAGGTGCCGACTACCTGGAGGCTGTCGGCACGGTGCACGAGATCGGTCGCGAAATGGCTCGATTTCTGGCAGACGAGCGTGGATTCGACATGCTGCTGACGCCGACCTTGGCGCAACCTCCGGCCGAGATCGGTCGATTCAAGCCGGACAACGAGGATTTCGTCGACTATCGCATGGGCCCGCACGGAGTCCTGGCCTACTCGCCGTTCACTGCGCTCGCCAATGGCACGGGGCAACCGGCGATGTCGGTGCCGCTCTATTGGAACGGCGACGGCCTGCCGATCGGCACCCACTTCATGGCCCGATCCGGCGATGAGACCATGCTGTTGCAGCTCGCGGCCCAACTCGAACAGGCCGACCCCTGGTTCCACAAGGTCGCCCCGCTCTAGCAAACGCCGGTGGTGGCGGCCTTCGCGAGGGCTACTCGACGGAGGGGCGGCAGGGTGGGTGGCGGCTGCTTGCGCGGTGGAAGCTCGCGCAAGAGTTGCGCGGATGCCTGGGTGATGGTCAGCACTGCTCGTTCGAAGGCGGCGTCAGTGGCAGGCGATGTCTTTTGCACCCCGCTGATCTTGCGCACGTACTGCCGAGCAGCAGCTTCGATCTCTTGTGGGGTCGCCAGGGGCTCGAGTCCCCGCAGGGTCGTGATGTTGCGGCACATACCGCGAGCGTACGGTGCAATCGAAGACTTGGCGAGGCGGCCGCAAATGGCTGGGAACAGTCCTCACGCGGCCCCCCCAACTGACCGATATTCACGTATGACAGCGACACCGCCGCCCTGCCCATGGCCGGCACCGACGCTGGCCGACGCTGCCATCGCGCCTGAGAAAGAGACCCAGGAGATGATGGAGGCACCGCACGGCGCGGTCGCGAGCCTGGTCAACACCGCTCGACGCTTCACCAGTCGCACCGAACGCGCCGAACACGCGGCGATCAAACAGGAGCAGCGCATTCGGGATGAGCTCACCGATCTGCCGGCCGGATGGTTCGTCCTGCATTCGCCTGACGTCGGCGAATTCACGAACGACGGACACGACGTCGACCACGTCGTGATCGGTCCGGGCGGAGTGTTCACAATCGAAGTCCAGCACCGAACGGGTGCCAAGGTGTGGGTGAGTGAGCACCAGTTGACGATCGATGGCCAGAACAGCGACGACCTACGCCGAGCACGCTCCCAGGCCCGGCGTACTAGCGGCCGGTTGACCGACGCGTGCGGGTTCGCCGTCACCGTCCAGGCCGTTCTCGTGCTGATCGGTGCCGGCACCATGCAGACGATGAGCCGTTCGGCCGAAGTTCACGTTCGGACCGAGCACGACCTTCGTGACTGGTTGTGCAGACAGCCGCCGCGACTCGACGCGGAGGTCGTCACCACCGTCCACGATTGCGTGCGTTCGGCCTCGCGGTCGCCGATCCTCTCGCCGGTCGGCCTGCTTGAATAGTGCGGTGAGGCGACGGGCGACCGGACCTGTTCGGCGAATTCTTGGACTGGCGGCAATGGCCATCGTCGTGATCGCGTGCACCGACGGATCGTCGGCGCCCGTCGCGTCGAACACGACGAAAGCGGTTCCAGTGCCGCCCACCACTGTCGCGGCGCTCGGCCCGGCGGCCCCGGGTCCGACGATCGCCGGCCAGACCACCGTCGCATCGACCAATCCAACGCTCGAACCGGATGTGGAGAAGGCGATCAAGAAGGGCGTGCAGGACTTCTTTGCTGCGTACATGGCCTGCGGGCAGGCTCCTGCCCAGTGTCATGCCGCCGACTTCCACTCGACTCGTGGCACGGCGGTTGGCCAGGGAACGGTGTACTTCCAGGGGCTCGCAGCGCGCGGCGAGTACTTCGGCCCTGACCTTCGCGGGTCCTACATCGTGACGCAATCCGTCGCCCTCGACGACCCGACAAGTGCGGTGGCCTTCTCCTGCTGGTACGACGCCTCGATACTGCTCGGTCCGGTCGACGCCAGCGGGAAACCGGCCGTCCTGAATGACAAGATCATCAGCGTTCGCGAGAAGCAGGCGCTCTACTTCGACGGAACGGACTGGAAGGTTGGCGAGGCGGCGACGGTCCAGGATCTTGGCGATGGCAACAAGTGCCCGCCGCCGGACGCGCCGGGCAGCTAGCACGGACCCGTCACCGCGGCTCGAGCACCACCACAGGGATCTGTCGCGACGTCTTGCGCTGGTAACCGGCATAGTTCGCGTGCTTGGCGGCGAGCGCCTCCCAAAGACGCGTGCGCTCGTCGCCCTCGGCCACCCGCGCCCGCATCGCTTTGGACGAGCCGTTCATCACGATGTCGACTTCCGGGTTGGCCACGAGGTTGGAGTACCACATCGGATTGCGATCGTCGCCGCCGTACGAGGCGACCAAGATCACGTTGTCACCCTCGATCAAGGGGCTCGTCAACATCGTGGAGCGACGCTGACCGGACTTACGGCCGACCGTCGTCAGCTTCAGCACCGGCATGCCCATGCCCTTGCTGGTCACCTTGCCCTTGGTCACGTCGAAGACCAGTTGATGGAATCGTGTGACGGTTTTGAATACGGCGTCTTTCAGAACCATGACGTGCCTCCTACGTGGCCGTCAAGCGTACTGCCGCGTCGTCGCCGGGTCACCAGCGATAGTGAGCGAAGGCCTTGTTGCTCTCGGCCATCTTCTGCATGTCGTCGCGACGCTTGATCGAGGCGCCAAGGCCGTTGCCGGCATCGAGCAGTTCACCCGCGAGGCATTCGGCCATCGTCTTTTCGCGACGTGCCCGGCTGAAGTCGACCAGCCATCGGATGGCCAGGGTCGAGGCCCGACGCGGCCGCACTTCCATCGGCACCTGATAGGTGGCGCCACCGACGCGGCGGCTCTTGACTTCCAACGGCGGCTTGATGTTGTCGAGCGCTCGCTTCAGCGTCGCGATCGGCTCGGCGCCAGACTTCTCTTCGACGATCTTCAGCGCGTCATAGACGATCTTCTCGGCAACCGAACGCTTGCCGTGCAACATGACCTTGTTGACGATCTGAGCGACCAGCAGTGACCGGTAGATCGGGTCGGGAGTCAGTTCGCGTCGCTGAGCAGGACCTTTACGAGGCATGGGTCAACAATCCTTACTTCTGGAGCTTTGCGCCGTAGCGGCTGCGAGCCTGCTTGCGATTCTTCACGCCGGCAGCGTCGAGCGCGCCACGAATGATCTTGTAACGCACACCAGGCAGGTCGCGAACGCGGCCACCGCGCACCAGGACGATGGAGTGCTCCTGCAGGTTGTGGCCCTCGCCGGGGATGTACGCCGTGACCTCGACACCGCTGGTCAGACGCACGCGGGCGACCTTTCGCATGGCTGAGTTCGGCTTCTTCGGCGTGTTTGTATACACGCGGGTGCACACACCACGGCGCTGCGGAGACCCCTTCAGGGCGGGCGTCTTCGTCTTGGAGAATTTGGTGCTGCGACCTTGCCGGACGAGCTGCTGGATGGTGGGCACGCGTCTACCTTTGCGAACGTATTGTCAACTTGCGCGCCGGGTGATCCAGCGCAGGACCCTGCAATGTTAGAGGCGGCAGGTGAAAGGGGCAACACGCGGGTCAGTCGTAGGACCAAGATTCCTGCTTGCGGACACTTTTGGCCGGAAATTACCCACCCGGACACCTTCAGGGAACTGTCAAGAATGCCGATGATTTCGTCATGCCATCGGCAGTGATCGGCGGGTACCTCGTGTGCTTCGCGCTTCTTGCGCGGTGGGGACGCGAATCGCTCGCGCACCGGCGCCGAATCAACAAGCTCGACTTCCGCATCCACGTCAACGGCATCCGCGGCAAATCGACGGTCTCACGGATCATCGCCGGGCTGTTGCGCGAGGGTGGAATCGTCACCGTTGCGAAGTCGACCGGCACCGCCGCCGCCGTGATCAACCGTGACGGTGTCGACGAGCCGATCGAACGCAAGGCCGCGCCGACGATCCTCGAACAGATCGAGGTGACCAAGAAGTACGTCCACGGCGATGTGCGGGCCCTGGTCATCGAGTGCATGGCGTTGAAGCCCCAGTACCAGGCAGTCAGCGAGAAGATGATCGTCCGCTCGAACATCGGCGTCATCACCAACATCCGCGAAGATCATCAGGACGTGATGGGTGAGACGCTGCCCGAGATCGCCCGCTCGCTGCTCAACACGTGCCCGTACAACGGCGTGCTCATCACCGCCGAACGCAATCCGGTGATCGTGCCGATCATGGAGGAGGTCGCGGCCAAGCGGGGTACCCGGCTGATCGTCGCCGACCCCGAGTGGGTCACCGACGAGGAGTTGGAGAAGTTCGACTACATCGCGTTCAAGGAGAACATCGCCATCGCGCTGGCGGTCGCCGAGCTCGCCGGCGTCCCTCGCGACGTCGCCTTTCGTGGCATGTGGGCCGCCGATCCTGACCCCGGCGTGCTGCGGATGAAGGAACTGAAGATCCTCGGCAAGCGGGTGACGTGGGCCAACCTCTTCGCAGTCAACGATCGGGAGTCGATGACGGTGGCGATGGAGAAGCTGGTGCCATACATGACGACGGAGACGACGACCGTCGGGATCTTGAACAACCGCGCCGATCGCGAACGGCGCGCCGTTCAGTTCGCCGAGGTCGCCGTGCAGGACCTCGACTTCATGCGCCTCGTCACCTTCGGTGCTTTCGAAGGTCTCGTCACCGACCTGCTCGTGCAGAACGGTTATCCGCTGGACCACATCATCAACCTCGGCGACACGCACAGCCCGCCCGTCGAGACGATCGTCGACCGGATGATCGGCCAGATCCCGACGCCGCACGTGCTGGTGGTCGGCTTCGTGAACATCCATACGCACCAAGCCGAGATGATGCTCGACTACTTCGAGAACATCGCCGAGCCGTGGACCGATGAATCGCAGTCGAGCTCAGCCGAGAGCACCGAGGCCGAGCCAGCTGAGGCTGAGTAGTGCACGACTATCTCTTCTCGTCGGAGATCGTGCGGTTCGCATTCGTCTTCGGCATCTGCGTGTCGATGATGCTGTACGAGCGTCTGCACCTGACGACCGGCTCCATCGTGGTGCCCGGATACATCGCCGTGTTCCTGATCTACCCGATGGTGGTGTTGGCAACGTTCGTCAACGCGCTGCTGTCGTACGCATTGATGAACCACTTCTTGCGCAAGCACTTCATGTTGTACGGCAAGACCAAGTTCACGTTGATGGCGCTGATCTCGATCTTGATCCAGACGATCATGCTCAAGGTCAGCCCGTCCGGCCCGTGGTTGTGGGAGAGCAACATCCCCCTCTTCGTCGGAGCGGGCTACGTCGTCCCGGCGTTGATCGCCCATGACATGGGCCGCCAGGGCATCAAGCGCACGACGAAAGCGGTGCTGTTGGCGGGCATCATCGTGAGCCTTCCGATTGCTGTCGCACTGATCTTTCGTCTTAAGGGGGTCAACGACCTGGCGCCCTTGGCCGGGTTCGGAACGATGTCGATCGCCAGTCGATGGATACCCGTGGCAGTGCTCCTGTCGGCGGCGAGCTCGTGGGGAGTGGCCCAGAACTACAACTTCAAGGCCGGTGGTTTCGTCGGTGCCGCCTATGTCGGGATGTTCATGGGCGACCCATATCAGGTCGCGATTGCATTCGGGATCGCCCTGTTCACGTTTCTACTCGTGCGCTACGTGTTGATGAACTACCTGATCCTTTTCGGTCGTCGGAAGTTCTCGGCGATGCTGCTGACCTCGTCGATGATCTCGTGGACCCTGCTCTGGGCGGGCCCCTCGATCTTCAGTGCGCGCGTCACCAACCATCTCGACCTCGCCTCGATGGCGTTGACGCCGCTCTTTGTGCCGGGATTGCTGGCCAACGACATGGACCGCACCAGCCCCTTGAGGGTTGTCGCCGGTGCCGGTCTTGCCGCTGCCTTCGTCGTGCCGACGACTTGGTTGATCCAGTCGCTCGTGGAGGGGACACACGTCGGGCTGCCATGGACGGCCGTTGCGTTCACCACGTTCGTGACCATCTTCTGGAAGCAGATGCGACAGCTCTATCGCCACGTGCGGCCGGCGCAAGCGGTCGAGAAGGAATTCGAGGAGCTCGTTCCACTGATCGCGGCAGAGGCAGCAACCCGGCTCGAGGTCGACCGTCGCGAGGGCGGTCGACCGTGGACAGATCGACCAGCGGCCAAGGTGCCCGACGATCTTTCAGGGCTCGATTGGAGCGACCTTGTGCCGAACGTCTACTCGATCGACTCGACAGCATGGAGCGCGAAAGGCAACAAGCGCTGGCAGGACGCGCACCCTGACGCGTGGGAAGACGCCGACCGCTGGCTGGCCGACGTTCTGACCACGCGCGAGCAGGGCTCGCGCGTGGCCTAGTTTCTGATCCTGTAGTTGCTGAGCGCGCAGCTCACGCCTCGACTGCGTCGCCGGGAACTGCGTCGGTCGAATATGTCCCGTGGATGTTGCTGAGCCAGGCGGCAGGGTCCTCATCGACATCGCTCGAGAAGTACGCCATCGGCTGATACTCCGGAGCCTTCACGTCGAACTCGCGGTAGCGCATCATGCCCGAACCAGCTGGGATCAGCTTGCCGATGATGATGTTCTCCTTGAGGCCGATCAAGTTGTCGCCCTTGCCATCGATTGCTGCCTCGGTGAGCACTCGGGTGGTCTCCTGGAACGATGCCGCCGACAGCCACGACTCGGTCGCGAGCGATGCCTTGGTGATGCCCATGAGCTCGGGCCGACCCTCGGCAGGCTTCTTGCCGTCTTCGACCATTCGCCGGTTGGTGTCGCGGAACACCTTGGCGTCGGCACGCTCGCCGGGCAGGAACGACGTGTCGCCGGGCTCCTGTACGCCGATGCGGCGGGTCATCTGGCGAACGATCAGCTCGATGTGCTTGTCGCTGATCGACACACCCTGGTCGCGATACACCTTCTGCACCTCTTCGACAAGGTACGTCTGCGTCTCTCGGATGCCCTTGATCTCCATGATCTCCTTCGGGTCGAAGGGCCCGTCGGTGATCGGCTCGCCGGCCTTGATCTCTTGACCATCGGTGATGATGGCCCGGCTACCCGTCGGCAAGATGACCTGGTGCTCTTCGCCCTGATCGTCGATGACGGTGACGGGGATGCCCTTGCCTTCGTCGTCGCCGATGCGCACGATGCCGCTGGCACGGGCCAGACGGGCCGAGCCGCGAGGCGTGCGGGCCTCGAACAGCTCGACGACGCGAGGCAGACCACCGGCGATGTCCTTACCCGCCACACCACCGGTGTGGAAGGTACGCATGGTCAACTGCGTGCCGGGCTCGCCGATGGACTGAGCGGCGATGACGCCGACAGCCTCGCCGAGCTCGATCGACTTGCCGGTAGCCAACGAACGGCCATAGCACAGCGCACACACACCGAGCTCGGCGTCGCACGTCAGCACTGAACGGATGCGGACGCGGTTGACCTTCGGATCGTCGCGCAGTGCGGCCATCTCGATGTCGCCGATGATCGTGTTGCGGGCGATCACCGAACCGTCGGTGAGCGTGACGTCTTGCGACAGGGCACGACCGAACAACTTGGTCTCGAGGTAGGCACGCTTGTTGGCGGTGTCGGGAGCGACATGCTCGAGCCACAGACCAAGGCTGCTGCCACAGTCCGGCTCGCGCACGATCAGTTCCTGAGCAACGTCGACCAGACGGCGCGTCAGGTAGCCCGAGTCAGCGGTTCGAAGCGCCGTGTCGACCAGGCCCTTTCGTGCGCCCGGCGTTGCGATGAAGTACTCGAGGGTTTCGAGGCCCTCACGGAAGTTCTTCTTGATCGGACGCGGGATCATGTCGCCTCGAGGGTTTGCCACGAGACCGCGCATGCCGGCGATCTGACGCATCTGGGTCATGTTGCCGCGGGCGCCCGAGCCGACCATCATGTCGATCGGGTTGAACCGCTGAGCCTTGAACTCCAGTTCCATGGCCTCTTGCACCTTGGCCGTGGCGTCGGTCCAGATGCGCACTTCCTGCTGACGGCGCTCGCCGTCGGTGATGATGCCGCGGCGGAACTGGTTCTCGACCTTGTCGGCGCGAGCCTCGTACTCGTCGAGCAGCGCCTTCTTTGCCTTCGGGGTCTTGACGTCGTCGATCGACACGGTCAGA
>JANMRB010000285.1:0-6862 GCA_031370825.1 Ilumatobacteraceae bacterium
CTGGCCGCCGGCGTGCGCGACGTCGATGCCCTCGAACGAGATGTTCGCAAGGCCGCGGGAAAGTTCGTCAACGAGCGCACCAAGCGGCGGCCGATGATCGTGCCCGTCGTCATGGAGGCCTGAAGAGGGTGGCCTCGGCCACTTGCGGGTTCGTCCTCGTCGCAGCGATCGCACTGGGCGCGTGCAGCAGCGACGGGGGATCATCCGCGGCTACACCGGCACCTCGTACCACCACGATCGGCGTGTCGACAGGCACGCTGCCACTGGTCGGCCTCGTCGACGACGCCGTGAAGGCCCTCGAGGCCAAGCTCGGCGGACCGCAGCAATTCTTCGAGATCAACGCGACCGCGCACCTCATCAACATGATCGTTGCGCTGAACGACGGCAAGGTCGCCCAGCCGTGGGTGTACCTGGACGGCGAGCTCTCCTCGACCGAGGGCGCGGCGGCCACCGGCTTCAGCTTCGCTGGCTCGGCTCTGGATTTCGATCCCGACAAGGTCCTCAGCAAACTGCAGGCGGAGCTTGCGGAATCGAGTCCCGACCTGTTCTTCATCGAGGGAGGTGACGGCGGCACGGTCCGGTACAGCGTGGCCGTCACATCCAAACAAGGGGGCCAGCTAGTGGTCGTTGTTGGGCCCGACGGCACTGTCCAATCCGTGACCCCCAATTGACAGTGCCCCGTATAGGTAACACCCCCTTGGTACCGTTGGAACCTCTATGACGACGTGGGGTCAACCCAAGAAGCGGTCGAAGACAACGACCACTGCCAAACGCACGCCGGCCAGGCCTGCGCCGCCGGCAGCGCCCATGCCGTCGTCGCGCCGCGGCCAGGCCTCGGCCGAGCTCCGACAGGCCATCGAGGGTCGTGAGCACGAATTCACCGGCATCGGCTTCATCGCAGTCGGTCTGCTGCTCGGCATGGCGATCTACGTGAATCTCGCCGGGCCCCTCGGCCGCGGGGTCGAGACTGTGGTGGGCTGGCTCACCGGGCTCGGACGGTTTGTCGTTCCCATCGCCCTCATTGCGATCGGGGTAGCCCTGGTCGGTAAAGGGCAGAGCATGCGCCGTTTCAAGCTGGCAATCGGCTGGGGTCTGCTGAGCCTGTCGTTGCTCGGCCTGCTGCACGTGGTGCGCGGCCCCGACAAGATCATGGCCGACTTCGACACCCTCGGTAAGGCGGGCGGCTGGATCGGAGCGCTCATCGGAGAGCCGCTGCGCAGCCTCATCGCCTCCGGTGGCGCAATCGTGGTGCTCGTCGCAGCGTTCGTCGGCGGAGCATTGGTGCTGACGGGCGTCTCGGTGCGAACGATGTTGACGCACACGAGCAAGGGAGTCGGTGCGGTTGCCGTGCCGATCGGTCGCAGGGCCCGAACCGCATTCGGCAACATGTCGACCTTGAGGAGCGATCGTCAGGGCTCCGGCGAACTGCCGATGCCAACGCTCTACGACGCCGCGCTCGATGAGGATTGGGACGAACCCGCAAAGACCCGCAAGCCACGGGCACAGCGTCTTCTCCCTCCTCCCGGCGCGGCTGATCCTGGGCTCACGGAGCAGTCCGAGCTCGAGCTCGGGCCGGGCGCGCAGCGGGGTCAATGGGTGTTGCCGCCGGCCAACATGCTCACGCGCTCGACGCAGCAAACGATCAACAAGGCCGAGGTCGAGGCGCGCGGACGGACCCTGGTCGACGCGCTCACCTCGCACGGCGTCGAGACGAGACTGCTGGGGCAAACCGTCGGTCCTACGGTCACGCGCTACGAACTCGAGCTCGGGTCGGGTGTCAAGGTCGCCAGGGTCACCAGCCTCAACCGCGACATCGCGTACGCGATGGCTGCCACCGACGTGCGCATCCTGGCCCCGATCCCAGGTCGAACGGCCATCGGCGTAGAGGTGCCCAACCACAGTCGCCAACTCGTCAGCCTTGGCGACATCATGGCGTCGCCGGAAGCGAAGACCGCAACCCATCCGCTCGACGTGGCCATCGGCAAAGACATCGCCGGCAGGTCTGTGTTCCTCAACCTTGCAACCACACCCCACCTGCTGATTGCCGGCACCACTGGCGCCGGCAAGTCCAGTGGGCTCAACTGCATCCTCACCTCAATCCTCATGCGCAGCACACCGGACCAGGTCCGGATGATCCTCATCGATCCCAAGCAGGTCGAGATGGGGCAGTACAACCGCCTGCCCCATCTGCTCACCCAACCGGTGACCAACCCGAAGAAGGCCGCCAACGCGCTCGGTTGGGCAGTGAAAGAGATGGAGCGGCGTTACGACCTCCTCTTCGAGGTCGGCTTCCGCGACATCACGGGCTACAACGCGGCATATGACCGCGGCGAGTTGAAGCCCGATCCTGGCTCGGACCGGCAGTTCGAGCGACTGCCGTACATCGTCATCATCGTCGACGAGCTCAACGACTTGATGATGGTCGCTGCCCGAGACGTCGAAGAAAGCATCACCCGCATCGCCCAAAAAGCCCGCGCGGTCGGCGTGCATCTGATCGTGGCAACACAACGCCCGTCGGTCAACGTGATCACGGGCGTGATCAAGGCCAACATTCCAGCGAGGGCTGCGTATGCCGTCAACAGCCTGACCGACAGCCGGGTCATCCTCGATCAACCGGGCGCCGAGAAGCTGGTTGGCAAGGGTGACATGTTGTTGCTGCCCGGGAACTCCAACGTCTCGCAACGCATCCAGGGCTCGTTCGTCAGCGAGGACGAAGTGCGCAAGGTCACCGCCCACTGGCGCCGTCAGGCACCAGAGGTCGTCTACGTCAGCGGTGTCGAGGGCGATGAGGGCGAAGGTGGTGCCGGTGGGCTGTACACAGGCACCCATAGCGACGACGACGAGGACGAGACCCTGATGCGTCAGGCGATGGAGCTCGTCGTGCGCAGCCAGCTCGGATCCACCTCGATGTTGCAACGCAAGTTGAAAGTCGGGTTTGCCCGTGCCGGACGAATCATGGATCTGCTCGAGCAAAGCGGCGTCGTCGGTCCCAGCGAGGGCTCGAAGGCCCGCGCGGTGCTGATGACGGTTGAAGAGTTCGAGTTGCTGCAGCAGGCCTACCGCAACCGCGACCTGTGATGCACGAGCTCACCGAGGTCACGTCAGGGCTGCGTTTTCCCGAGGGCCCTATCGCGATGCCCGATGGATCTGTGATCGTGGTCGAGATGTTCGGGCCGAGGCTCACGCGCGTCCAACCGGACGGCTCGAAGGAGACCATCGCGGAGATCCCCGGCGGGCCGAATGGTGCGGCGATCGGTCCGGATGGAGCTCTCTACCTGTGCAACAACGGTGGATGCTTCACGCCGCTGGAGCTGGGTGATCTCCTGTTTCCCGGTCGCCATGATCCGGGCAGCTACATCGGGGGTCGGATCCAGCGCGTCGATCTGACCAACGGTGAGGTCACGGATCTGTACACGGAATGCGACGGAAGGCCGCTTCGTGCGCCGAACGATCTCGTCTTCGACGCCTACGGAGGTTTCTGGTTCACCGATCACGGCATTCGCGACCTCCAGGCGAGAACCAGCGACCTGACCAGCATCTACTACGCCAAGGCGGACGGGGGCAACATCAGCGAGCAGGTTCATCCGGTCGAGGCGCCCAACGGGATCGGGCTCTCGCCCGACGGCTCCGTGGTGTACTGGGCCGAGACCTTCACCGGTCGGGTCTTTCGCCGGTCGGTCGCCTCACCCGGCGAGTTGATGCCCGCGGCACCGCTCGATCCATCCGTCTGTCTTTTTGGGCTACCCGGCTACCAGTTGCTCGACTCGTTGGGAGTCGACGGCGAGGGCAACGTCTGCGTCGCCACGCTCCTCAACGGCGGGATCACCGTCATCTCGGCTGACGGTTCCACGTCGAGTCACATCGCGACGGGCGACCTGATGACCACCAACATCTGCTTCGGGGATCGTGACGGTAGTGGTGAGTACCGCGACGCCTACATCACCGCGTCCGCGACCGGCACGCTGCTGCACACCCGGTGGCAGCACCGCGGACTGCGCCTCAACTACCTCTAGGTTCGACAGCAACGTGAGAGGGTGCGGTGATCGGAGACGTTCGAGGTCAGATCGCCAGGACATCGACCTGGCAGTTGATGCCGGGAGCTCGAGCCAAACGGCCGTCGGCGGTGAGGAGTGTGCATGCGAGTCCCTCGGCGAGAGCAATGTAGGTGGCGTCGTAGGCGGTCGCGTTCGCTCTCAGTTCGTATGCGCGGATCATCAAGGGGCCGGTGGGGTAGCGGTGCACGGGGAGTGCGAGCAGGTCGTCCACCGCCGAGCGAAAGCGACGGGCGGTGAGATCGCCGGCGAGCCAGCGTTTGCGCAGGACGGCAACGGTTTCGACGTCGATGAGATCGGGCGCCGACACCTGGGCCGTCGCCGCGACGCGTGCGCGGGCGGCGTCACCGGTTGGGCCGTCGTCGCCGACGACGTTGGCCATGACCGACGCATCAATGACCATCAACGCTTGTTGCGTTCGGCGTCGAGATCGCTGACGGCAGTGTCGAAACCTACGCGGCCTCCTTTGTGGCGAGAAATGCGTGCAAGGACCTCATTCATCGTTGGGGCGCTCGCGAGTCGCGTTAGCTCCGTCGCAAGGTATTGCTGCAGCGATTGACCTGCGGTTGCGGCTCGACGCTGCAGGCTGGCATGCACGTCTTCTGGCAGGTCGCGGACCAACACATTTGGCATGCTTGCATTGTGCTATCAGTTCCGTCGAAACACAACAGATTGCCGTCACGCCGATGGAGCCGACTGCGAACGCTTCCAGGAGGTTTCCAGCGGCACCGATCAGTCGAGAATCGCGGTCGGCCAGGGTTTGTCTCGCGCAACGTCGCTCACATCCATCTCGTACGCTGCGGGAGATGCGGGTTCCCGCCATCGTGCACCTGATCGGCTTCCCGGCGTCTGGGAAGCTCACGATCGCCCGTGCGCTCGCCGGGATCACTTCGGGCAGCGGTGACCGCTTCGTCGTATTGGACAACCATCACACCGCCAACGTGATCTTCGCCGCACTCGATCTTGATGGAGTGAAGCCCGTACCCCCGACTGTCTGGGATCGCGTCCGGGAGATCTCCGATGTGCTCCTACGAACCATCGAAGAGCTCTCGCCACCCGATTGGTCCTTCGTATTCACCAACGTTCTCACCGATGACAAGCCGAGTGAACGGGGCTTCGTGGACCGCCTCGCCAATCTGGCAAAGCGCACCGATCGCACCTACCTTCCTGTTGTGTTGCACTGCGCGCCCGCGGCGCTCACCGCGCGCGTCACCAACTCTGACCGCCGCGACCGCTTGAAGTGGATCAATCCATCGAGCGTCGGCGAGTTCGTCCGGACACACCGCCTGCTCGACGTCAGCGATCTCGGGCCATTGACCATCAACACTTCATCGACGGAACCCGACGACGCAGCGCTACTGATACTCGAGCGACTCACCGATGGCAACCGCTGAGGTGTCCTGAACAACTGGCCGAAGCCCGCTCGTCCGTTACTGGCACTACATGGCCGATTGCCGCTCCGGCACGCCAGCGCAGTCGTCCTACAGTGCGGCACATGGTGTATTTGCTGTCGGCGGAGCTGACAGATGGCCCCGGCAACGGCGATGACTATCCGTTCGGGTTGCCTGCCGTGCGGGCGCTGTCGGGCATCGAGTTCGCGCCGGTGACGGTGTTCGTCGGCGACAACGGAACGGGGAAGTCGACCTTGGTCGAGGCGTTGGCGGTCGCCGCAGGGTTCAATGCCGAGGGCGGCAGTCGCAACTTGCAGTTCGAGACGTATGCGACGCACAGCGCATTGGCGTCGAGGCTCCGGTTGCGGTGGGCGGGTCGACCACGCTGGGGTTGGTTCCTGCGAGCCGAGACGTTTTATGGGATGGCGACGCACATCCACCTCGACGACGACATCGATGAGGGCGTGGCGATGTTGTTCCCGGACTTGCACCACCGGTCGCACGGCGAGTCGTTCCTCACGCTGATCGACAGCCGGATGAGCGATGACGGGCTGTACCTGCTCGACGAGCCCGAGTCGGCGCTGTCGTTCCACGGCCAGTTGAAGTTGCTCGCCACGATGCACGACGCGTGCGCCAGTGGGGCGCAGTTCGTGATCGCAACGCATTCGCCGATGCTGATGGCCTACCCCGGTGCGCACATCTACGAGTTCGACGACGACGGCGCGCATGCGGTGTCGTTCGACGAGGTGTCGGTGGTCAGTTTGTGGCGCACGTTTCTGGAGAGCCCGGATCGGTACTTCCGTCATCTCTTCGAGGAATGAGTCGACGAGCGACCGAGCGACATTTGGCTGAGGCTCTCAGCGGGAAGGACTCCACAGCCGGCTACGAACCTTGTTGTGCGCTCGTCCTGATCAAGCGGCGGATAACGGCAGTCGCGCGCCGTTGCCGTCGCGGTTGACCCACTCTGCGGCGATTCGCGCCGAGTTGCCGTGGACGCCCCATCTCGAGCGGCCCGCTGCCTCGCGCGCCGGGGTGGCGTCAGAGGTTGCGTCGCAGTAGCGAGTGGACTCGCTCCCAGTGCAACTCGGACGCTGCCCGGTCGTACCGCGGTCCGGCCGGCGCGAAGCCGTGCTCGGCCTCGGTGAGGAAGTCGACGGTGTTGACGACACCAGCCGCGTCGAGGGCGGCAGTGATCACCGGGATCGTCTCGGCTGGCGCGGTTGCGTCGTTGTCGCACCACGCGAAGTACACCTCGGCCTGCACGAGGTCGAGGTCGAGGTGCGGCGAGTCGGGCGTGTCGCGCACGAGCCATGCGCCGTGGATCGACGCCGCGGCAGCGATGCGGTCGGGCATCGCCTTGGCGAGCGCGATCGTGAGCCCACCGCTCATGCAGAACCCGACCGCGCCGACCTTGCCGTT
>JANMRB010000120.1:0-14514 GCA_031370825.1 Ilumatobacteraceae bacterium
AAGTCTTGACCATCGGGCCTCCAAAACGCGGCGCCGCATGAACGCGGCGTGTCGTCAGCGCGTGGTCAGCGGTGTCGGTGCGGGGACTTGCCAGTCGTCGGGCATCTTGGAGAAGTCGAAGAACGGCTCCTCGTCGCCGGCGGCCACTGCATCTTCGATCTGGTCGTAGAACCCGCGGCCGGTCTCCTCGGCGAAGGTGATGTGCACTTCGTCGGCGTCACTCAGAGTCGGACGTTGCACGTACTCGGGGAAGGTCGCCTCCGCGGCGTCGCCTTCTGAATATCCGCGTGCGAACATCTGCTTGAGGACGCCGAACCCGTCATTGCGCACCAGCGTGCCGCCGCGGGCAGAACCACCGAGCTCGCGCATGTGGCTTTGGAACTTCTTGAGGTCGTACGTGTCGTAGGCCACGTGCTGGCATGCATGATCGCCATGAAGATCGACGAACTTGGTGACTTGCGACTTCTTGGCACGATCGATGCCCTCGATCAGAGCGACACCGAAGTCGCCGTAATCGATGCACCAGATCTTCATGCTGCTGTCCGCGTCGCCGGGGCGGACGTCGTCGATTCGGTTGATCAGGGTGCCACCTTCGACTTCGATGTGGAACCAGGCCCACTTCTCGATGGTGCCCGCTTCGCAGGCGTAGGTGATGTGATCGACCTTTTTGATGAACGACATCTGGCAATCAAAGCAAGGTGATCAACCTAGATCAAGAGTCAGTGTCAGATTGCATTAGCATTCCCGGAATGCTGATCATTGTGATCAAGATGTTGCCACGAAGTCGAGGCGCGGCTGCGCATGTTGGATAGCGGTCCCGCAGCGCTCGATTCACTCGACCGACGCCTCATCGGGCGGCTGCGTTCCGAACCGCATTCAACGGTGTCGGAACTGGCCCGCGTTCTGCAGTGTGCTCGCGGCACGGTGCTGACCCGACTGCGACGCCTCGAGGAACGAAAGGTGATCGTCGGCTACGGGCCGGACATCGACCCCTCCGCCGCAGGGCTCGGCGTCCTGGCCTTCACCACGCTCGCAATCTCGCAGGGCTCACACAATCGGGTCGTCGCCCATCTGCGCACGATTCCCGAGATCCTCGAGATCCACACCGTAACGGGCTCTGGTGACCTGTTGGTTCGGATCGTCGCCCGTTCCAACGACCATCTGCACCTGATCTTGCAGCGTGTCGTTTCGTCTCCCGACGTCAACCGCACCGAGACCCAATTGGCATTGAGCAGCACGGTGCTGCGGACCATTGCCGATCTCGTGGCCGACGCGTGACACGACTAGTCAGTGATGCCGAAGACCGCTCGGAAGCGATCGAGGCTCTCCGTCGAGGGCCGCAGCGGGTCGTAGTCGGGTTCGGGCAGCGGCTGCACCACATCCCAATGTTCGGCCATCATCCCGTCGGCATCGAACCGCAGGAAGTCGGCGATCACCACGGCGGGCAGCAGCTTGTGCAGGATGACGAAATCGCCGTTGGCGAAAAGTTGGATCGGCCGCCAATCGCGCCGGCCCGGTCGCTTCCACGCGACCTCGTGCAAGTAGTGGCGAAGTCCCTCGCGACCTTGGCCGATTCCCGGAGTGTGTTGGATGTAGCCCTCCGCCACGTACCGGTCGACCAATGACAGATCGTCGCCATGCATGCAGTCGCTCATGAAGTGCAGAAGGACTCGCTCGTTCTCGGACAGGTCGTCGCGTTGGCGTGGATCCCACGGGTTGTCGAACATGGTCGGAGAGTTTCCCAGAGGCGCGGTGTGCTGATAGAAGTGGTCAACAATGAGCGTTCTTCTGCCATCGCTGATCGAGGAGTTCGGTGATCACTCCGACGCCGTTACGGTTGACGGCGTCCAGGTTTCCTGGGCCCAACTGGCCAGGCGGTCGAGCGCGGTGGCGGAGCGACTGGTTGGCATGCCCGCGGTGGCTTTGCGGGCCACGCCCACGCTCGACACCGTGGTCGGTGTGGTCGGCGCGCTGCTCGCAGGTGTGCCAGTGGTCCCCATGCCCGCCGACGCCGGACCGATGGAGCGTGAGCACATGCTGCGCGACTCCGGCGCTGCAGCGACGATTGGCGATCCGCATTGGGATGAGGTCACGTTGCCCCAGGTTTCCGTCGACGGCGAGTCCGAGTGGTACGGAGTCGAGCCGTCCACCGACTCCACTGCCTTGATCATGTACACCTCCGGCACGACGGGCTTGCCCAAAGGCGTCGTGCTGTCGCGCCGGGCCG
Source organism: Ilumatobacteraceae bacterium (assembly GCA_031370825.1). Classification (GTDB taxonomy): domain Bacteria; phylum Actinomycetota; class Acidimicrobiia; order Acidimicrobiales; family Ilumatobacteraceae; genus JAENVT01. The sequence goes on from JANMRB010000120.1 coordinate 2,228, forward strand.
TCGCAGCCGATTTGGATGGCCTTGCCGAAGCGTGGCAGTGGACGCCTGACGACACGTTGGTGCACGGCTTGCCGCTCTTTCATGTGCATGGATTGGTGCTCGGTGTGCTCGGTGCGCTGCGGGTCGGATCACGCCTCGTCCACACCGGCAAGCCCACACCTCAGGCCTACGCGGCAGCCGATGGTTCGATGTACTTCGGCGTACCGACCGTGTGGTCGCGGATCTGTGCGGAGCCCGCGCTGGCCTCGGCGCTGCGCGGTGCCCGACTGGTGGTCTCGGGCAGCGCACCCTTGCCGGTCGCTGTGTTCGAGCAGATGCAAGCCTTGATCGGCCAGGCACCGGTGGAGCGCTACGGCATGACCGAAACCTTGATCACCGTCTCCACCCGAGCGGACGGCGAGCGTCGCCCCGGATGGGTCGGTCTGCCGATCGCCGGCGTCGATAGCAGGCTGGTTGACGACACCGGCGACGTGATGGCGCATGACGGCTCGACGATCGGCGAGTTGCAGATCCGCGGGACGACGATGTTCGACGAATACCTCAACCGTCCCGACGCCACCGCTGCATCGTTCGATGGTGAATGGTTCCGAACAGGCGACGCGGCTGTGATCGACGAAGGTCGGTTCCATCGGATCGTCGGTCGGCAGTCGATCGACATCATCAAGACGGGCGGGTTCAAGGTTGGCGCAGGCGAGGTCGAGGCCGCGTTGCTGACCCATGCAGATGTCAACGAGTGTGCGGTGATCGGCGTCAGCGACCCGGATCTCGGTCAGCGAATCGTTGCCTACGTTGTCGGCAGCGATCTCGATAGTGCCGCGTTGATCACCCATGTCGCCGCCCTGTTGTCGGTGCACAAGCGCCCGCGCGAGGTCCGCGTCGTCAACACGCTGCCCCGCAACGCGATGGGCAAGGTCCAAAAGACCCTACTGACCTGAGCGTCTACATTGAGCGTCTAGACGAAGCGGGTGACCAGATCTCCAATGCCTTCGATCGTGCTTGTCAGCACATCGCCGGGATGCAGGAACCGGGGTGGTTTGCGGGCGTAGCCGACGCCCGCAGGAGTGCCGGTGAAGATCAGGTCGCCGGGCATCAACGGACACAGACCCGAGAGGTACTCGATCAGGACGGGTATGTCGAAGATCAACAGCGAGGTGCGCGAGTCCTGCAGGGTTTCGCCGGCGAGCGTGTCATGGATGGCCAGGTCGAGTGGATCGTCGAACTCATCGAGCGTCACCAGCCAGGGCCCGGTCGGGCCGTAGCCGTAGCGGGACTTTCCGAGGCTCCACTGAGGTGCTGGGCCCTTGCGTTGCAGCACTCGGTCGGACAGGTCCTGCCCAATCGTGTACCCGGCGATGAACGACATTGCATCCGCGGCCGAGACCCGGTGTGCGTGACGCGAGACTGCGACCACGAGCTCGATCTCCCAGTCGGTGTCGACCGGCAACTCGACTGCATGCGACGGCCCGACGATGCAGCTCGGAAACTTGGTGAACACCGTCGGCTCCTCCGGAACACTGAAGACGCCTTCCTCCGCGTGGGCTTGGTAGTTCAGGCCGATTGCAAAGACTTGTGGAGGCCGAGGCACCGGAGCATGCACCTGTTGAAGGTCGACCTCGCCAGCACCACGGGCGTTGGCCGACCGACCCCATTCGGCGAGGCCCTGCCAGTCTTCGAACATGCGCTGTGGCTCGGGCGAGAAGTGATTGTCGCTGGCCGTGGCGACGTCGACGACGGCGCCATCGACGAATGTGCTGAGACGGTCGGCGAGGTTGAACAGACGCATGAAAGGAGAGCATATGCGTCGACGGTATGCAGCTCATCTGTCGACTGTTCGCGGCACCGGAGTACTGTCGCCGCGATGCGAGTCGGTGTCGACATCCCATATTTCGCACATGCTGTCGAGATTCGTGACTACGTCCAGGCAGCGCAGGACCTTGGATACGCTCACGTCGCATTTTCCGAGCACGTGGCGTCGTCGAGTGCTTCGGTCTTCCCACCCGGATTGTCGTTCGACGAACCGTGGCACGAGTCGATCACTCTGCTCGCGTTTCTCGCCGGCGTGACGGAGCGGATCGAGTTGAGCACGGGAATGATGCTCCTGCCCCTCCGTCCTGCCGTCCTCGCGGCCAAGCAAGCTGCGGAGGTGGACCTCTTGAGCGGCGGTCGTCTTCGGCTCGGCGTAAGTGTCGGTTGGCAACGTCGCGAGATGGAGGCCGTCGGTGTCGATCCGTCCACTCGCGGGGCGCGGATCGAAGAGCAGATCGAGGTGATGCGACTGCTGTGGACACAGCCACTGGTGACCTATCACGGCAGTCACGTCGTCGTCGACGACATCGCGCTGCACCCGCGACCGGATCGGGTCATCCCGATCTGGATGGGTGGCGGCAACTTCGACACAGGGGGCATGCCTCGCGATGTGACGATCAAACGTGCTGCCCGTTTCGCCGACGGTTTCAAGGTGATGGCACCGCTCGCGACCAACTTCGAAGCGATGTTGGTGCTGTTCGATCGCTTGCGCGCTGAAGTTGAGGCCGCCGGCCGCGAGGTCGCGTCGTTCGGGCTGGAAGGGCGCCTGGTCACTCACGTCACGCCGCCCGAGCAATGGGCTGCCCACGTTCGCGCGGTGCGCGAGGCCGGAGCCTCGCACTTCGGCATCGCCAATCGGATCGTTGGCGGGACCGTTGCCGATCAGATCGCATTGATCACCCGAGTAGCCGACGCGACCCGCGCCGAATGGGGTCAGCCCTGACGATCAGCGATGTCGGCCCTCACAACTAATTACACATTTGCTATCGACAGCTAGATTTAGTGCGTGTATTCTGGCAGCCGTATGAAGATTGAGTTTTTCCACACGATGAACTACTGGGGCCCGAACCACGGTGACTCGTGGCCTGCGCCCCCGCGGATCTGTGAGACTGAATGGGTCAGCGCCACGATCGAGCACGGACTGGTGGAGTGCGCGGCCGCCCTCGATGCTGGCTTCGATGCCCTCAACTTCGCCGAGCACCACTACTCGCCGAAGCAGTTGACACCCAACCCGATCATCTTCGCGGCCGTCGCTGGACGTCGGTTTCCCGATGCGCAGATCGGAGTGTTCGGGACCGACCTGCCGCTGAACAACCCGGTGCGCATCGCCGAGGAATATTCGATGCTCGACAACCTTCTCGACGGCCGCCTGCGCATCGGCATGCTGCGCGGCACACCCAACGAGTACCTCACCTATGGCTCCAATCCGTGGGAGTCGCGCGAGCGCTACGAGGAAGGGACCCTGCTGATCAAGGCATGCTTCACCGAGCCGGAACCGTTCGGTTGGGAGGGTCGTTTCTACCGCTTCCGCAACATCGCCGTCTGGCCTCGACGCGTCCAGGATCCACACCCGCCGATCCTCATCTCCGGCAACAGCAAAGATGGTGCGATCTTTGCCGGCCGGCACGGCCTCAATCTCGGCTTTTCGTACATGCAGGCAGAGAAGTGTGCAGAGCATGTCGCGCTGTACCGACAAGCTGCGGCCGAGGCGGGCTGGGAGCCGACTCCGGACAACCTGCAGTATCGACACTTCATGTACGTCGCCAACACTGATGAAGAGGCTGCCGAGACGATGAGCGCGCTTGGTGCAGGCGGTGGGTTGATGAGCCTCTTCAAGGGTGCATCGCCCGACATGATGATGACGATGGCCCAGATCGGCGCTGCGCTGGGCGGGGTACCCAAACACGTCGTGATCGATCCGTCGATGGCTCCGCCGATGGTCATGGCCCCGCCGCTATACGGAAGCCCCGAGACGGTGCTCGCCCAGATCGAGCGGATCCACGACGTGCTCGGAATGGGTCGGCTCGAGGTATCGCTCGGCACCATCAACCCTTTGCCGCACGATGCCATGCTGTCGAGCCTGAAGCTGATCGGCCAAGAGGTCGTGCCGGTGCTCCATGGGATGGGGTTGCGATGACGGATACAACAGTTCGTGCCCCCGGTCTCGGCTTTGTCGAAGGATCTGTCGAGGCCTCCGGCTTCACGGTGCGTTACTACTCAGCGGGAGATGGTCCTGCCGTCTTGTATCTGCCGGGTGCCGGCGGGCCGGTCATGACGTTCGCGCTCGACGCGCTCGCTGAGCACTTCAGGGTCATTGTCGTCGAATACCCCGGCTGGGGTGCACAAAGCAACGATGTCGCCGATTTCGATGGCCTCGCCGCGCAGGTTGCCGACATCGCCACGGCGCTCGGGCTCGACCGCTTTCATCTCGTCGGCACGTCGTTCGGGGGAGCGTGCGCCCTTCACTTCGTCGTCAACCATCCCGAGAGGGTGGAGTCGTTGGTGCTCGAGGCGCCAGCCAAGTTTCGCGAGGCGTCAGTTCATCCCTCGACATTGGGGCCCGACGAGTTCGTACGGGCGTTCAGATCGCATCCCGAACGGCTCCCGCACATGAGCCCACCCGATCCGGACTTCATGGCCCGAGTGTGGCCCACGGTCGAACGGTTGATGGGCGACGGTTCCGACGATGAACTGCTCGCTCGTCTCGCGGAGGTGCCGACGAAGACACTGATCCTGTTCGGCCGCGACGACGGCATCGTCAACCCGATCAATGGTCGTGCATTGCGCCGGGCGATGCGCAACTCCTCGCTGCAGTACGTGTACGACGCGGCCCACGACATCCAGTCGGACCGACCCGAAGCATTCGCCGATGTCGTCGGCGACTTCTTGCGGCGCGGGATGAAGTTCCTGATCAACGACCAAGACGGACTGATCAACCCGTAGTCGCTACCGTTGCGGCGATGACTCGCGATCGGAATCGAGAACGTCAGCGTCCGTTCAACGATCTCGATGAAGACGCGGCTGCACGATTCACTGAGTTCGGCGAGCTCGACATTCCGCGATTTCAGGTCGGCTTCCCGCCTCAACACCTCCTGCTCGCGTTGTTGGGCGACTACTGGTCGGGACGTTGCGAACCATTGCCTTCGGCAGCGCTCGTCGATCTGCTCGCCGAGTTCGACGTCAATCCTTCGGGGGCGCGCGCTGCTTTGAGTCGACTGTCCATTCGCGGTCTGCTCGTCGGTACCAAGGACGGGCGCAACACCTTTTATCGGGTTGCCGATGGGTTCCGGCACCTGCTGCCGTACGGTCCGATCCACACGCGTGCATTCGGCAAGCCGAGTCCAAGGTGGGATGGGATGTGGACGATGGTGGCGTTCACCGTGCCGGAGGATCAACGTCGGCTTCGTCCAATGCTGCGCGGGCGATTGCAATCGTTGGGCTTTGCTCCGCTCTACGACGGTCTGTGGGTGTCGCCGCATGCTCCCGACAAGGAGCTCGACATCGCCTTGCAGGTTGCTCCACCGCAGTCGTGCACTGTCATTCGTGCGGCTGAAATGCCGCAGCAGGACAGGCTTTCGGTCGCCTCGGCATGGAGCCTCGACGAGCTTGGCGATTCGTATTCGGAGTTCATCCGCACCTTCCGGCCATTGTTGCGGCGACTCGAGAACGGACGGATCAGCCCGACCGAGGCGCTGGTTGGGCGCACCCGCGCCACCTATCGCTGGTTCGTGTTCGCCGTGACCGATCCGGATCTGCCCCAGGTGTTGTTGCCGAAACGTTGGCCTCGCGCCGCGGCCCACGATCTCTTCGTCGAGTTGGTCGAGGGCATGGCCACGCTAGCGGTGGAGCGGGTACGCGACATCATCGGTAAATATGATCCTGACCTGGGCAAACTCGTTCGATTGCTACCTGAGGACACGAAGTCCTGAATAAGTTCTTGACAGGGTGACATCATTGTGACATCATAATGATGTCATAGAAAGGACCTGATGATGTCACCCTTCTTCAGCAGCCCAGAGTTCATCGCTTCATTGAAGGCAGACCGGGAACGTCGACTGCGCCAGGCAACCAGACCGCGACGCAGTGGTCGTCTGTTCGACGGTTTCCGCCGCGGTCGCTGAGCGAACAGCGGGGGGCAAACCGACCATGCAAGTACAACCGATCATCAATGCGGTGCAAGCAGCACTCGCCGGTCAGGGTTCGTTGGCCGGCGGAGACGTCGCCGTCGAGGAAGCGCTCGACCATCTCGTGGCTGCGTTGGGGCCGGCCATCCGTCAGGCGGCAATGGATCTCGCTGAGCAGGCTGCATGCGAGGTGCGTGCCCAACTTCCGGATCGCACAGTCGACCTGGTCCTCGCCGACGGCGACCCTTCGCTGCGCATCGCCGAGGCCGCAGTCTCAACCGAGGCGAACACGACAGAAGAGCTCGATGCGCGCATAACACTCCGCGTCCCGCCGTCGTTGAAGAGTCTCATCGAGGACGCAGCCGAGACTGCTGGCGCCTCGGTCAACAGCTGGGTTCTGGATGCGCTGTCACGCCGCGCCCGCAAGCCACAGCATGGTCAAGGTTTCCGTATGACACACAGCTTCGACCTGTAGAAAGAAGAGATGAGTCAGCAGTGATGGGTCAGCAGCCATGAGTCGCAACGAGCAGTGGGAGGTCGGTGAACGTCCCTCCCTGGACATTCGAGTGCCGGTCGGAACAGTCGAGGTGTACGCCGGCGATGCCGGGGTGATTCTGCTCATGATCGACGCCAGTGATGTCGACGACTTTGAAGTGTTCAAAACCGGCGATCGCGTCTCGGTTCGTCATCCATCGCGGTGGGGTCGACGTGGTCGAAACTCCAGGGTCGTCGCCCACGTCCCTTCAGGCACCGATGTCGAGCTCAGCTCGACATCCGGCGATGTGCGCCTGGTCGGCCGGCTGGGCGTCGTCCGCCTGCATACGGCAAGTGGCGACATCGAGATGGGCGATGCCGCACGACTCGACCTCACTACGGCATCCGGTGAGTTCTCGTGTGGCGATGTCGACGGCGAGGCAACCGTGTCGTCGGTCTCGGGCGATTGCACACTTCGACGCGTAGGGGGCCGACTCGATGCGACGGTCACATCGGGTGATCTCCGGGTCGACGTTTGCGACGGTGACGTGACGGTCGGATCGACCAGCGGCGACGTCCGCATTGGTCGCTGCTGTGGATCTGACATCGCGGTGCGATCCATATCCGGCGATGTCCGCGTGGGGCTGCCCACGGGCATACGTGTCGAAGCCGAGATCGCGACCCTCAGCGGGAGGGCGACGCTTCCAGGGCCGGCGCCACCATCGGATCCCGGCGATCGCCGAGCGGTCCACCTCCAACTGAAGTCGGTGTCGGGCGACATTCGCGTCGAGCGCAGCGTCTGAGTTGCGCTTCGTAGACTTCGACGGCATGGATGGGACGGACAGCAGTTCCAGTTCTTCGGGAACCGTCCCGATCCAGGTGTGCGTGGCTCGTACCGGATGGTTCGCAACGAGGACTGCTGGGGAGCCACCCCCAGTGTCAGCTCGTACCAGCACCTGGTCGACTCGCCCGGCTGTTCTTCACCCGATGAGTGGCTTGTCGGCATCGGCGATGTCTACATGCACGCCGCGGTCATCGGCGCCAACCTCGACCCGATCTCTGGCGACGCTCCGGGTGAGCCGGCCCTCGCGGCGGCCATCTTCCTGCACCGCAACTCGTACTCCGCCTCCGGGCCTTCCCGACCGACCAGCGGATGCGTCTCTCTGGCTGAGGACGCTCTCGAGGTCGTCCTCCGATTGATCGATCCGAAGCTGGGGGTGCTGTTCGCCATTGGCGAGCTGACCTGGCTCCGTACTTCCGCGTAGCTCTGGTGCCGCCGGTCGTTCGAACTTGCCCATCAATCTGAAGATCGCGATCGACCCGCCGAACAGCAACACCCCGACGAGGCTGGAAAGGTGGTCGCTTCCGCCCAAGGCCACCCACACTCCGAAGAACGCCACCAGGACGACGACCAGGGCGAGCGACTTGGCTCGCCGGCTGCCCAGGCGGTCGTGGTATGCGGTGATCAGCGCTGCCGCAAAGGCTGCGGTGGCGATGATGAAGATCGCCGCGAGAAGCGGTGTGCCGGAATCGTCCCTTGTCGTTGTCACGTCGGCCTGGCGGAGACGGGCGCGTTCTTCTCGCGTAGCGATGTGGATGTTCGAGAGCGTGATCGACGTGGTCGGCCGCTGATCCCCGATCGTCGGCGTCGCGGCGATCTCCCGGAGCACGGTCTTACCCGCTTCGACGAAGCCGATGGGCGTGTAGGCGGCATCGAGTTGCGGGCTCTTCACCAGGACGAACATCAGAGTCGGCGGATCGCCGGGTTTCCCGCTGTCGTAGACACTGAGCGCACCACGCAGATTTCCAACCTTGACGTGTTCGACAGGCAGACCGGCCAACTGCGCGGTACCCACGTTGCCGACCACCTGCGCGTAGAACTTCGGCGCGACACGCACGACGTTTGCACCTTCGAAGTCGCCCGCAGCAAGGGCGATCATGAACTGCTCCACATGTTTCGGAGCGTTCTCGGGAGCTAACGCGATGAGGATCTTCCCCTGAGGAGTCTCCACCACGATGCGCGGGTTCGTCTCCGGCGGGGAGTATGCAAAGCACGGCGCCGCCACGAGCAAAGTACCGAGGCACCCACCGATGCATGCCAGCGTCACGGCGACTGAACGGTGTCTCATGTTCGGCCGCTGACTTCGCGCAGCGAAGAGGACAGTGGTGACCTGGCGGCTGGATAGTGCAGCCGCCAGATCACACCATCGACGAAGAAGTGATGGACCTGGATCGCGGCGAGCATCACCGCGGTGCTGAAGACCAGGGGCTTGCCGAAGTGACTGCCCAGGTGCGGCAATGCCCAGAACAAGGCGTATCCACCGGCGATGTTGATTGCCATCCAGCGCGTGGATTCCGTCCACACGAATCTCACCGAGGGAGCCCGATGACGGTCATCGAGCCCCTGTTTCAGCTGCACGTTCCACGCGATCAGCAGGTACTGCAAGGAGTGGAACAACGGCACCGTGTAGGCGAACTGGCCGACCGGGGTGGCCACGAACCAGATGTACTGCGTGAACGCCGGAAGCAGGACGATCAGCGGGACTCGTGGGCCGCCGTTCGCGATCTTCCACATCAGCAGGGCGATCGTCGCAGCCAAGGCCGTCCACATCAGTTTCGTCAAGGTCTCCGGAAGCCATGTAGGCACGCCCAGCGTCGGATAGTTGACGCCGTAGAAGGCGTTGACGTGTCGACCGACTTCGGCCCATGCGTTCTGCACGGCAAAGGTCAAGAAGATGAATGCGGTCAAGCACCTGCGCAGCCACCCGTCGATGACGAAGCCGGCTCGACGCGCGTAGACCATCGTGATTCCGAGGGTCTGGCCGGAGAAGTGATACGGCGACCACAACAGGTAGAGCTTGATGAACATGGGCGCGATGGCGTCGGGTGAGAGGTAACAACCGATCACCGCCGCCGTCACAACGATCGGGGTGACGATGCTGGTCAAGGGATACTGGGCGATCGATGCCCTGGAGTGGTACAGGCGGTAGTTGGTGGAGGCGAAGTGGGGGTAGTTGCACACCCACACGAGCGTTGCCGCGATCGATGCCACCGAGGGCGAGGAGGCCATCTCCGGGCGGATGCGAAAGAGGGCGTAGAGGATCACTGATGCCCCACCGATGAGCAGAGCGTCGACGGGCGCGTTGACGAAGTAGTGGCTCGCCGATCGAGTGTTCACACGCGTCGAATCGACATTGGTGACGGTCACCGCGGTCATCGGTACGATCTTGCCATAAAGTCTTAAGACGTCCACCAGATTGATGGGTAATAGGTCTGAAGACCCATCGGCGGCTTTAGCGGTCGCTTGAGCCGCAACGCGCAGACGTGACATTCAGTTGCGACGCAGTTAGTGGCCGCGACAGGCGGGGACTAACGTGACCGCACCGACGACGAAGGGGAATCGATGCTGTTCAGCACGATGCAGGACTATCCGTTGACGCTTCGACCGATCCTCCAACACGGTCGCACGGTCCATGCATCGAGCAAGGTGATCACCTTCACGGGCGATGGATACGCTGAGGCGACGTTTGCCGAGGTCGCCGACCGAGCAGACCAGTTGGCCGCCGCCCTGACCCGGTTGGGCGTGAAGTCCGGCGATCGGGTCGGAACCTTCATGTGGAACAACCAGACTCATCTCGAGGCGTACCTCGCGGTGCCGTGCATGGGTGCCGTGCTGCACACCTTGAACATTCGGCTGTTCCCCGACCAGCTGAGCTTCGTGATCAACCACGCCGAAGACAAGGTGATCATCGTCGACGCCTCGATCATCCCGCTCCTCGCCAAGGTCCGCGATCAGTTGACCACCTTGGAGCACATCATCGTCAAAGGTTCCGGCGACACGTCCGCCCTCGGCGACACCTTGGACTACGACACCCTCCTGGCCGCGGAAAAGACCGGTTTTGAGTATCCCGAGCTCGACGAGCGCACCGGAATGGCCATGTGTTACACGAGCGGCACGACCGGGAACCCGAAGGGCGTGATGTACAGCCATCGCAGCACGTTCCTGCATTCGGTGATGGTGACCTCGACCGCCAACATCGCCCTTGCCGAGAGCGATCGCATGCTGGTGATCGTGCCCATGTTCCATGCCAATGCGTGGGGAACGCCGTATGCGGCCTGGATGGTGGGCGCTGACCTGGTCTTTCCGCAGCAGTTCCTGCAGGCAGCCCCGTTGAGCCGAATCATCGAAGAGACCCGGCCGACTCTGACCGGCGCTGTGCCCACGGTTCTGACCGACCTGCTGAACAACGGCAAGAACGCCGATCTGTCGTCGCTGCGCCTGGTCATGTGCGGTGGATCTGCCGTGCCGCGAGCTTTGATCCAGGGCTACTTCGACACCTTCGGTGTGCCGATCGTGCAGGGCTGGGGCATGACGGAGACAAGTCCGGTCTGCGCGATTGGGAACCCACCGAAGGACATGGCCGGCGACGACGAAGTCACGTGGCGTACACGTACCGGGCGCATACTCCCGGGCGTCGAGTTGCGCATCACTGACGACAGTGGCGCCGAGGTTCCGTGGGACAGCGAGTCGCTCGGTGAGATCGAGGTGCGTGGCCCATGGATCACTGCGTCGTACTACCGGCTCGACGATCCCGACAGGTTCCACGACGGGTGGCTGCGCACGGGCGATGTCGCCTCCGTTTCACCCAACGGATACGTGGTGATCAGCGATCGCGCCAAGGACGTCATCAAGTCCGGGGGCGAGTGGGTCTCCTCGGTCGACCTCGAAAATACGCTCATGGGCCATCCCGACATCGTCGAGGCGGCGGTGATCGGCGTGCCCGACGAACGCTGGGACGAACGACCGCTCGCGTGCGTGGTGCGCAGATCGGATTCTCACATCACGGCTGCCGAGCTGCGCGTCTGGCTCGCCGACCGAACCGCCAAGTTCTGGCTACCGGAGCGCTGGAGCTTCATCGACGAGGTCCCGAAGACCAGCGTCGGCAAGTTCGACAAGAAAGTGCTTCGCGCCCGGCACGCCGCCGACCAGTTGGAAGTCGAGCAGTTGGCTTAAGCCGTCGCCGCCAGCGCGGCCGCCAGCCGCTCGGCTTCGCGGGCACGAAGCTCGGCGTTGACCCGCTCGCGCTCCAACAACTGCTCGAGGGTCTTGGCTGCTTGCGGGATCGGGTGTTCGGAGAAGAAGCTCTGCACGTCGGCGACCAGCTCCGGCGTTGTCAACGTCGAAATCGACCCGACCATGCGGATGACCGTGTTGTCGGGGAATCGTTCCAGAAGCTCCGGCCAATGCCGCCGGACCTGCTCCCATGCCAAAGGACCCTGCTGGCGATTGGCGATGCACCGGTTGAGAAGGAATGGCGCATCCTGCGTCTTGACGTCGCCCGACAACGCCAGGTCGATCGTGCGCCGCATGTGCGTTTCGCTCGGGAACTCGGCCAGCGCGTACAAGTAGCGGTACTTGAGCTGCGGTGTCGCAGCCGAGCGGAAACGCTTCACGTACTCGTCGTAGTCGTCGTCGCTGCCGACCGAGGCGACTGCTACGGCTGCGGCAGCGGCGAGCTCGGGATCGGTTGATTCGTCAGCCAGCATCTCGCGGCATCGTGCCTGGGCGCCGGCGTCGTTGCCCTGCACGGCCAAGACTGCGACCAGTAGCCCGCGCAACTTCGACGTGAGGTCCGGCTCGTTCTCGGCCGGTGTCCAGCCGAGGTCGGCGACAACGGGTCGCACAAGGTCGGCGATGCGGTGTTGCAACGCCTCGTACGCGGGCCCGTCCACAAGACGGCCGAGACCTCGCAGACCGACGGCGATCGCCTGCCAGACCGCAAGGTCGCGGTCGTCCTGGAACTCTTCGACGAAACCGAGGAAATCCGCGGCAGCTAACCGTCCGGAGATCACAGCGTTCCAGGCGTCGTCGACCAGGTTGTA
>JANMRB010000094.1:0-3703 GCA_031370825.1 Ilumatobacteraceae bacterium
CGTGTGTCGTAGGTTCGAATCCTACCGGGGGCGCCAAGAAGGCAGCATGACCAGGAGGTTTATGCTCTACCAATCGATAGCTGGTTGAACCGTTGACTGAAATGATGGCCATGTCTCGACGTGATTGGGAAGACTGAGGGAAGGGCGTGCCCGGTCTCGGGGTCGCCGACGCCAGCTCGCTGCCAGACGATCGCTGATTAGGACGACGACGGGCATCGTTGCATTGATCCGATGGGATTGGACTCGAAAGGGATCCGTGCCGACCCCAAACTTTGACGGCCGTCGGGTACCGCGGACGCTCAGGCTTCGTCACTCAACCAAAGTATCTGACAGGCCCGTTTGGTGGCGTGCAGGGTCTCCACGTTACCAGCGATGCCTAGTTGTCGGCGTAATCCGGAAGATCGACGGTGAGTGTTGCGCCATGAGGGTGGGTGTCTGTGATGGTGATGGTGCCGCGGTGGTTGGTGACGACGTCGTGGACGATGGCGAGTCCGAGGCCGGTGCCACCGGAGTCGCGGGTTCGGGCGGTGTCGAGTCGTACGAAGCGTTCGAAGATGTGCTGGCGGTCGCCAGAGGGGATGCCCGGCCCGTCGTCGCCGACGGTTAGGAGACTGCTGAGCATTTCGCTGTTTCGGGCGGGTTCGGGTTGTCGTAGCGTTGTGGTGGGTCCGGGGACATGACTGACCGAAGAGCCGGCGTTGTGAGGATGTGAGCCGGTCACGCTGGTCGGGTTCAACCCCGTAGGTGTCGTTTCCTCTTTGTCAGCCCCGGGCCCGCCGGATTCATTGGGCGATGGTCCACGTGCTGTTCCAGTCGAGGCCGAGATTGATCAGTCGTTTCAGGTTGATCGCTGCGCAGCGGTGAGCGAGTCCGATCTGGTTGCGGGCGATGCCTCGGTAGCGGACTCTGCGTCCGCCTTTGCGGACGAGCCAAGCGATGGATCGTTCGACCATCGGCCGATGTTGCCGGTATGGGATTTTGAACTCGTCGGTGAGCGCGTGGGCGCGTGCCGCGACGAGGAGATCGTGTTGCGGGTGGATCCTCAGTTTGCGGCCGTGCCGTGACTTCGTGCACCTGGCGCGCATCGGGCAGCCTTGGCACTTCGCGCCGAACGTCGCATAGCGCGAGCGGGAGATGGTCACGGTGACCGAGTTCGGACAGGTCGCTGTCATCGCCTCGAGATCGATCGTGAAGTCATCGATCGTGAACCCGTCGGCGATCGTGGCGTGTAACGCGATCGGCTTGATCGTCGCGGTGTGACCGCGATCTTTCAAGTGTTGACGGAACTCGCCGGACCCGTATCCGGAATCGCCGAGAACCTCGACTGGTCCGCTCTCACCGGCGAGCAGACCGGGCGCGGCTTGAGCGTCACCGACATTGCCCGCGGTCAACTCGCATCCGGTGATCAGCCCGGTGTCGGGTTCGATCCCGACGTGAGCTTTGAACCCGTCGCGATAGTTCGAGGTCGTCTTGTGCACATGCCTGGAGTCGGGATCGACAACTGACACGATCCGGTCCGGGCGCGTCTCGCGAGCGATCCGCCATGTCCCCTCGCTGTCGCCCGGTTCGACGTCTTGACCAGCGACAAGGGCCAGCAACCCGACCGCTTCAGCCTGCACGTCGTCGAGCACGACACCGTCGAGCGCGGCCAGGATCCGGTTCGCGTCGTTGACCAGTTCGGTGACGACACGGTCGATGTCAGCCCGGTCGTTCCACGCACATTGTGGTTTGCCGGGGTTGTTGTCATAGTCGTGGGCGACGAGCTCGAGTGCTTTCGCGGCGGGGATCAGGCGCCGCACGCGGCGGATCTGAGCGACCAACTGCATGATCGCGTCCTGACGGATCACCGCGTCATCGAGCACTGTCGAATCCAACGCGCGGCGGGTCTTGCCGTTCAAAATGTTCGTCGCCCGGATCACCTCGCGGACAGCGTCGAAGACCCGTTGCGGACGATCCGAGACACGCAGCTTGTTGCGCCACAACGTCAACACCGTCGAATGGAACCCTTCATCGGCGAGCGACCGGCCCGCGGCGACCTTCCACGAGATCGAGTTCCGCAACTGGCCGATCGCCTCGCGATCCGACAGGCCTTCCAACGACTGCAAGACCATGACAGTCGCGATCACATCGGCTGGCACCGACGAGCGACCCTTTCCGGAGGCGAACAGATCGGCGAACATGTCGTCCGGGAACAGTCGTTGGCGGTGCTCAGCCAGAAACCAGTGCACCGAATCACGTGGCACCAGATGACCACACATCGCCAACGCGTCCAACAACTCCGGGTTCGGATCCGAGGTGCCCTGCATGAACACCATTCTTTTACATCCGAACACAAAACGCGAGCACCCTCGACGAATTGCTCAGCAGTCTCTTAGGCGGACAATACCTTGTTGTGGTCCGGGACCGCGATCGTGCTCAGTTCGCTCGCCGTGGACACCACAGAGCGTCGACTACTCGTCGCGGAGCAGCTCGGTCGGTTCGAGACGGTTGACAAGGCGCGCCCCGGCGAGCGTGCAGACGATCGTCGCCACGAGTACGAGCCCAATCGGGGCGAGCAGGGTTCGCAGAGGCAAGGTGTAGGAGGGCGGAAGCACGAACAGGGGCCGCAGGACGGTAACGAAGTAGTAGCCCATTGCGGTGCCGACGAGGACACCGGCGATGGCGCCAACGATTGCGACGGTGCCCGCTTCGGCGGCGATGAGAAGCCGTATGGTCCGAAGGTCGAGGCCTTGCGCTCGAAGGGTGACGTATTCGCGTCGTCGTTGGAGCAGGAGGCCGAATACGAAGATGGCGATGGTCACGATCTCCATGGCGAGTGCGAATGTCGAGTCGAGGTCGACGAGTCCGGCGATGTTGAGCGCGGCGAGGCTGGATTGGTCTCGGGCAACGGTCGTGGCTCGCGTGGTGATCTGAAGCTGGTCGGCTGCTGCTGGGCCTTGTCCGAGTGACGTCAGGGCACGGCTGAGGCCGGCGCCGCTGGGTGCGGTGGTCGATGCGAGGAAGAAGTCGGGTGTCTTTGACGGGGCGTTGGCGATGTATTGGTGAATGGACATCATCGCGTCCGCGCCGTCCGGGAATCCTGGGAGCCGCTCGAACAGTCCGGTGATGTGGAAGTCGACCTCGATCTGGTCGTCGGTGCCTCGGGCCAGGAGGACGTGGAGCGTGTCCCCGACCTTGGCCTTGAGGAACTGTGCCATGTGGTTGCTGAGCAGCACAGCGCCAGGGTCGGTCTGCAGCGTCCGGAGCGCTGCGGTGGCATCGGCCGTCGGGAAGTTGTCGTTGCGGAGTGGAGCGACTGATCCAAACGATGCAGGGTCGATGGCGGCGAGGTTGGCGGGGTCCGATGTGCGTGCGCTGCGCAGGATGACGTTGCGGATGCTGTAGACCACGGGGCTCGCCTGGGCGACACCGTCGGTGATGAAGATGCCTGCTTGATCTGCGGTGTACGTGCGTCGGGCGGTCGGTCCGGCCGCGATGCGGATGTCGGAGCCGGTGGCGTAGCGGGCATCGTTCGCCTTGGCGGCGTCGTAGGAGGACGTGAATCCGGCGAGGCTGGTGGTCAGCGCGACAATGAGCGTGACGATGATGGCGCCGTTGCCAATCGCCCACGGTCGGCGACCGACGCTGAGGCGATACAGGCTGGGTAACGGTGCGCCGACGGCGGCCGTGGAGGCCGGTTGTGTGCGATGGAGGACTGTGCCGA
>JANMRB010000116.1:0-14298 GCA_031370825.1 Ilumatobacteraceae bacterium
ATGATCGCTCGGCCTGCGCCGTTGCCAAATCTCCTACTGTTCACGTCGATCTCCCCCTTGTGTCGCGGACTGATGGTCAGACCATTCCGTTGCGGACGAACCATAGTCTCGCCGTGTCGTGACTCGTGACACGGAGTACCCACAATGGCGGAATAAGTGGAGCGAATTCTGTTGCGGCTCGTCGCTTCGACGGTCTGACCATCAGTCCAACGATGCTACGTTCGTGCCCTATGACCCAACCCAACACCTTGATCTTCGTCGATCTGCCGAGCGACGATCCAGAGGCCTCCGGGCGGTTCTATGCGGAGGTGTTCGGGTGGGAGGTCGAGGGGCGGCCGTCCGGCGTGTTCCATCGAATCGTCCCCGGCGGACATTTTCCGCTGGGCGACGGCACGCCGTCGGAGATCGGCAATCTGCACATGGGCATTTTCAACGTGGCCAACGCCCGCCCGCACCCTGATCCTGAAGGGGTCGAGCCACGTTCCCTCAGCGCGCCGGCGCGCACTGCGCGCGTCTGGATATTGGTCGCCGCCGACGACAGCGACGAGCGCATCCTCGACACGGCCATTCGATTGGGTGCTACCGAACTGTGGCGCCGCCACTATTGGGCCGAGTTCAACGGGTTCAACAGCGCCTTCATGGATCCGTGGGGTAACACCTTGATCCTGTGGACCAAGGGTGGGTCCGATCCTGTCGTGCCGGAAGGCTGGACCCGTGAGTGAGGTCGCCGACAAGTACTCGGTTCATCCGCCGTCCATGCGGTGGACTCATATCGCCCTGCCCGCCACCGATATCGACAAGACCATTGACTGGTACGAGCGGTACACCCCACTCGAACTGCTGGATCGTCGCGAAGACGCGGACGGGCAGGGTGCATGGCTCGGCCACCGCGACCAGGTCGACAAACCCTTCATCTTGGTGCTGGTCAGCTTCATCCGTGACCAGGACAAGGGTCCGCAGCCGATCATGGCGCCGTTCGCGCACATCGGCATCGAGGTCACCAGCAGAGCCGAGGTCGATGCCATCGCAAAACGTGGGGAGGCGGAGGGCTGTCTGGCGTGGCCGCCGACCGAGATGCCACCGCCGATCGGTTACATCTGTGCTCTCACCGATCCCGACGGCAACATGATCGAGTTCTCTTACGATCAGGGCGTGTACGCGACCGTGCAGGAGGTCTGGGGTAGCGGCTCGTGACTGCCGAGATCCCGTCGCCGACGGCTGTGTGCATCGGCTATCTCGAAGCGTTTTCGACCGGGCAAGCAGAGTCGGTTGCGGCGTTCGTCAGCGACGAGTTCGTCAACGAGCACACTGCCGCGCTCGGAGGTGGTTGCGTCGGCATCGACGAGTACCGCCAACGCCTTCCAGGGTTCTTGGAGTCGATGCCAGGGCTGCGTTACGAGATCGAAGAGGTGATCGCCGACGGCGACCGGGTGTGGGCTGCCTACACCCTGCGAACGGTGGTCAACGAGCGTCCCATCGCCGTGCGCGGTGTGATGCGATTCCTGGTTCTAAATGGTCGTATCGCCCACCGCATTGACTATTGGGACAGCTTGGTCTTCCAACGGCAAGCCGGTCTGGCCTGACGAATGGAGTACCGACAGCTCGGCTCGAGCGGCATCGAGGTCGGAACCTTAGCGCTGGGAACCATGATGTTCGGGCGGTGGGGCAATCCCGACGAGGACGCCTGCCGCACGATGTTCGACACTGCCCTTGCGGCGGGTGTGACGCTGTTCGACACCGCTGACATCTACGACTTCGGGGTCTCCGAAGAGATGCTCGGTCGGGCCATCGCCGGTCGTCGCGACCAGATCGTTCTCGCCACGAAAGTGGGCAACGCGATGAGCGACGATCCGCTGGAACGGGGCCTGTCACGGCGTTGGATCCTGCAATCATGCGATGCCAGCCTTCGCCGCCTTGGCACGGACTACATCGACATCTACCAGATGCACCGACCGGACCCCAGCACACCGATCGACGAGACCCTGCAGGCGTTCGACGAGTTGGTACGGGCGGGGAAGGTTCGCGCCATCGGCACCTCGACCTTCTCGCCACCGCAACTCGCCGAGGCCCGCGCGTGTGCCGAGCGTCTCGGTCTCAGCGCGCCGAGCAGTGAGCAGCCGCCCTACTCGATCCTCGTGCGGGCGGCCGAGACGGAGGTCCTTGCCTGGTGCCGCCAGCACGATGTCGGCGTCCTCGTGTGGGCGCCGCTCAACGGTGGATGGCTGACGGGGAAGTATCAGTCCGAGTCGGTCGACGAGGGCTCACGTGCAGCGCGCGAACCGGATCACTTCGATCACGGTGACGAGGCCATTCGTCGCCGAAAACGAGACCTGGTCGATCAGCTCGCTGCCGTCGCGGCATCGGCGGACCTGACCCTGATCCAGTTGGCGATCGGCTTCGTCCTCGCTCATCCGGCGGTCACGTCGGCCCTGATCGGGCCGCGCACGCCGGAACAGATGGCTTCGCTGCTCGCCGCGGCAGACGCCACAGTGCCGGCCGAGGCGCTCGCCGCGGTCGACGCGATCGTCTCGCCGGGCTCGACCATCAACCCGATCGACAACGGCTGATCAGCCAGCGCGCGAAGGAGCCCGTGTCGGTGCGCTGATCAGCTCGTCGTGCAGCCCCTCAGCGGTTCCACTCTTCGACGCCGCATAGACCGTGTGCAGCGCCAGCGCGATGAACACGATGCCACCACCGATGAGGGCGGGAACTCCCGGGTACTCGCTGACGAAGATCCACACCCAGATCGGGCCCATGATCGGCTCCAGCATCGACAGCAAGGCCACGTCGGTGGCTGGCGCACGTGCCGCGCCGATGCTGAACAGAGCCAAGCCGATACCGAGTTGTGCGAACCCGAACGTCAGCAGCAACAACAGGTCGTGCCGACTCACGTCGAACGGATGGGCGAACGGCAACGACACCAAGGAGCTGATCGCTGCCGAGAGGAGCATCGCCGGCGCCATGGCGATCTCGGAATGACGACGGATCATGACCGTGCCGTAGCCGAACGACAAGGGGATGACCAGCGCGACCAATGCGCCGGATGTCGATCCACCGGCACCGGGTCCCGACACCATGAACGCAACGCCGGTCACCGTCGTGCCGATCGCGATCCACGTGTAGGGACGCACCTGTTCGCCGATGAAGATCCAGGCGATGACGGCCGCAGCCAAAGGACTGAGCGCGAAGATCACCAACACGATCGCCACGCTGGTCTTGGTGAGGGCGACGACCATGCTGATCGAGGACAGGCAGAACGCACCGGCGACTGCCCAACCCGGTCGCCCGATCCTGACGATGGCTCGCAGCGGGTTCGACCGCTCCCGCCAGATGATCAACAGCGACAGGCTGACGCACGCCGACAGCGAACGCCAGAACACGGTTTGCCATGCGTGGGGATGGTCGATCTCACGGATGAACAGTCCGCCCGTGCTGAAGATCAGCGCCGAACAGACGAGCAGCAAAACCGCGCCCGGCGAGATACGTGAGCCGGCCGGAACATACGAGACCGCCACGCCACCCTCGCCCGCGACCGCCGTGACGCTCTCTGCCGCGTGGTCACTTACGAAGGGCATATTCCGCAGTCTCACAGTAAGACGCCCAGCGACGACAGTTCTACGCGCCGCTACCGTACGGACGGGTCAAGACCTCGAGATAGTGGCCGCTCGGGTCCTCAGGAACGCGTAGTGCGGCGACGATCCTGTGATTCAGCTGTGCAACCATGATCGAAGATTACGGCGCTCTACCGAGAAGAACCCACGCCTCGGGCATCACTCGTCGGCTGCTGGCCAGTGGTTTCGATAGCGCTGCACCAGCCAGCGATTGAACTGCACGTGACTTTCTTCCTGCCACGAGTAGCGCCCCCTGGCCGCGAAGCGCGAGTGCATCCCACGCTGCACCTTGGTCGTCGCGTCCTGATCCTGTTTTACGAACACCTGAACGCCGGCGTCGCTCATTGCGAAGAGGTGTTCGAACATCGGGTGCTTCAGAGCGCTCGCGTGCAACAGGTAGCCGATCTCGACATCGATGGTTTCCGCGGATTTCGGGGTGACGATGAAGTAGAACGCCTGGTCAGGCGCTGTACCGAGGCACAGCGTCGGGGGAATGAGCGCAAACGTGGATCGCCACCGCTCTTCTTCGGTGAGGTCGGGGAACACGGGCAGCAGTGCCTTGGTGGTCGCATTGAAGCCCCCATCGATGTGGGTGTAGCCGTTCGTACGGAAGATCACGTTGGAGGCATCATTCCAAGCCACGGGGAACGCGGCGAGGTTGCTCGGGCAGAAGTCCTGGATGGTGTGATGCAACCGGTTGGCGTGGTAACCGTCGTTGAAGTTCTCGAACATGACCTTCCAGTTCCACGGCAGATCGGTGAGCGTGAAGCTGGCCGGCGACGCTGCGTTGGTCAGGTCGTAGTGCTGCAGGAACGGTTCATAGGCGGCAAGCGACGGGGCCAACGGTGTCGCCGAAGCGTCGAAGTTGACGAACAGGAAGCCGAGCCATTCCTCGACTCGCAGGTTGGGAAGCCCCCATTCGGATTTGCTGAAATTCGCGGTGCGTTCCATGGCGGGCGCGCCGAGCAAGCGCCCGTCGAGGCCGTACACCCACTGGTGGTACGGGCATGTGAACGTGCCACATGTACCGCTGTCATCGACGATCTGCATGCCGCGGTGTTGGCATGTTGCGGAGAACGCGTGGATCGCGCCATCCTTGGCGCGGGCGATGATCAACCGCTCGCCGTTGACAGTGGCGGTGAAGTAGTCGCCCGCGTTGGCGATCCTCTCGGCACGCCCGACGCACAGCCACTCGTGATCGAAGACGGCGTGCCGTTCGAAGTCGAGGAACTCGTCGGTCGTGTAGCACGCGGCTGGCAGAGTGCAGGCCTGATCGACGTCGAGCACCGACTGGTCGAACGACGTCAGCAGCTCAGTGGTGAGAACAGTTTGTTCGGTCATCGTTGGCCACTCTCTTCGGCAGTTGGGTCTCGCAGCAGGAACTTTCGAATCTTGCCAACACTGGTTCGCGGCAGCTCGTCGACAAAAGTGATCTCGCGCGGCAGCTTGGATTTTGCCAGCCGGTCCGTGCACCACGTCAACAGCTGTTCGACGGTCGGCGGCTGGGAAGGATCCGCGGCAACGACGAAGGCCACGGGAACCTCGTCACGCACCGGATCGGGCATGCCCACCACAGCAGCCTCGAGCACGGCGGGATGAGCAGCGAGCACCTGCTCGACCTCGACGGTCGAGACGTTCTCACCGGCTACCTTCAGCACGTCGGCTCGGCGACCGTCGAAGTAGTGACGGCCATTCTCATCGCGGCGGGCGCGGTCGCCGGTGCGGAACCACCCGTCGTCGAAGCTTGCCGAGGTGGTCGCGGGATCGTCGAGGTAGCCGGCGAACAACGTGATGCCACGCTCGCCGCCGACAACGATCTCGCCTACCTCGCCAGCAGGGCTCGGCGAGCCCTCGGCGTCGCGCACTTCGACAAGGCATCCTGTTGTGACGTAGCCCATGCTCGACGGGACGGGGTCAACAGCGGCGTCGATGAGCACCGCTGGGATGGTCTCCGTCATGCCGTAGAGCTGGCGCGGCCTGCAGCCCAACAGGCCGACGAGCACTTCGTATTGATCGTCGCTGATGCTCATGGCGTACCAGCAATGCTGCAGCTCGACGCCGGAGACAGGTGTTGCGCCACGAGCAAGGATCATCCGGATCGGTGCGGCGAACAAGCTGGCGTGCGTGGCCTGATGCTCGGCCGCCTGGGTCAGGAATCGGCTGGCCGAGAACGTGTGCATCAATGCGACCGAGGCCCCGGCCCAGATTGCCGAGGCGAACGAGTAGTACTGGGCGTTCGCGTGGAACAACGGGAGCACGACGAGTTGACGATGCTCCGCACGGAGGCACGCGGCTTCTGCCATCACCTTGCCGGCAAAGGCGTAGTTCGCCTGGGTGATCTCGACGCCCTTGGGGCGACCAGTCGTGCCGGAGGTGAACATCACCGCCGCCCGATCGCGAAGGTCGAGTGTGGGCCACTGGGTGTGCGGCCGGCCGTCGAGATGGGCCAGTTCGGTATCTGCCTCGTCAACGGCGATGGTGGTCATACCCCCTGCGGCGGCGAGGTACTCGCGCGCTCGTGAGCCGGAGTACAAGCCGACAGTCGGCTGGGTGCGCTCGATCTGCGCCGTCAGTTCGGGTGTGCGAGCCGTCGGATCGCTGGGCACGAGCCATGCGCCGAGGCGAATGGTCGCGATCCACGCCGCGACGAATGCCGGGCTGTTGGTCAGTGCCAGGTGGACCGCTCGTCCCTGCTGCGCCCCGGACGCGACCAGTTGTGCGGCCATGCGCCCGACGAGCGCGTCGAACTCGATGTAGCTCCACTCCCGAACCGCGCCCGATGGTCCTTCGAATCGCAGAAAGACACCGTCGGGGTTCGTGGCCACCGCGTCAGCCCACAAATCGCCGAAGCATCGGGCGTCGGGCCAACTGCTCACGCTGGTTGTGGTTCTTCGACGGTTCCGTAGCCGCCACCGCCGGGCAGCTCCAGGCTGACGCGGTCGTCCGGCTGCAGCGTGATCCGTTGCTGGGTGCGCACCGCCTCGCCGTTGACGGTGAAGGACCCGGCAGCGCCGGCGCCTCCCCCGAAGATGCCCTCGGGGGGAATGGCCAGTCGTGATGTGACGGCGTTCAACTGCCACGGTCTCGTCGTGTCGACGCTGAACTCCACGGTCTGACCCATCCCGCCGATCTGTCGACCAACGCCGCCGCTGCCGGCGCGCAGCGACTTGCGGTGGAACCGAATCGGTGCCGATGCCTCGACGACCTCGACGGGAACAGCTGCGACGCCGGTCGGGTACGAGCACGCCGACAGGCCGGGCTTGTGGGCACGGGCGCCGACTCCACCGGCGTAGGTGAACATAGCGGTGATGAACGGCCGTCCGTCGTCGTGGTTGCCCGAGACCTGCATGGTCCAGACCGCCCCGCTGCCCTCTGCCATCGCCTGCTCCGGCTTGATCTGGGCGAGCGCCTTGAGCAACGCGTTGGGAAGGAACATCCCGACGACGTGTCGCGCGGTGCACGGTTGCGGGGAGACGGCGTTGACAATGGATCCGACGGGTGCCTCGACCAAGATCGGCGCCAGGCTGCCGTGGTTGTTGGGCAACTCAGGGTTCAGCACCGAGCGAACTGCGAACGTCGTGTAGGCGTGGGTGTAGTTCTTGACGACGTTGATGCCATACGGGCTGGCACCCGACGAGCCTTCGTAATCGACGAGGATCTCGCCGAGCACCGGATCGACCGTGATGGCACAGACGATGTCGATGCGGCTGCCGTCGGCAAGGTCGAGCTCGGCGCTGGCGCGGTACGTGCCGGCCGGCAGCTCTCGAATCGTGGCACGCGTTGCCAGTTCGCTGCGTTCGATGATCTCGTCGGCCAGCGCCTCGATGTCGTCGAGGCCGTGTTGCTTGCACAGGCTCAACAGCCGTTGCGCACCCACCTCACCCGAGGCCATCTGGGCGTGAAGATCACCGGACATGTGATCCGGCTGTCGAACGTTGCTGAGGATGAACCGCCAGACGTCGTCGTTGCGTTCACCGGCCTTCATCAGCTTGCAGATCGGGATCCACAAACCCTCTTCGAAGACATCGCGCGCGCCGGCGCCGATGCCGTAGCCACCGACGTCGGTGTGATGGATGGTCGATCCGAAGAATGCGATGGCCTTGCCACCGCGGAACACGGGGTAGAGGACGGTCACGTCGAGTAGCTGACCGGCGGTCTTGTATGGATCGTTGGTGATCAACACATCGCCTTCGACGAGCGACTCTGGTGGGTACTCGTCCAGCACTGCAGTCGCAGCACGGGCCAGTGAATTGATGTGCCCTGGCGTGCCGGTGATGGCCTGGGCAACCATTCGGCCACGCTGGTCGAACACGGCATTGGCAAGGTCGCCGGCTTCGCGGACGATCGGCGAGAAGGCAGCACGTTGCAGTGCCCTGGCCTGTTCGTTGACGGTGGCGATCAGGCTCTGCCACAGCACCTCGAGCTCGATCGGATCGAATGCCATCACAGACTCCTTTCGGCGACCAGGGAACCGTCGTCGGCAACCTCCACGACCCAGCCCGGCCGGATCACAGCGGTCGTCTCGCGCTCTTCGACGATGGCCGGCCCCACCAGACGCTGACCCTTGCCGAGGTCGACGCGTCTGTAGACGGGCGTCTCCAGTGCCTCAGCCATGCGGTCGAAGCGGACGGAACGAATCGTGTGCGGACGTCCGTGCTCCGCACCCACTTCGGCTACGGGCTCGACCGTATCGGCGTTGGCGTATGCAGACAGGCGCCACGTGACGGCCTCGACAGTGACGTCCGGAATCGTCAAGCCGTAGGTCCGCCGATAGTCGCGCTCGAAGTGGTCGACGATCTCCTGATCGGTGACCGGCCATTGGTCGCCATCACCGACCCAGATCGTCAGCTCGTTGCCCTGCCCGAGGTAGCGCGCGTCGATCCCGTAGCGGAAGCGGATGCGATCGCCGGGCACGCCGGCAGCTGCCAGGACTCGACGACCCTCTTCGCGCAGGTCATCGAGCAACGCGTCGCGCTCCTCGTACGAGATTGCCGCCAGCGACCTGACCATGGAGCGAGCGAGATCGATGCGCACGGGCGAGACCAACGTGCCGAATGCGCTGAGCACACTGGCGTTGACCGGGAAGATCACTCGCGGCGAATCGAGCAACTCGGCGACACCGCATGCATGTATCGGTCCGGCGCCACCGAACGCCAGCACGGTGACACCCCGAAGGTCTTCGCCCCGTTCGACGGCGTGCATGCGCGCCGCTGCCGCCATGTTCTGGTTGACCAGTTCGTGGATACCGGCAGCTGTATCGCTGACGGGTAGACCGAGCTGACCGGCGATGGATTGCAGCGCGGCATCGTTGGCGGCGAGGTCGAGCTTCATGTCGCCACCCAAGAAGTAACCGGCGTCGAGCATGCCGAGCGCGAGGTCCGCGTCGGTGACAGCGGCTTTGGTACCGCCACGGCCGTAGCACGCCGGGCCAGGATCGGCACCTGACGACTCGGGGCCGACCTTCAGCAGCCCGAGCTCGTCGATGCGTGCCAGGCTCCCGCCACCGGCACCGATCTCGACGAGGTCGACCGAGGGCACCGACACAGGGAAGCCCGAGCCCTTTTTGAATCGGTAGATGCGTGCGACTTCGAACGTGTTGGTGACCTCCGGCTCGCCTCCGACGATCAGACACGACTTGGCCGTCGTGCCGCCCATGTCGAAACAGAGCAGACGGTCTTCGCCCAGACGACGGGCGAACCAGCTTCCGGCCAAGGCGCCCGCTGCGGGCCCGCTCTCGACAAGTCGTATCGGAGCGCGCGCAGCGTCGTCGGCGGAGACCACACCGCCGTTCGAAAGCATCATCAACACCGCGCCGCCGAATCCCTCCGCTGCCAACCACTTCTGCAACTCGTCGAGATACGGACCGATCACTGGCATCGTGGCTGCGTTGCAGGCTGTCGTGATCATGCGCGGGTATTCGCGAATCTGTGGCGAGATCTCCGCGGAGATGCAAACCGGGACACCAAGTTCGCGACGCAGGTGATCGGCGATGATCCGTTCGTTGGAAGGGTTGGCGTACGCATTGATCAGGCACACGCCGACGGACTCGACCTTGGCCTCGCGCAGGGCTGTCGCGATCCTGTCGAGGCCTGCAGCCGACGGAGTGTCGATCACATCTCCCAACGGGTTGGTCCGCTCGGCGATCTCGACGACGCGGTCCCGTGGGACAGGAGGGCTCGGGAACTCGATCTGCAGGTCGTACATGTCGTATCGATGCTCGTCGCGGATCAGCATCGTGTCCCCGAACCCCAACGTGGTGACGATCCCGGCGCGCCCGATCTTGCCCTCTATCAACGCGTTGGTGATGAGGGTCGTCGCGTGGACGATCGGAGCCGTGATCTCAGCCGGGCGGACGCCGGCCTTCTGCAGCAACTGACGCACGCCGGTGCGAACGCCGTCGAGCGGGGCAGCGGGTGTGGTGAGCGTCTTGTCGACGATCACACGACCGGTGGCCGCGTTGATCAGGACGACGTCGGTGAAGGTGCCGCCGATGTCGACCGCAAGGCGCCAATCCGCCGATGCCTGGCCCTCAGCCATTGCGCAGATCCTCTCGCGGCGGTGCGAACACGTCGAGGATCCACACCTCGTTGAGCTCGTCGTCACCGACGAAGATGCTGTCGCCATGCCAGACCGAACGTGGCGCCAGGTAGATCTCGCCCGGCCCGAGAAGCGTGCGAGTGTCGTCGTCCTGCTCGCCGATGTGGAAGTCGAGCTTGCCGCGCACGATGATGCCGAGCTGCTCTTGGTCGACGTGATGATGCAGGAACGAGCCGGTCGTGCCGCCGGTGATCCGCCAGAAGCAGAGTTGCAGCAGATCGCCCGTGATCACCCTGCGCCGAAATCCGGGTCGGTCGGTCTCGTTGAACTCGGTGTCGTCGTAGAAGTAGCAGTACTGATTGGTCAGATCCATCGGCTGTCCTCTCACAACAGTTGGTCGATCATGCGGCGTTCGACGTCGTCGAGGTGGCTCTGGACTGCAGTAACAGTTGCCTTGCGACGACCGGCGACGAGCGCTTCTGCGATGGCCCGATGCGCAGCAGTGGACGAGGCGATGATCTCGGCGACCTCACGTCTGTTGATCTCGGCGTACAGCAGAGAGGCAAGCTCGCCCGAGTCGAACAACGCGGCGAGGGTCTTGCCGTAGACCTCTTGCAGCAACGGGTTGCCGCATGCTCTCGAGATGGCGGTGTGGAAGCCGCGGTCGATCGTGCGGAACTCGTCGAGCTGATCCGTCGATCGCGCCGCCAGATCGGCGATGTCTGCACGTTCCTCCGGCGAGGCTCGCCGGGCGGCGAGCTCGGACATCGCCGGCTCGATCGTCCGCCGTACTTCGAAGAGCTGGCGCACGAGCGCCTTGCGGTCGTCGAGGGTCGCCGAGCTTCCCGTGAGGCGGATCTCCGGAAGACGTTCGGCAACGACGGGTCGGTTGCCGCGACGCTCGAGGTAGCCCGACGCCGTCAGCCCCTGGATCGCCTCGCGGACGGACGTGCGAGCAACGCCGAACTGCTCGCACAGTTGCCGCTCCGCCGGTACGGGGCTGCCCGGTGCCAACTCGCCTGTGCGGATCGCCTCGAGCAGTTGGGCCCGGATCTCCGAGGAGATGGTCCGCCGCTTGACCGGCGCAAACGGGATACTCGTCATGTTGCCTCCTGCGCGCTGGTCTGGTTGTCAGACCATATGCCATCGCAGGGCGCTTCGGCGTATGGGGCGGAGCTTGACATCGATCAGTTAGATACAAGTACAATACAAGTTATGCCTGACTGGAACCCCGAGCAGTATCGCCGATTCGCCGCCGAACGAGCCCAGCCGTTTCACGATCTTCTCGCGTTGATCGAGCCGGGCCCTATCGACCGGGCGGTCGACCTCGGCTGTGGGCCGGGGGAGTTGACGGCTCTTGCCGCTGAGCAGTTGGGAGTCAGCGAGATGATCGGCATCGACAACTCTCAGGCGATGCTCGACCGGACCATCGAGCACACCTCTGACTCGGTGTCTTTCCGCCATGGCGACATCGGCGAGTGGAAGTCTCACCAGGATTTCGATCTCGTCCTGGCGGCAGCCAGCTTGCAATGGGTACCTGACCACATCGACGTGATGACGAGATGGGCGGGTGCGTTGCGGCCCGGTGGCCAGATCGCCATTCAGGTGCCCGCCAACGCCGACATGCCCGCCCACGTCGTTGCCCGTGACATCGCCGATCGCGAGCCCTACCGTTCGCTGTTCGGACCTGATGGCCCGCCGATCGACCCGGTCAAGGCCTACGTGTTGGAGCCGGAGGAGTACGCGCAGGCCCTGTACGACCTCGGCTTCGAGAGGCAGCATGTTCGGCTGCAGGTCTATCCGCACGTGTTACCGACCAGCCGCGACGTCGTCGAGTGGGTGCGCGGCACGACGCTGACCCGCTTCGAAAAGCGCCTCGAGCCCGCTGCGTTCGATGCTTTCATCGCCGAATACGAGGCTGCACTGCTGCGGGTGCTCGGTGACCACCACCCGCACTTCTTCCCGTTCCGCCGAATCCTGATGTGGGCCGGGCTGCCGAGTTAGGTCAGAGGTCATCTACGATTGCGCTCATGGCTCGATTCGGACGCGTGCTCAGCGCGATGGTCACTCCATTCGACAGCGATGGTGCGCTCGATCTCGATACCGCGAAGGTGCTGGCCCAATACCTCCAAGACCATGGCAACGACGGACTCGTGCTGGCGGGAACAACCGGCGAGGCGCCCACGCTCGACGACGACGAGCGACTCTCGTTGTTCGCAGCTGTCATCGAAGCCGTGACCATTCCGGTGATCGCCGGTACCGGCACCAACGACACGCGCCATTCGGTTCGCTTGACTCGCGAGGCACGAGCACTCGGCGCAGCGGGAGCCCTGGCCGTGTGCCCCTACTACAACCGGCCTTCTCAGGCCGGCATCGAAGGCCACATGCGCGCGATCGCCGCCGCCACCGATCTGCCGGTGATGGTCTACGACATCCCGATCCGAACAGGGCGAAAGATCAACACCGCAACGCTACTGAAGTTGTTTCGCGAGGTTCCCAACATCGTGGCATTGAAAGATGCGGCGGCAAACCCTGGTGAGACCGCTGCTCTGATCAGTTCGATGCCCACAGGGTGCCAGGCGTACAGCGGCGACGACCTGATGACGCTGCCATTGCTGGCCTGCGGGATCGTCGGGACCGTCGGTGTAGCGACGCACTGGACCGGCGAGGACCATCAAGAGATGTTCGATCTGTGGGAGAAGGGTGATACCGAGGGCGCCCGGCTGGTCAACAGCCGGATGTTGGAGAGCTTCGCCTACGAGACGGGCGACGATGCACCCAACCCGATCCCGACCAAGGCAATGATGCGCCACCTGGGCATTCCCGTCGGGCAAGCCCGGCTTCCCATGGGAGATGCACCGGCGTTCGTCGAAGGGCGTGCGCCCGAGGTGTGGGCCAACCTGCAACGATGGAGAGATGCATTTCCCGACCGCCCGTTGTGATCGCCGTGCCTACTGATGGCTGAGCCGGTTCGCATCGTCTTCCTCGGCGGTCTCGGGGAGATCGGCCGAAATTGCATGGCCATCGAGCAGCAGGGTCGGGTGTTGTTGATCGATTGCGGGCTGATGTTCCCCGATGCCGACATGCACGGCATCGATCTGGTGCTACCCGACTTCACGTGGCTGCGCGAGAACGCCGACCGGATCGAAGGGCTTGTCGCCACGCATGGTCACGAGGACCATGTCGGGGCGTTGCACTACCTCCTGCGTGAATTGAGCTTCCCGATCTTCGGCTCCGCTGTGACGCTCGGTCTGGCTCGCAACCGCATCGAAGAAGCGGGACTCTTGGGCAAGACCGATCTCATCGTCGTGCGCGACGGCGAGCGGCGGATGATCGGGCCATTCGATGTGGAGTTCATCCCGGTCACCCACTCCGTGCCGCATGCACACGCGATCGCGATACACACCCCGCAAGGCGTGATCCTGCACTCAGGCGACTTCAAGCTCGACCTCACCCCTGTCGACGGCCGTCGCACGGACCTGGCCCGCATCGGGTCCATCGCGTCCAACGAAGGCATCCGTCTACTGCTGGCCGACTCGACCAACGCCGAAGAGCAGGGACACGCACCGTCCGAGACCGGCGTTGGCGCGGTGTTGCGGGGGATCTTCGCCGAACAACGCGGTCAACGGATCATCACCGCCAGCTTTGCCAGCCACCTGCATCGCATCCAGCAGATCGCCGACGCCGCCGTAGCCGAGGGGCGGGTCGTCGCGACGCTCGGGCTCAGCATGAAGAAGAACGTTCGGATGGGCCGTGACCTCGGAGTCGTCACGATTCCTGACAAGTCACTGGTCGACATCGAAGACATCGGCGACTACCCGCCCGGCAAGGTGTGTGTGATCTCGACGGGTTCGCAAGGCGAGCCGATGTCGGCGCTCGCGCTATTGGGTCGCGGCGAGAACAAGTGGGTGAAGATCGGCGAGACCGACACGGTCATCCTGTCCAGTCATGCGATCCCAGGCAACGAGAGCAACGTCAACCGCGTGATCGACGGGTTGCTGCGTGCGGGCGCGCAAGTCATTCATTCCGGCGTCGCCGACGTGCACGCCACCGGCCACGCCCAAGCCGACGAGTTGAAGACCTTCCTGTCCCTGACCCGGCCGGACTTCTTCGTCCCGATCCACGGCGAGTACCGGCACATGGTCGCCAA